>JASFKQ010000213.1:0-6496 GCA_050118555.1 Lysobacterales bacterium
ACGCCCCTGATGCAGCAGTACTTCGGCATCAAGTCGGAGTTCCCCGATACCTTGCTGCTGTTCAGGATGGGCGATTTCTATGAGCTCTTTTACGATGACGCGCGCCGCGCTGCGAAGCTGCTGGACATCACCCTGACGACCCGCGGCGAATCCGGCGGGGCGCCGATACCGATGGCCGGTGTGCCGCATCACGCACTGGACAACTACCTTTCTCGCCTGGTGCGCCTGGGCGAGTCGGCGGCGATCTGTGAGCAGGTCAGCGAACCGACCCCGGGCAAGGGCCTGGTGGATCGGGAAGTGGTGCGCGTGGTGACGCCGGGCACGATTACCGAGGAAGCCCTGCTGGAATCACGGCAGGAAAACCTGCTGGCCTGCCTGGCCAGCTCGGGCAAGGCGATGGCGCTGGCCTGGCTGGAGCTGGCCTCCGGGCGCTTCGTGGCCCGGGAAGTGGCCTCGAAGGAGGAGGCCGAAGCCTTGCTGGAGCGGCTGCGCCCGGCCGAACTGCTGATCGAGGAAGGCACGGAGGGGCGTTTCACCGGCCGCGGCGGCGTGCGGCACCGGGCGCCCTGGAAGTTCGATGCGAAACAGGGCGCCACCCTGTTGTGCGAGCAATTCGGCACCGCTGACCTCCGTGGCTTCGGCATCGAAGAAAGACCCGCCGCGGTGAGCGCCGCCGGTGTGCTGCTGGACTACCTGCAGGAAACCCAGCGGACCGCGCTGCCGCACGTGCGCGGCATCCAGCTGGAGCAGGCCGACACCTTCCTGCACCTGGATGCGATCAGCCGCCGCAACCTGGAAATCGACGCCAGCCTGGGTGGCGACCCTGGCGCTACACTGGCCGGGGTGATGGACACCTCGGTCACGGCCATGGGCGGGCGGCTGCTGCGGCGCTGGCTGACCGGGCCGCTGCGCGACCGGCAACGGCTGGCCGGGCGGCACCGGGCCGTCGGCGCGCTGCTTTCCGGCCAGATTTTCGAGGCTTTCCGCGACGAGCTGAAGGGGATTGGCGACGTCGAGCGCATCCTGTCGCGGGTGGCGCTGAAGAGCGCCCGGCCGCGCGACCTGACCACCCTGCGGCATGCGTTGGGCGCCCTGCCCCGCCTGAATGCGATCCGGCAGGACGCCCGCGGGGACCTGGTTGCCGCGCTGGAGGAACTGCCGCTGTTCGAGGCCACCCTGGAGCGCCTCCAGCGGGCGATCGTGGACGAACCGCCGGTGCTGATTCGCGACGGCGGCGTGATCGCCGCCGGCTACGACGAGGAGCTGGACGAACTGCGCTCGCTGTCGGAGAACGCCAGTGAATTTCTGCTCGACTACGAAAAGCAGCAGAAGGAGCGCACCGGCATTTCTTCGTTGAAAGTCGGTTACAACCGGGTACACGGCTACTACATCGAGGTCACCCACGCGCACCAGCACCTCGTGCCGCCGGAATACACGCGCAAGCAAACGCTGAAATCCGCGGAACGCTACATCACCGAGGAGCTGAAGACCTTCGAGGACAAGGTACTGTCGAGCCGGGAACGGGCGCTGGCCCGGGAAAAGCATTGTTACGCCGAGCTGCTGGAGCACCTGCTGGGCGAGCTGGAGCCGCTGCAGACCATGGCGCAACGGCTGGCGCGCCTGGACGTGCTGTGCGCCTTCGCCGAACGCGCGCAACGGCTGGAACTGGTCGAACCCCGCTTGTCCGGGACCGAGGGCATCCGCATCCGCGGAGGCCGCCACCCGGTCGTGGAGCAGATCCAGGACGAGCCCTTCACGCCGAACGACATCGATCTCGATGAACAGACCCGGATGCTGGTGATCACGGGCCCGAACATGGGCGGCAAATCAACCTACATGCGGCAGACTGCGCTGATCGTTCTGCTCGCCCACGCCGGCAGCTGGGTGCCCGCCACCGCCGCCGACATCGGGCCGATTGATCGCATCTTCACGCGCATTGGCGCCGGTGACGACCTGGCGCGCGGCCGCTCGACGTTCATGGTGGAAATGTCGGAGACCGCGAACATCCTGCACAACGCCACACGCCACAGCCTGGTTCTGATGGACGAGATCGGCCGCGGCACCAGTACCTACGACGGACTGGCCCTGGCCTGGGCCAGCGCTGTCTACCTCGCTCGCAAGGTCAGCGCGTTCACGCTTTTCGCAACGCACTACTTCGAGCTCACGCGGCTCGCCGAGCAGGAACCCTCGGTGGCGAATGTTCATCTGAAGGCCATAGAGCACAAGGACCGCATCGTGTTCCTGCACTCGGTGCAGGACGGCCCGGCCAGCCAGAGCTACGGGCTGCAGGTGGCGGCCCTGGCCGGCATTCCGGCGGCCGTGCTGGCCCAGGCCCGCAAGCACCTCGCGCTGCTGGAACGGCAACAGCGATCGGAGGAACCCCAACTGGGCCTGTTCGACGTTCCGTCGCTGCCCGATCCCGAGCCGGAACCCGAGTCCGCCGGATCGCCGGTAGCGGATCGCCTGCGGGAAGTCGATCCGGACACGCTGAGTCCACGGGAAGCCCACGCCTTGTTGTACGAGTTGAAGGAGCTGTTGTAGGGGCGAACCTTGTTCGCGATGGGTTTTCGGGGTCGGCCCACCCTATCCCGAGCAAGGCTCGGTCCTACGGCGGACTCCGATCAGGCTCCCGTAGGAGCGACCGTTGGTCGCGATTTGGCCACGGGGCCTCCGCAGCCTATCCCGAGCAAAGCTCGGTCCTACGGGGGGCGATCCGTGTTCGCGATTGAGCCTCAATCGCCGGAACCGCGGGTGAAACGGACGATCTGGCGGCGTTGGCGCTTGTCGGGGCGACGGGGGCGCTCGGCGCGTTCCCGGCGTTCCAGTTTGCGCTGTTCCGCGGCGGATTCCCGGCGCTCGCGGGCGGCCGGGTCTTCGCTGTACTTTTCCTGCGCCAGGGCGGCCGAGAGACGGCGGTCGCCGAGGTCGGTGACGGTGATTTCGAACTGGTCCTCGCCCCGCCGTATGCTCAGGCGGTCGCCTTCCTGGAGGGTGCGACTGGGCTTCACGCGATGACCGTCGAGTTGCACCTTGCCGCCGTTGATGGCCTCGCGGGCGAGGCCGCGCGTCTTGAAGAACCGCGCGGCCCAGAGCCATTTGTCGATGCGTACGGTGTCAGTCATGGGGCTAGTTTATATCGCCCGCAGAGCGGGCTCCTATACAAGGGCCAATCCAGATCTGCGTAGGAGCGAACCTTGTTCGCGATTTGGCCATGGGCCTCCGAAGCCTATCCCGAGCAAGGCTCGGTCCTACGGCGGGTTTCGTTATGCCCCCTGTAGGAGCGACCGTTGGTCGCGATTTGGCCACCGGGCCTCCGAAGCCTATCCCGAGCGAGGCTCGGTCCTACGGCGGGTCCCGATCAGGCACCCGTAGGAGCGACCGTTGGTCGCGATTTGGCCATGGGGCCTCCGAAGCCTATCCCGAGCAAGGCTCGGTCCTACGGCGGGTTTCGTTATGCCCCCTGTAGGAGCGACCGTTGGTCGCGATTGGACCATGGGGCCGCCGCAGCCTTTCCCGAGCGAGATTCGGTCCTACGCGGTCAGCAGGGCGTTGACGCGCTGCACGAAGCCGGCCGGGTCATCCAGCACGGCGCCTTCGGACAGCAGGGCCTGTTCGTAGAGCACCAGGCAGATATCGTCGAAGCGCCCTCCATCGGTTTCATCCGCAAGCCTGCGCACCAGGGGGTGGTCTGCGTTCAACTCCAGCACCGGACGGCTTTCGGGCACTTCCTGCCCAGCCTGTTCCAGCAGGCGCTGCAGGTGCAGGGCCATCTCCTGGTCGCCCAGCACCACGCAGGAGGCCGAGTCGGTCAGGCGCTGGCTGGCGCGCACGTCGCTGACCCGCTCGCCCAGCGCGGTCTTCACTTTTTCGAGCAGCCCGCTGTCCAGTTCCGCGGCACTATCCTTCGTCTCTGCGTCCTCTTTGGTCTCGGCGGCGACGGCGCTCAGGTCGATGTCGCCCTTGGCCACCGACTTGAAGGGCTTGCCTTCGAATTCATGGAAATAGGCCATCATCCACTCGTCAACCCGGTCCGACATCAACAGCACCTCGATGCCCTTCTTGCGGAAGACTTCGAGGTGCGGGCTGTGGCTCGCGGCGCGGAAGTTGTCGGCGGTGATGTAGTAGATCGCGTCCTGGCCCTCTTTCATGCGGCCGATATAGGTCGCCAGGTCCACGACGGGCTTGCTGTCCTCGCCCTCAGTGGACGCGAACCTCAGCAGCGGCGCAATGCGCTCGCGATTGCCGAAATCCTCGACGATGCCTTCCTTGAGGACAGCGCCGAACTGAGTCCAGAATTCCGCGTATTTTTCCGGTTCGTCGGACGCCAACTTCGCGATCATGTCCAGGCTGCGGCGGATCACGGCCGCACGGATCTTGCCTGACAGCTCGTTATCCTGCAGCAGTTCGCGCGAAATGTTCAGCGGCAGGTCCGCCGAATCCACCACGCCGCGGACGAATCGCAGGTAGTGCGGCAGCAGTTGCTGGGCGGCGTCCATGATGAACACGCGATTGACGTAGAGGCGCAGGCCGGTGCGTTCCTCGCGCTGCAGCATCAAATCGAGCGGCGCACTGCCGGGGACGTAAAGCAGTGTGGTGTAGCTCTGGCTGCCTTCGACCTTGTTGTGCGCCCAGCACAGGGGGTCGTCGACATCGTGCGTCAGGTACTTGTAGAACGACTGGTACTCCTCTTCGCTGATTTCCGTCTTCGGCAGCGTCCACAGCGCGGAGGCCTTGTTGATCGCTTTCCACTCGGCTTCGCCTTCCTCGCCCTCTTCGCGCATGCGAATGGGAAAACCGATATGGTCCGAATAGCGGCTGATCAGCGACTGGATCGTCCAGGGCTGCAGGAACTCTTTCTCGGACTCCTTCAGGTGGAGTACCACCTCCGTTCCGTGCGCCGGTCGCTCGATCAACTCCATGGAATACTCGCCGCCGCCGTCCGACTGCCAGCGCACGCCCTCGGCCGCCGGGTCACCGGCTTTTCGGGTCAGCACCGTGACCTGGTCGGCGACGATCAGTGAGGAGTAGAAGCCCACCCCGAACTGGCCGATCAGGTGGGCGTCCGCCTTCTCGTCTCCGGTGAGCCGCTCGAGGAAAGCCTTGGTGCCCGACCTGGCGATGGTGCCGATGTTGTCCATCACTTCCTGGCGGTTCATCCCGATGCCATTGTCCCGGACCGTGAGTGTGCCGGCCTCTTCGTCCGATTCGATCTCGATACGCAGGTCGCCGTCACCCTCGTATACGGAGTCGTCCTTGATGGCGAGAAAGCGCAGCCGATCGAGCGCGTCCGAGGCATTCGAAATCAGTTCGCGCAGGAAAATCTCCTTGTTGGAGTACAGGGAGTGGATCATCAGGTGCAGCACCTGACGGGTTTCGGCCTGGAACGCGTGCGTTTCCACTGCTGGTGTGTCCTTGGTCTTGGTGTTGGAGTTGCTCATGGGCTCGAATACAGATGGTTGCGATGCGGAAATAGATAGGGATGGCGGCCACAGAATCAAGGAGCGGGATCACATCCGGCTCGATCCCCGGGCGCAGTGACCATGGGATCGCAGGCCAAAAAAAACCCGCCGATCGGCGGGTTCTTTTCGGACCTTGTCCGGGCCTAGCCCAGCTTCTCCCTGATGCGTGCAGACTTGCCTTCACGACCACGCAGGTAATAGAGCTTGGCCCGACGCACGTCACCGCGCCGCTTCACGACGATGGAGTCGATCAGCGGGCTGTGGGTCTGGAACACGCGCTCCACGCCCGTGCCGTGCGAAATCTTGCGCACCGTGAACGCGGAATTCAGGCCGCGATTCCGGACGGCGATGCAGATACCTTCGAATGCCTGCAGACGCTCGCGGTTGCCTTCTTTGACCTTCACGTTGACCACGAGGGTGTCGCCCGGCGCGAAGTCCGGAATGTTCGTGTTCAACTGCTCGGCGTTGATTTCATCAATAATGTTCGTCATTGTCCCGATCCTGTGTTTCCAATCCTGTTTACCCGCTCCTGCCCGGCGGTTCTTTCAGTTATTTTCCGCGCGGTCGTACTCGGCCTTGAACTCGGCCAGCAGGACTTTCGATTCTTCGTCCAGTTCCAGTTTGTCCAGCAAATCCGGCCGTCTGAGCCAGGTTCGTCCAAGCGCCTGTTTCCGTCTCCAGCGCTCGATGGCGGCGTGATCCCCGGACAGCAAAACCGCCGGCACACCCCGCCCTTCGATCGTCTCCGGGCGTGTGTAGTGCTGGCAATCCAGCACTCCGTCCGTGAACGAATCCTGTTGCGCCGAGTGCTCGTGTCCCAGCACCCCGGGCAGCAACCGGGCCACGGCATCGATCACCACCGCCGCAGCCAGTTCTCCGCCACTGAGGACGTAGTCACCGATGGACCACTCCTCGTCGATTTCCATCTCGATCAGGCGCTCGTCGATCCCTTCATAGCGGCCACAGACCAGGATCAGTTCCTCGCGCTGCGCCAACCCACGAACGGCGGCCTGGGTCAGCGGTTGGCCCTGTGGACT
>JASFKQ010000214.1:0-6396 GCA_050118555.1 Lysobacterales bacterium
GAGAAATTGCGCCGGTGCAGGGAAATCCCCAGGGCGTCCGCCACGGCTTGGGCATCGGCTGCGTCGGCTTCGGCCGGACAGGTGCCGTGGCGGTCGTCTTCTTCCCAGTTCTTCATGAACATGCCCGCGATGGAATGTCCCTTCTCGCGCAGCAGCAGGGCGGAGACGGAGGAATCCACGCCACCCGACATGGCGACCATGATGTCGGCCGTGGTGCTGCCTCTTTGATGCCCGGAACCCGTCATGTCCACATACATGGGGTCGCTTGCTGCGCCACAAAAGCCACCGCCGGCGGGTTTCACGAAGGAGAAAATCTGAGATAGAATCCCGCCTATGGGACGCGATCTTGAATCACGCAAAGATCAGGGGTTGGCGCTGGAGGAAGCACGGCCGGACGTAAAACTTCCGCCGATGTACCGTGTCATACTGTTGAATGACGATTACACCCCGATGGACTTTGTCATCGAGATACTGAAAACGTTTTTCGGCATGAGTCACGATCGTGCCACCCAGGTCATGTTGCACGTTCACACGCGCGGCAAGGGTGTGTGCGGTGTATTCACGTTCGAGATCGCGGAGACCAAGGTGGCCCAGGTCAACGAGTATTCGCGGCAGAACGAACATCCCCTCAAGTGCACGATGGAAAAGGCCTGAGCGCCAGGCGGAGTACCCATGTTCAGCAAGGAATTGGAACTCTCGATCAGCCAGGCCTACCAGGAGGCCCGGGAAAAACGGCACGAATTCCTGACCGTCGAGCACATGCTGCTGGCGCTGCTCGAGAACGGGTCGGCGCTTTCGATCCTGAGCGCATGCGGCGCGGACGTGGCCGCGCTCGGGCGCGACCTTCGCAAAGTGCTGGAAGACACCGTGCCCCTGCTGCCCGAGGACGATAACCGGGACACGCAACCGACCATAGGCTTCCAGCGGGTGCTGCAGCGCGCCCTTTACCACGTACAGTCCGCCGGCAAGGACGAAGTGCTCGGGGCCAACGTGCTGGTGGCCATTTTTAGTGAGAAGGACTCCTACGCCAATTACCTGCTGAACCGCTACGATGTAAACCGCCTGGACGTGGTCAATTACATCTCGCACGGCATCAGCAAGGTGGACCACGAAGCGGAGTCGGATAGCGGCGCGGCCGGAATGGACCCGGACGAAGACGTCGCCGAGAAGAAATCCACCGCGCTGGAACGCTACACCACCAACCTGAACCAGCGCGCCCGGGACGGCTATATCGATCCGCTGATCGGCCGCGAGAAGGAAATCCAGCGAACGGTGCAGGTCCTGTGCCGCCGGCGTAAGAACAACCCCCTGTATGTCGGCGAGGCGGGCGTGGGCAAGACCGCGATGGCGGAAGGTCTGGCATTGCGCATCGTCAACGGCGAAGTCCCCGAGATCCTGGAGGATGCCACCATCTACGCGCTGGATCTCGGTGCGCTGCTGGCGGGCACCAAATACCGGGGTGACTTCGAGAAACGGCTCAAGGCGGTGGTCAAGGAACTCCAGAACCTGTCCGGAGCCGTCCTTTTCATCGACGAGATCCACACGATCATCGGCGCCGGCGCCGCGTCGGGTGGCGTGATGGACGCCTCGAACCTGATTAAGCCGGTATTGGCCTCCGGCGAGTTGCGCTGCATCGGGTCCACGACCTTCCAGGAATTCCGCAGCGTATTCGAAAAGGACCGCGCGCTGGCGCGGCGCTTCCAGAAAATTGATATTGTCGAGCCCACCATCGAGGAAACCGTGGAGATTCTGCGCGGGCTCAAGGAACGGTTCGAGAGCCATCACCACGTGAGCTACTCGGACGAGGCGCTGAGGGCCGCGGTCGAACTCTCCGCCCGCCACATCAACGATCGGCATCTGCCCGACAAGGCCATCGACGTCATCGACGAAGCCGGAGCCCGCCAGCGGTTGTTGCCCGACGAGCAACGCAAGGAACTGCTCGACGAGCACGACATCGAAGAGATCGTCGCGCACATGGCGCGCATTCCCGCCAAACAGGTGTCGCGCTCGGATCGGGAGTCGCTGAAGAACCTGGAACGCGACCTGAAGCTGGTTGTGTTCGGTCAGGACGAGGCCATCGGAGCCCTGGCTTCGGCCATCAAGATGACACGCGCCGGGCTCGGTGATGCCGACAAGCCGATCGGTTCGTTCCTGTTCTCGGGCCCCACGGGTGTCGGCAAGACCGAAGTGACGCGCCAGCTCGCGCTGACGATGGGCATCGAACTGGTCCGTTTCGACATGTCCGAGTACATGGAGGCGCACTCCGTCTCGCGCCTGGTGGGGGCGCCACCCGGCTATGTGGGTTACGACCAGGGCGGCCTGCTGACGGAAGCCGTGACGAAGAACCCCCACTGCGTGCTGCTGCTCGACGAAATCGAAAAGGCGCATCCTGACATTTTCAACGTGCTGCTACAGGTCATGGACCACGGCAAGCTGACCGATGCGAACGGCCGCGAGGCGGACTTCCGCAACGTGATCGTGGTGATGACCACCAACGCCGGGGCCGCGCAAAGCGCCCAGCGTTCCATCGGATTCGCCGAGCAGGACCGCTCGACCGACGCCCTGGAAGTGATCCGCAAGACCTTTACGCCGGAATTCCGCAATCGCCTCGACGCCATCATCAATTTCAAGGCGCTGGATATGCCGGTGATCCTGATGGTCGTGGACAAGTTCATCCTCGAGCTCGAGGAGCAGCTCGCGCTGAAGAACGTGTCCATTTCGATCAGCCCCGGAACCCGTGAGTGGCTCGCCCAGAAAGGGTTCGACCCGCAAATGGGCGCACGGCCCATGAAACGGGTGATCCAGGAGAAGATCAAACGCCCGCTGGCCGACGCGCTGCTGTTCGGAAACCTGGCCAATGGAGGCAAGGTTTCGGTCTACGCACCGGGCGAAAAGGGCGCGGGGAAAGAGCAGAAGGAGCTCGTACTCAAGGTGCGGGGCAGTCGCAGCAAGCCCAAAGCGTTGCCGGCCTCGACCGACTGAAGCGGCGGTCAGCCGTTCGGATTTTGGCTTCGATTTCTTGGTCTTGCCCGGCGTTCGGCTTCCCCGGCGGGAAGCGCCGGTCGACTTACTTGGTGCGGTAGGTGATTCTTCCCTTGGACAGATCGTAGGGGGTCAGTTCGACCTTGACCTTGTCGCCGGTGAGAATGCGGATGTAATGCTTGCGCATGCGCCCTGAGATATGGGCGGTCACGACGTGACCGTTTTCCAGTTCAACCCTGAACATCGTGTTCGGCAACGTCTCGATGACGGTGCCGTCCATTTCAATAACATCTTCTTTAGCCATGGACCCTCGTCCGTTTTTTCGGGATGCGTATTGTGCCATAAAACCGGCGATATGGTGTTGACAGGGATCGGGTTTCCCTTACAATACCCATCCTCCGCGGGAATAGCTCAGTTGGTAGAGCACAACCTTGCCAAGGTTGGGGTCGCGAGTTCGAGTCTCGTTTCCCGCTCCAGGATTTCTGGCACTTCGGCACCTGTGAGCACGTCAGACGCTAAACGCGTGCAACATCGAAAGCGCACCGCCGAAGTCGACAGCCTCGATAGCCCTCGGCCTGCCCGCCGGGGGCTTATTGTTATCGAATGCAGAAAACCAACCGCCGGCCGCCGTTGTCATACCAGAGTCCTGTCCAGTACCTCGAGCCGGAGGCATGCATGAACACCGACTATTTCGACCAGCGGGCCGCCGGCTGGGAACAGGTATCCCAGCGGGTCCGGAACGTGGACAACATCGCCCGGGCCATGCGCGAGCGCATCCGGTTCGCCGAATCGATGGAGATCATGGATTTCGGATCGGGCACCGGCCTGCTTCTGGAGCGAATCGCGCCGCTGGTCGGGAAGATCACGGCGGTGGACACATCGACAGCCATGAATGAGCAACTTGCCGGAAAACGCGGCCAACTCGACTGCGAACTGGAGATTCTCAATGTCGATCTGGTCAGGGAAGGGCTGGACAGGCGGTTCGATGGGGTCATTTCCTCGATGACGATACATCACATCGAAGACATTCTGTCGCTGTTTCGCACCTTTCACGGACTCTTGAACGACGGCGGATTCATCGCGATCGCGGACCTCGACCTGGAAGACGGCAGTTTTCACTCGGAGGATGCCGGTGTGTTCCATACCGGTTTCGAACGCGATGTACTGCTTGCGACGGCAACGGAGGCCGGATTCGCCGACGCGGACATTTCGACCGCGAGCGTCGTGCGAAAGCCACAGCGTGATTATCCGGTGTTCCTGCTGACTGCCAGGCGTCAGGGGCGTGGCGGATTACGGCCTGCGGGCGCGGGGTAGCGAGGGCAGAAGGGTAGTGGACTATCGCTGCAGCAGACCGTCGATGATGCCCATTTGCTCTTTCCAGTTCGCGTAGCACCCGGCCCAGGTTCCGGGTTGGCAGCTGTCCTCGCCTTCGCGCTTCAATGCAAAAACATGCTGCGGGCTTATTCCCGCGTCCGCATAGGCTTCGAAGTCGGTGCTGGAATCGCCGTAGGCGGCCACGAAGCACCAACCCTCGGCTTTGTAGGCGTTTAGCACGCGCTCCTTGAACGCTGCGTGGTCCTTGCGGTCTTCGCGGTCTTCGGTCAGCTGCAAACTGCCTGCCGGGAACCCGTTCTTGCTGAGCCAGTCCCGGATGCCGCCCTGGAACATCGGGATGCGCGCACTGAGGTAAACGATTTTGATGCCAGCGTCGGCAAAAGCCTGGACCGCGGCCGCCGCCCCTTCACGAGCCGTGTAGATGGATGAAACCTTCGGCGTGAGTGTGCCGTCGATGTCGAACACGACGGCCTCGGGCTGGCCGGGAGGGGCCGGTTTAATCTCGTCGGCCGTGGCGGCGCAACCAGCGCCGATCGCGGTCCAGAGCAGGAGGGGCGCAAACCACCGTAAGGTCGATCTTCGCAAGGTGTGCATGTTCAGTTCCTATTGCGGCACGGTGACCGGTTCCCCGGCCAGCGCGTCGAGGCGGAGCAGCTGATCGTCGCGGCCCAGGTATTCCCATCGCTGCAGCGCGATCGGCACGTTCCCGTTTTGCATCAGGAAATCGTGAAACTCACGCAGGGAAAATGCATCGCCCTTGTCCAGCCGGGCATCGGCCAGGAAGTCGAGGATCTGCAGCTTGCCGATCTGGTAGGTAATGGCCTGGCCGGGGGTCGAGGCGAAGAAAACGGCTTCGTCATCGGCCGTCTCGCGGTCCATGGGCACGGCGCGTTCCAGGTAGGCGGCGGCCTGCTCGATGGTGAAGTCGCCCACCGCCAGCCGAATGTCCACCTCCACCCGCAAGGCCCGCAGGCGCATGAAGCTGTAGATGATCTCCCGTGACTTGGGGCTGAACTCGAACAGGCCCGACTGGAGCAGCAACTCTTCGACGTAGAAGCCGATCCCTTCGTTGGCGCCGGAGTCGAAGTAATGCCGGCGAATCCAATCGGGGTTGGCCCACGAAAGCGCCAGCTGGAAGTAGTGGCCGGGAATGCCTTCGTGGATCAGCAGGGGACGGGGATCGCGCGCGGCCGACAGGTGGAAATAGGGCAGGTCCGGCGAGGGCTCCGGGATGTAGCTGTAGGCATCTTCGTCCAGGCGGGTCGCCGACGTCAGGTCGTCCGTGACGCCGAGAAACGCCAGCGGCTTCAGGTAAGCGGGCAGGGGGGCGTTGCGGTAATGCATCAGTTCCCTGGGCACGGACATGAGGCCGCGCGCTTCGAGAAATGCCCGGACTTCCTTTTCCTTCAGGAATGAAGCCTCGATCTGCTTTTCCGCGCTTTCGAACAGCGGCAGATCGGGAAGCTCGCGGTTGCGATTGCGTTCCAGGGCATCCCACACGACGGCCCGGTTCCAGGCCTGGCGGCCCTGCGCCAGCAATTCGTCTGGGGTGTACGGAATCAGCGCCACGTTGGCCAGGAACCACTGGTAGGCGGGTGGACCGATCGCGAACGCGGTCTGCATCGTGGACAGGCCGGATTGCAGCCATTCAGCATACGCTGCCAGGGCCTTTGCCGCAGCCGATACGGTACGCGCCAGACGCTGCCTGAAGCGTTCCGGCGTGACCTCCTGGAGGCCGGCCTGCATCGCCTGCAATCGGTCTTCGATGCCGTCCAGCGAGTTGATTGCGGCCTGGGCGAACGGCCGCACCGGCCGGTCCAGATCCTCGCGGGCATGATCGAGCGTGGACGGAATGCTCTCCAGCCGCAGCAGTATGTTCTCGATGCGCCGGTCGGTCATGGGCGAGGCGATGACCAGCAGCTCGAACACGCTTCCCAGGGACTGCTGGATGTAGAACAACGGATTCCGGCGCGGCGCCTGCAGCACGTCCAGTTCCCAGTGCACGCGCTGAATCGCCGACCGCAGCAGGCGCTGATCGACCTGCGTGGCGATATCCGCCTCCCGCGCGTCGATGGCGTC
>JASFKQ010000215.1:0-6386 GCA_050118555.1 Lysobacterales bacterium
CGAAATGTTAATGTGGCCTTGGGGTCGGACCCCATTAAATTCCGGTAAAACAGTGTGTTAGCTACTGAATTTCTGGAATATTCAGCTTTAGAGGGTCATTTTGACGCCGAAATGCAAGTTCTAAGCGATCGCCACGACCGCCCTTGGTCCGGCGATCGCTTTTCGGGGCAAAAATGGGCTTCTAAGGGTTCAGAAGCGACGATTCAGCGGCGTACTCTTTAGCCGAATCAGTGGCTTGCGCTGGTCCGACCCCGCTGCCCCCCGCAGCCCCACCTGCCCCACTGCCACCCCGTTGGTCCGCTCAGGCCTCCGGGTCGTAGTTGTCGTAGTAGCGGTGCGCCTCATCCTGGCGGCCGAAGGTGGTGAGGATCAACGCGGCGCGAATCCACATGCCGTTCCGCATTTGGCGCCAGTAGACCGCACGCGGATCGTTATCGATCTCGGTACTGATCTCGCGCCGCCGGGGCAGCGGGTGAAGGATCGCGCAGGTTTCCTTCAGCTGCGCCAGGTCCGCAACACCCAGGTGGTACTCCGCGGCGTCGGTGGTACGGGCTTCGCCGGCGACGTCCCACTCGTCCTGGATGCGAGTCATGTAGATCGCGTCCGCCTGCGGCATCACCGAGTCAAAATCCTGGGTGACCGTGTAGCGGGTGCCGGCGGCATCCAATTGCTCGAGGATGTCGCGGCCGATCTGCAGCGTCTCAGGGGCGACGAAGGACATCGTCACGCCCTCGAACAGGGTCAGCAGCCAGGCCAGCGAGCGCACCGTGCGGCCGCGCGCGAGATCGCCGACGAAGACGATGTGCTTGCCCTCGATGCCACCGAAGCGCTCGAAGCTGCGCTCCAGCGTGTAAACGTCGAGCAGAGCCTGTGTCGGGTGCTGATCGGCACCCGAGCCGGCATTCAGCACCGGAATCTCGCGGTTGGTGTGGGCCAGCATCCAGGCCACACGCTCGGCGAAGCCGCCAACCGGGTGGCGCATGATAATCATGTCGACATAGGACGAGAAGGTGCGGATCGTATCCTCCGGCGATTCGCCCTTGACCTCGCTGGAAGTTTTGGAATCACGCACGTCCATCGTGTCGAGGCCGAGAATCTGACAGGCAGCATTGTGCGACAGGTAGGTGCGCGACGACGGCTGCGCAAAGTACAGCATTGCGCGCTTGTCGGGAAGCAGGGTCTTGAGGAAATTGGCACCCTCGCGACGCTTGTTGATGCGCTTGATCTTCGTCGCCAGCGCACACAGTTCGTCCAGCATCGGCCGCGTGAACTGCTGCGCGATCAGCGTGTGCGGCGGATCGCCACGGAAGTACTCGCCCTTCTCCATCAGCGACAGGGTCTGGAAATCGGCCCAGGAAACCTCGCTCAGCTGTTTGCCGTTCGTGCGCGTGACCACTGTCATTAACTCGATCCCCGTCTGTTTAGGGCCGCCATCAGGCCCGCCGCGGATGATAGCGCAAATTGCCCCGCGTCTTGGTTGACGTGGGTCTAGCGATCGCCTCGCGACGAAAAGATCTGGGAAGATTTGGGGTCAGAGTAAAGGGACAGAGTAAGAGGACCCATGCGGAGCGATTTTACTCTGACCCTTTACTCTGACCCTTTACTCTGACCCTTTACTCTGACCCTTTACTCTGACCCTTTACTCTGACCCTTTACTCTGACCCCATCACTTCCGGAACGCTTACCTACTCCAGCTCGCTCCAGCGCTGGTACATGGTTTCGAGTTCCGCCTGCGCCTCGGCGAGTTGGCGGTTGGTTTCCTGCGTGACTGCGAAATCACCCTGATAAAAGTCGGGTTGTGAAATAACCGCCGCCAGGCGCGCGATCTCCTGTTCCAGTTCCTCGATTTTGCCGGGCAGGCTTTCCAGTTCCCGTTGATCCCTGTAGGACAACTTCCGCCGCTTCTCCACGGCTGGCGCCTTCGCCGGCCGCGAGGCGCGATCTGCACTGACGGCACCCTCCTCCTCCGGAGCTTGCGTGGCCGCGACCAGTTTGCCGCCACGCTGCTCCCAATCGCTGTAGCCACCCACGTGCTCGCTGACGCCGCCGGCGCCATCCAGCACGATCAGGCTGGTCACGACCCGGTCCATGAACCGTCGGTCGTGGCTGACCAGCAATACCGTGCCTTCGAAGCCCAGCAGGATTTCTTCCAGCACCTCGAGGGTTTCGATGTCGAGATCATTGGTGGGCTCGTCCAGCACCAGCAGGTTGGCCGGCTGCCTGAACAGCCGGGCCAGCACGGCGCGATTCTGCTCGCCTCCGGACAGCGCCCTGACCGGCATGCGCACGCGATCGGGGCTGAACAGGAACTCACCCAGGTAGGAGATGGCGTGTCGCTGCCGGCCGCCGATCTCGATGAAGTCCTGACCTTCGCACACGTTATCGATCAGGTTCAGGTCCGGATCGAGCTGTTCGCGCAACTGATCGGAATAGGCAACTTGCAACCGGGTGCCCAATCGAACTTCGCCTTCATCGGGCGGCAATTCGCCCAGCATGATTTTCACCAGCGTGGTCTTGCCGGCGCCGTTGGCCCCGACGATGCCGACGCGGTCACCGCGCCGGATGACGGTGGAGAAGTCATCGATGATCTGCTTGCCGTCGAACCCGTGGCTGACATGGCGGAGTTCAGTCACGATCTTGCCCGAGCGGCCAGCCTCGTCGACGGCGAACCCGGCGGTGCCGGTACGCTCGCGCCGCTGCCGGCGCTCCTCGCGCAGGGCCTCCAGTGCGCGGACACGACCCTCGTTGCGGGTGCGCCGCGCCTTGATGCCCTGGCGGATCCACACCTCCTCCTGCGCCAGTTTCTTGTCGAACAGCTCGTTGGCGCGCTCCTCGGCCGCCAGCTGCTGTTCCCGGTCGCGTAGAAAGCCCTGGTAGTCGCCCTCCCACTGGTTCAGACGACCTCGATCCAGCTCCGCAATCGAGTTGGCGACGTTCTGCAAGAAGCGGCGGTCGTGGGTGATGAGCACCAGGGCGCCGGTGAATGCGCGCAGCTGCTCCTCCAGCCACTCGATCGCCGGAATGTCGAGATGATTGGTGGGCTCGTCCAGCAGCAGGATATCCGGTGCGCTGACCAAGGCCTGGCCCAGGGCGGCGCGGCGCCGCCAGCCACCGGACAATTCGGCCATGCGGGTATCGCCCGGCAGCTGGAGCTGGCTAATGATTGTCTCCACCCGCTGCTGCAGTTTCCAACCGTCACGCGCCTCGAGCTGGTGCTGAACCCGGGCCAGCGCCTCGATGTCGGTCGAGCGACCGCCCTGCACGAGGTGATGAAATTCCGCCAGCAGCGCGCCCACCTCGGCCAGTCCCGAGGCGACCACGTCGTAGACGGTCTGTCCGTCGGCGCCCGGCAGGTCCTGCCTCAGCCAGGCCAGGCGGGTGCCGGGACGTAGCCAGCGGCTGCCCGCGTCGAGCGACACTTCGCCGGCCAGAACCCGCAGAAGCGTGGTCTTGCCGGCGCCGTTGCGCCCCAGCAGGCCGATTTTCCTGCCACGGGAAATGCTCAGGTCCACCGCGTCCAGCAGAACGTGGTGGCCATAATGCAGATCGGCTTTGTCGAGACGCAGTAGTGGCATGCGCTTATCGGCTGACAGATGAGGTGGGGGCGCATTCTACGCCAGCCGGGCGAAGCACCGCCAGAAATCTCGCCTATACTTCCGGCAACCACCGGCAACGATACGAACTGGGAGAACCGCGTGAACCGCAGACATTTCGTCAGAACCTCAATCGCCGCCGCCGTGGCGGTATCCTTCCATCGCGAACTGGCCCTGGCGGCGATGGCCGACGGTTCCTCGGTCGGCGCCGACATCAAGGCCGTTACCGGCAGCGGCAAAGAAGTTCTCCTCAGCCAGTCAGCGGTGCAGGAACTCGCGGATAGCCTGCGCGGAGGGATAGCGCTGCCGGGCAGCGAAGCGTACGAGCGCGCCCGGCAGCTTCTCAATCCCCGGGTCAACAGGTACCCGGCACTGGTCGTGCAGCCCGTCGTGCCCACCGACGTTGCCAACGCTGTGCGCTTCGCCCGCCAGGAAAACCTGATTACCGCGGTCAAGTGCGGCGGGCACAGCTTCCGTGGCGATTCCACCTGCGACGGCGGCATGCAGATCGACCTCTCGAGGCTGCGCGGCGTGCGTGTCGACCCGGCCCGGCAAACGGCCTGGGTGGCGGGCGGTTCGCTGCTGGGCGACCTCGATGCGGAGGCCATGGCCAGGGGGCTCGTGACCACCGCGGGCAGCGTTTCCCACACGGGCGTCGGCGGGCTCACCCTGGGCGGCGGTTTCGGGCGCCTGGGGCGCCGCTTCGGGCTGACCATCGACAACCTGCTGTCGGTGGACATTGTCACCGCCGACGGTCAGCTCAGGCATGTCAGCAAGGATGAAAACCCGGACCTGTTCTGGGCCGTGCGCGGCGGCGGCGGCAATTTCGGGGTCGTGACGGCTTTCGAGTTTCAGCTGCACCCCATGGAGCGCCAGGTGATTTCGGGTTCTTACGGCTTCCCGTTCGAGCAGGCCCGCCAGGTATTGGAGTTCGCGAGCGAATTTGCAGCCGAAGCTCCGGACGAATTGCAGGTGACCCCGTTCCTCGGCGCCTTTCCCGGAAACGGCCCGATCTGCAACATCAGCATCGTCTACAGCGGGCCGCAGGAAAAGGCGGCAGCACTGCTGGCGCCGATCGAGAAGGCCGGAAAAGTGGTGCGGAACACCGTGCAGTCCTGGGATTACGTGGCGCTGCAGAAATCGGGCGATACCACGGACTTCCGCGCCAACGGCGCCTATATCCGCTCCGGCTTCGTCGACGAGATCTCGCCCGCCATGGTGCGCGACATGGTCGAGACCTTCCGGCCGCACCCCGGCCGCGCCACGTGGATGGCCATCGGGCACTCGGGCGGCGCCATCGGCCGCGTTCCCTACGGTGCGACCGCCTTCACGAATCGCAAGGCGACCCATGACCTGCTGTCTTTCGTGGGCTGGCCGATCAGCGCAGGCGACGGCAGTGAACACATTGCGTACGTCAACGAGCAGTGGAAAGTCATGGAGCCCTACACCGACGGCTTCTACATCAACGACCTGGCCAACGAGACCCAGGCCCAGGTGGATGCCAACTACGGCGCCAATCTCGCGCGTCTGGTGCAGGTCAAGAACACATATGACCCGACCAACCTGTTCCGTCTGAACGCGAACGTGCGGCCTACGGTTTGAGTGGAATGGCGCCGGGATTTCGGGTGCGGGCCGAATCGGGCGCCTGACCCCGCCCCTGCTAATTCAGGAAGCCGGACTGTCAGGCCAGAAGCTTCGCGTCCAGCGTGATCGGCGCTTTGAACAGCTTGGAAACCGGACAGCCGGCTTTGGCCTCATCGGCGAGCTTCTCAAACGTCGCCGTATCGGCGCCCGGGACTTCGGCTTCCAGTTTCAGGTGGATTGCGGTGATGGCGAATCCGTCATCCACCTCCTCCAGCGTGACCTGTGCGGAGGTTTCCATGCGTTCGGCGGTGAAGCCCGCTTCGCCCAGGATCATCGACAGCGCCATCGTGAAACAGCCTGCGTGCGCGGCTCCGAGGAGTTCCTCGGGATTGGTGCCGGGCTTGTCCTCGAATCGGGTACCGAAACCGTACGGCTGATCGCTGAGCGCGCCGCTCTGCGTGGAAAGCCGACCCTTGCCGTCTTTCAGTCCGCCGTGCCATACCGCTGTTCCTTTGCGCCTGATCTTCATAATTTGCCTCCTGGTTCAGACTATAGGGAATGACGTGGTGATGTCCCGGCACGAACTCAATGGCCAGCACATGGCCCACGGGCCGCCGAAAACTGCTGCCGCATCCGCGTTGCGTGTGCGCCGCCAATGCAATCACCCCTGTTCAGGGTATTTTGGCGTAGACGATTCCCCTCTCAGGCACAGAACGGGGTAGGGTCGCCAACACGAGAAGGATCTGAATATTGAAATGACGGGTTACGGGCGGCAGTGCAGCGGGCAGGTGATCCTGGCCCGATGAAACGAACCCGGAATCAAACCTGGCTCCATCCTGTCCCCATGCCCGCGATTCGACTTAGCGGCCGTTCAGCTCCGTGGTGATCGCCGTCGTAATCGCCTGAGTCTCGTCCAGGGTGCTTTCGGCCAGGGCCTGGCCGGTCGAAGCAATGTCCATCCGAAACAGCACATTGCGCCGGATGTCGTCCCAGGAATCCGCCTCGGGCGGGGCCGTCAGGACCCGGTCTGTGGGAAACTGAAAATCGGCGCCCAGCCGTCCAGACATCATGGCATGCCCCCGCTTCAGGATGTCGATGACCTGGGACCCTTCGGGGCGCGCCACCGCGGTGATGCCAGCGCGCATCATGAACGGGATGAATACGTCGTCGACGAGTTCGCGATTGTTGTTCGCCGTGATCCTTTCGACG
>JASFKQ010000216.1:0-6323 GCA_050118555.1 Lysobacterales bacterium
TGCGATCAACACCGCCAGTTCGGAACAGGTGCGTCAGCCCATCTATACCAAGGCCATCAATTTCTGGCGTAACTACGAATCCCACCTCGACGAACTGATCGAGACCCTGGAGCCGCTGCTGCGCGACTTAACGCCCGAGGACCGTCCAAAATCGTTGTTGTGATAGCAGCGAAGGGCGTGGGTTTGTTCTCGTGTCATTCGGGAATGTGCAGAGGCTGCGGCAACGGGCATCCCTTTCCAGGACGCGCTCAAGACATCCCTGTTCGCTCCGAGCCTGTTCCCGACAGGCTAGGGTCCAGGAAAGGGATACCCACTGCCTTGCAGGAGCCTCTGGGGCACAGCAGGGAAAGGGCTGCCCCCTCTCGGGACAATAAACTGTCGGGAACAGTTTCTTAGCGAACAGGGATGTCTTGAGCGTGTCCCGGGAGGGGGCGGCCCTTTCCCTGCCTTCGAAGCCACGCATGCTGACTGTTTAAACGAGCCTAGATCTTTCGGCCGGTATCTAAGCCTCTTTCGGCGGCACGTAATCGAAGATGAAGGTGATGCGGTCTTCGCTGCCTGCATTCATGACGCTGTGGTTGCGCTGGTTGTTGATCTCGTAGGCCTGCCCGACCTGCAGCTTGTGCGGTCGGCCGTTGATCATGAAGCGCACGCCCGGGTTGGTGGTGACCGGGATGTGGATACGGTGGGCGTGGGTGAAGGAGGGGTGCGAGTCCCGGTGCGGCGATATGATGCCGCCGGCTTTCAGCTTGGCCGCCATGGCCCGGATGATTGTGCCGCCCGGGGCGTAGTGTGTCTCGATGATGTTCTGCATCAGGGGGATCGCGGTTTCCTTGAGCAGGTCCCAGGCGGGTTCCTTCGTGACCTGAAGCTCTGGCCAGCCATTGCAGAAGATCATCACCAGCGACTCGGTCTGGTTATGGACCTCGTAGGCGTTCTGGCGATATTGCTGGGCGCGCCAGGCCTGTTCGTCCTGCGCAAGAACGGTGGCGATGAGCGGTCCGGAATCGACCGGGCCGAGTTCGCGGAGGGAACTTTCAATGTCCATGGCGAAGTCTTTTCCGACGGGCTTTACGACGATAGGGACCGCGCCGGATTATACCGGAGCCAGGCGCGCTGGGTCCGCGGCCTGAAAAACACGCAGGGGCAGGGCGCCGAATCGGCATGAAAATCATCAGTTTGTAATTTCCTGGTCGCCGCTTTATGATCCGAACGGCACAATCATGTATTCCTGAGATCGACCCATAACAAACCTGGCTTAACAGCCTTGAGACTTGAGGGCACAAGAATGCCGACAGAGCACACGCTTGTTCGTGATCTTCCCGTTATCCGTCCCAAACCCCTTTCTTTCGCCATTGGCGCGTTGCTGACCAGCCCGGCCGTCACCGCCGTCGCCCAGGACCAGACCGAGGCGGCCAGCAGCAACAACATGCTCGAAGAGGTGACGGTCACGGCGCGCAAGCGTTCCGAAAGTCTGCAGGCCATTCCGCAGAGCATCCAGGCGATTTCGAACGAGCAGATCATCCAGGCGGGCTATACGGGCATGGACGACTACGCGCGGTTCATGCCGAGCGTGAACATAGTGCAGGCCAATCCGGGCACCGCGATGGTGGTGTTCCGCGGCATCGCCGATTCCCAGAGCACCTTCATCGCCGAGCCGTCTGCGGCGGTGTACCTGGACGAACAGTCGCTGGTTCTGAACGCCCAGCCCAACCCACGCATGGTGGACATCAAGCGCGTCGAAGCCCTGAGCGGTCCGCAGGGCACACTGTACGGCGCCAGCGCCCAGGCCGGCGTGCTGCGCATCGTGACCAACAAGCCGGATCCGACGGCCTTCGACGCCAACTTCGACGTGACCGGCAAGTACATGTCCGAGGGCGACCCGAGCTACGACGTCAGCGCGATGGTCAACATACCGCTGAGTGACTCCTTCGCCATCCGGCTGGTCGGCTTTACCGCGAAGGACGGCGGCTTCATCGACGTCGTCAAGGGCACCACCCCGCGCTTCGGGCTGTTCACCAACGACGACGCGGTGCAGGACAATTTCAACGAGGTCAACACCTACGGCGGGCGCATCTCGGCCAAATGGTTCATCAACGACAGGTGGTCCATGACCGCCGGCATCGTCTACCAGAACACCGAATCGGACGGTCGTCCGGAGCACGACCCCGCCTATGCCGGGGACCTCAACGTGGTGCGCTTTCTGCCGCAGTTCGAATACGACAACCAGGACTGGACCCAGTACGCCCTGACGTTCGAGGGCGACCTCGGTTTTGCCGACTTCGTTTCGGCCACGTCCTACTTCACGCGCGACTGGGAATACACCCAGGACACCTCCGTGGGCTACGCGTCCTACTTCGGTACGTTTTGCTACTCGGGCTATTACTACAACTGGTCCCAGTACAGCCGCTACTGTTTCCAGCCGGCCGGCGTGGGCAACTACTACAACGACCCGATCGGCTACCTGAAGAACACGCAGAAAGACTGGAAGTTCTCGCAGGAATTCCGCCTGTTCCACAAGGGCGAGACCATCGATTGGGTGGCGGGGTTCTTCTACGAAAAATCCCACGAGGAATGGGTTTTCGACACCTTTGCGCAGGGTTACGACCAGTCACAGTCAATGGCGAATTACCTGGCCGGCAACCTGATCTGGCGCGGCAACCCCATCCCGACCCGACTGCCGGGCGACGCCTGGTGGCGTTCCGCCGACGACACGGACTGGGAGCAATGGGCCTTCTTCGGTGAACTCACCTGGCACATCACGGATACCGTGGACGGCACCGTCGGCGCGCGCTGGTTCAATCGCACCATGGACAAGCAATTTTACGTGGACCTGCCGCGCTACAACCTGACCGACGAGGGGATTTCCAGGCCGACCAGCGACGAGAACGATTGGGTGCCCAAGGTCAGCCTGTCGTGGAACTGGGCCGAGAGCAACATGGTTTACGCGCTGTATTCGGAAGGTTATCGGCCCGGCGGAACCAATCGCGGGCGCGGCATGCCGTACTTTCCGCAGCAGTACGACGCCGACAAGTTGAAGAACTACGAGATCGGCAGCAAGAACACCTTCATGGCTGGCCGGCTGCGGCTGAATGCGACTTACTTCGACATGAGGTGGGAGAACTACCAGCTGGAAGTCGTCGATCCGAGCAATCGGCCATGCGGCTCGGACAATGCGCCGCCGGAGCCGAATTGCGGCCAGCCTTGGCAAAAAGTCGTCGCCAACGTCGGTAACGCATCCTCCAAGGGGCTCGAAGTGCAGTTCGACTGGGCGGCGACCGATGGCCTGACCATCGGCGGAAATGCTACCTGGCTGGACGCAAAACTGGACCAGGCGGTCGAGATCGGCGTGCTGGTTCCCGCGGGAACGCGCCTGCCGCTGTCACCGGAGTTCAAGGCGTCCGCCTACGCGCAATACAACTGGCCCGTCGACTGGTTCGGCGCCCACGAGGCCTGGTTACGCCTGCAGTGGAGCTACACGGGCGAAATGTACAACCAGGTCGAGCCGCTGACCATCGACGACGGTCCGGCGCCCCGGATCCTGCAGCCGTCCCACAACATCGGGGACCTGCGCTTCGGCGTGGACCACGACGACTGGAGCCTGCAGCTTTTCGTCAGCAATCTCACCGACGAACGGGCCGTGCTGTTCGCCAACCCCTACGAGTTCGATTATTTCTTCGGGCGTTCCCGCGTGACGGTGAACCGGCCGCGGGAGTTCGGTATCCGCTGGATCCAGCGCTTCGGGGATTGAAGCGGACAACAAGCAGTCGGAACACGGGGCCCAGCGGGCCCCGTTTCTTTTGGGGGGCTCTGTTGGAGTTGCTATTGGGGAACGCAAAAATTTCCGCTGAAGACGCAGAGAACGCGGAGTTTTTGAGGGTGTCTGGCGCGCCACCGTCCTGGTCCATAAGGCATTTTTCAGCGTTTTCGGCGTCCTCAGCGGAAATTACTCGCTCTTTGCCAACTTCCCGAAGCCCCACAGGCAGCCAACGCCAGGCATCTTGTCGGGGTCTGACCCTAGAATCCTTTGCGCCTTTTGCGCCCCTTGGCGTCCTTTGCGTTCCTATTTTCCCTTGAGGATGGTCTGGGCGGCGTTGTAGCCGGGGGCTCCGGTCACGCCGCCGCCGGGGTGGGTGCCGGCGCCGCAGAGGTAGAGGTTTTCCACCGGGGTTCGGTAGTGCGCGCAGCCGGGCAGGGGGCGCATGAAAAATAACTGGTCCATGCGGATGTCCCCGTGGAAGATGTTGCCCTCGGTGATGCCGAAACGACGTTCCAGGTCGAGCGGAGTGATCACGTCGCGCCCCACGATCGCTCCGGGCACGTTCGGCGCGTAGCGGCCGATGATTTCGACCACGCGGTCGCCCAGTTCGCCGCGCAGGGAATCCCAGTCCCCTTCGGCCAGAGCGTAGGGTACGTACTGCACGAAGGTCGTCAGCACATGTCGGCCGGGCGTAGCCAGCTCGGGGTCGATGGCGGAAGCCAGCACACAGTCTACCCAGAGGTCGTCGGAAAGCCGTCCGACCTGGCAGTCGTTGTAGCAGCGCTGGGCGGCGTCGAACGTGGGCACCAGGGTGTAAAGCATGCGCTGCAGGGGCGGCGCGTCGGCCGGCATGCCGTTGACGCGCGGTTCCTCATCCAGCACCAGGTTGACCTTGGCGCTGGGGCCGTTCATGGCGATGGCTGACACCTGCCGCGCGAACGACGGGTCGAGGTGCTCGGCCCCGACCAGGCCCAGCAGGGTGCGCCGGGGATCGGCATTGGAAACCACGATGTCCGCCTCGATGACCATGCCGTTGTCCAGCACGACGCCGGCCGCACGCTCGCCGTCCATGCTGACCTGCGTGATGCCCGTGCTGGTGTGGATTTCAACGCCCACCTCGCGGCAGGCGGCGGCCATCGCTTCGGTGATCGCGCCCATGCCGCCGATCACATGCCCCGTGAAGCCCTGGCGCTCGTCCTCGCCGCCGCTGAGGAGATGGAACAGCAAGCCCATCGCCGAACCGGGGTCGCGCGGCCCGCCATGTTTGCCGTACAGGTTGTTGGCGAGGATCAGCCGCTTGACCGGGTCGGACTCGAAATAGCGATCCAGCAGCTGTTCGAGGCTGCCGGTAAGGAAGGCCAGCAACTCCTGTATCTGCTTTCCGTCGAGGCCGCGGAAGCGCGCGCCTACCCGCAAGGCCTCCAGCCAGCCGGCCAGCCCGCTGGCCTGCACGCGTGGTGGCGGCTCCAGGAAGAACGGCTGCAGATGGCGGGCCAGGGCCTTCAGGTCCTCGTCCAGTTGGAAGAAAGTGTCCGCGTCGGCCTGGCTGAATCGGGCAAGTTCGGTATGCGTCCGCTTCGCGTCATGCCACCAGGGCAGCACCGTCCCGTCCTCGAAAGCGACCTGGATGCCCGGATCCGCAGCGATCATTTTCAGGCCATGCCGGCCGAGTTCCATATCATGGATCACTTCCGGGCGCAGCATGCTGGCCATGTAGGAGGCCGTCGAAACCCGGCATCCCGGCGCGTTGAGCGGATCGATTTCCTCGGTGACGGCGCAGCCACCCACCACGTGCCGCCGCTCGAATACCCGGGTCTGCACGCCCGCCCTGGCCAGGTACCAGGCAGTGACCAGCCCGTTGTGGCCGGCTCCGATGACGACGGCCTTCTTCAATTCAGTATGGCCAGACTTCGAGCCCGTGGATGGCATTGCGGATGTCCATTGAAAAATTGACCCGTCCAATGACGGAACCGGAGTCGATATCGTACAGGCTGACGGTGGACGGTGAGGAACCCGCGGCAACGATCCGGTCACCGATCACGCAGAGCCCGCGGGCGAAGCCCTGCCGGGCCAGCGCCTCGTCCCCCAGTTCGGTATGGGTGAGTTCTTCCGGTGGGTAGGTCGGCACCGGAAAGACGCGCTGCGAGCCGTTCCGGTCGGCGAACCGGACGCAGTTCGCATCGGTGTCGTTGAAAAGCACTCCGTCCCGGAATGGCCGGGCGTTGTGGATTCCTTCGGGCATGTCCACCGCCTTGCTGACCGCGTTGCGGTCACCCACGTGCAACAGCCCACGGGTTCGCATGCCGCTGACCCAGATACCGCGCTTGTCCGCGTAGACGTTGTTCAGGTGCAGAAGGTTGCGCGCCGGTGGGCCGTTGGCGCCGCCCGGACCGTTGATGCCCAGCGGGTCGTAGGCCGTGCCGACGGGTCCGTCCTCACCCAGCGCGATATGCAGCGCCCAGAAGAACGACTGCTTTTCCAGGTCGAAGGCGAGGATGCTGTCGTGGCCGGTGGACGTCAGGTACAGGTGGTTGTTCAGCTGGAAAATCTCGTGGCAGTGCTT
>JASFKQ010000217.1:0-6302 GCA_050118555.1 Lysobacterales bacterium
TCGCCGAGGTGAGCTTGGGCCAATCCATTTCATCCAGGTTGCCGGTCCTCAGGCGGGTCTGATCGATCTGCCCCAGCGAGGAGAACAGTCGCATCACCAACTGCAGGGCGGACATTTCCATGCTGAAGATGGCCACCGGTATGTCCTGCTTGATGGCAGCGCTCTCGGCGATGTTCATGGCCAACGTGGTTTTGCCCATGGCCGGGCGGCCGGCCACGATAATGAGGTCGGAATCCTGCAGGCCGGCGGTGAGCTTGTCAAAATCCCGGAACCCGGTGGGTATGCCGGTGATTTCACCCTCGAACTCGTGCAACTCCTGGATCTTCTCGATCGCAATCTTGATCGTGTCCTGCACGGACACGAACGACGAGCCCGAGCGCATGCCCTGGTCGGCAATGGCGAACACGCGGCGCTCCGCGTCTTCCAGCAGTTCCTTGCTGTCACGACCGTCGGAGGAGAACGCTCCGGAGGTGATCTCCGACCCGACATCGATGAGTTGCCGAAGCACCGACCGTTCGCGAACGATTTCTGCGTAGGCTCGCACATTGGCGGCACTCGGGGTGCTGCCGACCAGTTGGCTGATATAGGCGCCGCCGTCGATCTGGTCCACCATTCCGTGGGAATCGAACCACTCCGTGGCCGTTACGGCGTCGCAGGGGCGGCCGCGATCACTGAGTTCGCAGATCGCCCGGTAGATCAGTCGGTGATCTTCCCGGTAGAAGTCGGTCTCAGTGACCACGTCCGCGACCTGGTCAAAAGCCCGGGGAGACAGGAGCAAGCCACCGAGTACGGCCTGCTCCGCCTCGATCGAATGAGGGGGTACTTTGAGATTTTCTACAGTTGCGAGTTTCGGCGCTGGCATTCCATCGGGGCCTGTGCTGCTTCAGCCGGAACCGGCGCACAGGGCCCGTCCGGAGGACAGCCTGGCGCACGAACCGGCCGCGGGTTGCGTCAGTCGTATGCAGCGAGCGGCGTGCGCCGGAGCCGCTGGCGGGACCTTGAAATCAAAGGCCCGTTCCCCCCGGCAGGCGCGCTCGCCCAGGCACCTATAGTACATGAGCTCGGCTTTCCTGGCACCGGACAGAACGGGCCTCTTGTGCAGGAAACCGTACCGCGGTCTCGCGCGGGCTTGCTACTCGGCGATCACCGTGACCTTGATGACCGTTTCGACATCGGCATGCAGGTGGATCGGCACTTCGTGTTCGCCAGTCATGCGAATCGGACCCTCGCCCATGATGACCTCGGCCTTCTCCAGCGTGATTCCCTGCTTGGTAACGGCATCGGCGATTTCACGCGGTCCGATTGAACCGTAGAGTTTGCCTTCGTCACTGGCATTGGCTGTAAGGGTGATCTCGAAACCTTCCAGGGCGCCGCGGCGCTCCTCGGCGCCGGAGAGCTTCTGCAGCGCGATTTTTTCGAGCTCGGCACGGCGGGCTTCGAACTCGGCGAGGTTCTTTGCATTTGCCGGTACGGCCTTGCCAGAGGGCACGAGGTAGTTGCGTCCATACCCCGGCTTGACGCTTACCTTGTCACCGAGATCTCCCAGGTTCTGTACTTTCTCAAGCAGAATCAGTTCCATTGTTGCTTCTCCCGTTGATCCGCCAGATTACTGGTTGTCGGTGTACGGCAGCAGCGCAAGGTACCGCGCATGCTTGATGGCCGTGGACAGCTGCCGCTGATAGCGGGCCTTGGTGCCCGTGATGCGGCTCGGGACGATCTTGCCCGACTCGCCGATGTACTGCTTCAGCGTGTTGATGTCCTTGTAATCGATTTCCGTAACACCTTCAGCGGTGAAACGGCAAAATTTCCTGCGTCTGAAATGGCGTGCCATGATGGTTCTCCTCCAGCTGTTCAGGCGTCTGCGCGCTCGGCTTCAGATGAATCTTCCGAATCGTCAGCAGCTCCGGACTCTTCGACGTCATCGGAATCGTCATCGGAATCGTCATCGGAATCGTCATCGGAATCGTCATCCGAGTCGTCATCGGAATCGTCATCGGAATCGTCATCCGAGTCGTCGTTCCGGCTGTCGCCCGAAGATTTGCGGTTGTCGTATCCGCGGCCCGAACGATCCTTCTCTTCCTTGGCCTTCATCATCAGCGACTGCTCAGTTACGGCTTCCTGGCGACGAATGGTCAGGTGGCGCAGCACAGCGTCGTTGAATCGGAAGATGCCCTCAAGTTCGGCAAGCGTGGCTTCATCGCACTCGATGTTCATCAGAACGTAGTGCGCCTTGTGCAGCTTGGCGATCGGATAGGCAAGTTGCCGGCGACCCCAATCCTCCAGGCGATGGATCTTGCCGTTGTTGCCCTCGATGAGGGAACGATAGCGGTCGAGCATGGCCGAAACCTGCTCGCTCTGGTCCGGGTGGACCAGAAAGCATATTTCATAGTGTCGCATTGTGACTCCTTGTGGATTTGTCGGCGCGGCAATGTGCGCCACCAAAGCTTCCTCCTGCGGGAACGTCCGCGAAGTGAAGCAAGGATTCCAAGCCCCTCTCGGGGGCTTAGCCGACGAATTATATCAGGGATTCAGGAGATGGTGAAACTTTCGCCGCAACCGCACTCTTCGGTCACGTTCGGGTTGTCGAACTGGAACGTGGAAGTGAGGCCCTGGGCAACAAAGTCAATCGTGGAACCATCGAGGAATGCCAGGTTATCGCTGGCGACCACCACTTTGAGGTCGCCTTCCTGCTCGAAAACGATGTCACCCTGCTCGACGTCCTTTGCCAGTTCCACCGTATAGGCCCAGCCCGAGCAGCCCGTTTTGCGGACGCCGAGACGCAAGCCGATACCGCCTTCCTTTTCAAGAAAGCTGCGAACACGCTTGCTGGCTGTAGGTGTCAGGCGAATGGCCATGGTCGACTCGACTCTCTTCTCCGGTGATTGGAACGAACGGCGGGGTTTTTGTTCCGTCGCCGCTGCATTATTATTTGGGGTTTCCTGCTCCCGGATCAACTCACCACCAATGTCCTTCGTCAGAATCAAGGAAGCGCTCGCCGGCAAACCGGCCGCGGGCTCGGAAGTCACGATTCGCGGCTGGGTGCGCACCCGCCGTGATTCCAAGGCCGGTTTCTCCTTTATCGTGGTCCATGACGGATCGTGTTTCGACGGCATCCAGGTGGTTGCGCCGGGAGAACTCGCCAACTACGCCGCCGAAATCAAGCGACTGACTGCGGGTTGCGCCGTGGAATGTACTGGAACCCTCGTGGAATCCAGGGGGCGTGGCCAGGCATTCGAGATCCAGGCAACCGCAATCACGGTCGTCGGCTGGGTACAGGATCCCGACACCTACCCTATCCAGCCCAAGCAGCATACCTTCGAATTTCTCCGCGAAGTGGCGCACCTGCGGCCGCGCACCAACACCTTTGGAGCGATCGCGCGCGTGCGCAATGCTACCGCCCAGGCGATCCACCGTTACTTCAATGAGCGCGGCTTCGTCTGGGTCAATACTCCTATTATTACGGCCTCGGACGCCGAAGGTGCCGGCGATATGTTCCGGGTGAGTACGCTCGACCTGTTGAACCCGCCTCGCACGGAAAATGGTCAGATCGATTTTTCCAAAGATTTCTTCGGTCGCGAGACCTTTCTGACAGTTTCAGGCCAACTGAACGTGGAGGGCTACTGTCTGGCCCTGAGCAACGTCTACACCTTCGGCCCAACGTTCCGCGCTGAAAATTCCAACACGTCGCGACACCTCGCAGAGTTCTGGATGGTCGAGCCTGAGATCGCCTTTGCGAACCTGGAAGACCTGGCGGACCTTTCCGAGGATTTCCTCAAATGCGTTTTCGAGGCGGTACTCCAGGCCTGCCCGGAAGACATGGCGTTCTTCGAAAAACGGATCGAGCCCGAAGCGGTCACCCGGCTCCACAAGCTGATCGAAACGCCCTTTGTCCGACTCGACTATGCGGAGGCGATCGACATTCTGGAGAAATCCGGAACCCGGTTCGATTATGCGGCCAGCTGGGGGCTCGACCTGCAGACTGAGCACGAACGCTTTTTGACGGAAAAGCATTTCAAAGCGCCCGTGATCGTGCAGAACTACCCGACCGACATCAAGGCTTTCTATATGCGCCTGAATGACGACGGGCGCACGGTGGCGGCAATGGACGTGCTGGCGCCGGGAATTGGTGAAATTATCGGTGGCTCACAACGCGAGGAACGTCTCGACGTGCTGGAACGGCGTATGGAGGAGCACGGTTTGGACATGAGCACGTACGACTGGTACCTCGATCTCCGTCGCTACGGTTCTGTGCCCCACGCGGGTTTCGGCCTCGGTCTCGAACGATTGGTGAACTACATCACCGGAATGACGAACATCCGTGACGTCATACCCTACCCACGGGTGCCGGGGCGCGCCGATTTCTGAAGTCAGACCACGACCTCCTCGCGCCGCGATGACTCCGTGACCTGATCAACACTCGCCTGGCAGCATTCTGTGCCGCCCCGGCCGCGGAACGCGCATAAAAAAACGGCCAGGAACATCATCCGTGTTATTCCTGACCGTCGTGCGGACGTCTCGCCACCCGCAAAGTGCATCCATGCTTCACAAGGAGAGCAGATCCTTCTGCATTGGATTCAGCGTCCTTACCGTTTCCAACCTTGTTGAGACACATTATAGCCACATTTGTCTATAGACGCAAGTGTCTATTGCAAAAAATGTCTAAATTCTTTTTTGGCTATAGACAATAGGGGCTATCTTTGGTATTATGTGCTCATGTTATACGTACTCCACCATTCCAAAGGCGCATTGGTTCTCTCCGCAGGGAGCCGCAGCCAGGTATTGAAGTGGAGTGAAAGACAGTTAGGCAGCCGGGCTGGAATCGTCTCTGTCCTCGAAGGGAGCCCCACGGATGGGGACTCTTCGGTGGAGAAGGACGGAACCGGTATCTCGGCCATGGAGGCCACAGGCTGCCGACCTTTAATCGGGATCGTGGCAAACATCGCACAGGACGTGCCTGTGGAGCAAGGAAGCTCCGGGTGCCATGTCTCCCCTCTTCCCGCCCAGGCGCCGAGAGCCTCGCGGCATGTGCTGCACTGAGACGGGGCCATATCCTGTAGAGACCTTAAACAGCGTAAAAACCCGCGGCGGGAATGGACGGAACCAGGTACGGCCGCAAAGGAATGAAAAGGGGTGGACGGGAAATCCGCCAAACGGAACAGGGATGTTCCAACGCACTGAAAGTTCAATAAATTCAGTGTTTATTTCCGGCTGCTTGACGGAAACATATAGCCGGATGGGGAGTTGGTTGTTGCCGGATGGCGCGCATTAGCTCAGGGTGGCCTTGATTTAGATCACGAGTCAAAACTTAAAAAAACTTGGCAAGTCATTGATAAAGAGACTATCCTATCGCTAAAGTGCCGTTAATGCGCACACCCTTCTGTTCGAGGGCACGAACAGATTTTCACGAGATGGATTTCATACACTGCTGTTAGGGGATTTTCAGGAGACTGAATAATGCCTGGCGTGGTTATGAAAAAAAATCAAACAAGTCCACAAGACGAGACGAAATCCATTACGTATTTCCTCAGTCGCGTCTTTCGTAAAGTCGTGCGCCTCGTAATTGGTACCGTCTCATTGCCCGCGCTTACCGATATCCTGAAAGGCATTTACGTGGAAGAGGCCGAACGCAAACTCATGCGCGAAGGCTCCAAACCCACCAAAAGCGCAATCGCTTTGATGACCGGCCTGGACACCCGGGTGGTTTCGGCACTCCTTGATCAGAACCTGGACAATACAATTCAGAATCAGAGTGTTAATCCCGAACACACTTTGATTGACATGTGGTCCAGTGATTCGTTTTTCAGGGACCAAGTAACGGGAAAGCCCGCCGCTCTACCAATCGTTGGTAAAGGAAGAACATTCCAGACTCTCGTATTGAGAGCAATTGGAAGGAATGTGACTGTCAGGACTGTAATCGGTAGGCTAATTGAATCGGGGAATGTAAGGGTTGTGCAAGAAGATGTCGAGAAAGTGGAACTTCTCTCGATGATTTATTCACCGATTTCTAGCGATACAGCCAAGCAAACCGAAGTGGGCTTGATCGAGGCATCTCGGGTGCTGAGCGCGGTGGTACACAACATGCACTCAGACAAAGATACAAAGGTGCCACAGCAAGGTCGTTGGACATACCGTCTAAACCCAGATAGCTATAAGGAATTTCGCAAGAAGGCAAGACAACTTCTTGATAAACAGATTAAAGAAGGGGAGGCGCTTCTCGAAGAGTTTGAGGAAGCGACAAAGCAACCTGGTCAGATGACCGTTGGTATCGGTTGGTACCAATGGGTCGACCAAGAACCTGAAGA
>JASFKQ010000218.1:0-6176 GCA_050118555.1 Lysobacterales bacterium
GCTGATGTTCGGCACGTCCTGGCCCAGTTTGAACGGGTCGTCCAGGGTCTTGCCCTCGAACTTTTGGCGCCAGTCAGCCTCGCGCACTTCCCCGCCATGCGTTTCGCGATAGCTCATGATCTCCAGGCCGAGAACCTCGCCTTGCGGGTCGATGCCGATCGCATAGGTGATGAATTCGTGCTTGCCGATCACGTCGTCGACGAAGAACCAGCCGAGGAACTCACCGGCGCGCTCCACCCGCCAGACGGGAGGTGAGGGGTTGCGCTGGCGCACGCCGGTGCGCTTCTTGATGGCTTTGAGCTGCGCCCTGGTCAGCAGGATATTCTGCTCGGAAAAGGTGTCGGCGCCAGGAAACAGTTCCGCCTGCGCTTCCGTGACCGTCAGGTAGTCGGCGGCGTAGCACGGCGCAACCAGCAGGGTCAGGGGCGTAAACAACGCCATTGTTTGGGGCAGCAGTGGATCGAAGCGTTTCATCAGAAGTTGAATCCGAGCTTGAACCGGTACTCGGTTTCCGTTTTCTCGATCAGGTGCAGGTCGGGATCCTGGCCTTCAAAGGACTCGCCGCCGCCCCGGAGTTGCGGAAACCAGGTGAAGGTCGCCCACCATTTCTGGCTACCGTAATGCAGCGTTGGTCCGGCGAACACGCTCCAGCGTTCCTGCCCGACCTCGGTCTCGAACTCGGTTTCGTAAACGATCTCGGCTCCCAGGTACCAGTTGGGAACGAATCGATAGGTGATCGCAGTGCCGGCGAGCAGTTCGATCTCCATTTCCGGGTCGGTTGGCCACTCAAAATCAGCGGGCAGCCCGTCGATCGGCCCGCGCCTGGCCCAGGTTGCCTCAAGGCCCAGGTTGCCGGCCCAGACGATCTGGCCCTCCATGAAGTACTTCTGCATGATCAGCAGGCTGCCAAAGGACAGGGTGTCCTTGTCCTGGCCCGAATGCGGGTCGGTATTGGAGTAATCCAGCTCCCAGTAACCGGTCAAGCCGAAGTCGTTCAGGGCCGGGGCGAGAAAATTGTACTTGGCGCCCAGCTCCAGGCCGGCGAATTTCAGGCCGGAGTCCTTATCGCCCGGCAGATAGCCGTCGATCATCAGGCCGCTGGTGTCGATCGACCGGCCCAACACTGCGGCGTTTACGTTGAAGCTGTCAGTAACGCCGTACTCCAGCTCCGTGAGGCTGTCCCATGCAGAGTAGTGACCCACACTCTTGTCGCGCCGGTTGGTTACGATCTGGTACAACTCCCAGGCCCCTTCCGGCAGGGTTTCGGAACCCTTCACATAGCCGAACAGATTTTCATCCGCAGCCGCAGGGCTGCTGCACAGGGTGGCCGTACATAACAGGGCGCAAGTTCGTTTGAACGACATTGCTTTTGCTCCTCGTTCGAGTCGTCTTTTTCCGTCCACTGCGGCGGAAGGGGGCGAGTATGGCAAAAGCAATTGCAAATGTAAATGAGAATCATTAGCATTTAAGAATATCTCGCATTTAGGGCAAAATTGGGGATAGTGCCGGCTCAGGAAACGGGTTGGATCCGATCGTGCGCGGTGGGCGTGATAGGCTCGAATGCCTGGCTATGGTCCCGTTTGGCCGCGTTTCTCCGGCGGGCATAGTCGACCAGGATGTGGCGGATAATCCGTGACGTCAGTGCTTTCAGATGGACGGAATCCCGCGGCATCGCGGCCGCGTCGCCGCCAGCGAGGCGAAGATAAGCTTCATGTACAAGGGCTGTTGTCTGCAATGTCAGACTGAACGACTCCCTGCTGCGATGCGCACCGGCGATATGCCGCAACTCGGCGTACACCGCTTCGACGAGCTCGTCGAAGCGAGCGGCCGCCCGAACCGTCGATTTCACGGATGATTCGTGAGCGTCAAACGCTTCGGCATCCAGTTGAAGTTCCTTCGATCTTGCCTGGTCCTCTCTTACAGAGTGGATGAAACGCCCCGGAACCGCATCTTGACCCTTCGCTCTTCACGTACACTGACAACGTACGGTTGTTGGCCGCGGCCGTCAGGGATTGCAGATCGAAACGTGGAACGTCACGACGTCGAATCCGATCGAGATGATCCCCGCCAGGCCCAAACCCATAAGGTAGAAACCCGTGTTGGTGACCATGCAGCACATCGCGCTCCATTGGCACATTCCATTCTCCCGCGAGGCCTCGGAACAGTTGTGGGCAGCCTGCATGCATTGCGAAAGTCCAAGCGCAAGGAAGCCGTAGGTCGAGAGAAGCTCGAGGCCGGGCCGCGCGACGGTCAGCCACTCGACCAGATCCGCCCCATGGCCCCCGGAAATCTGGCCTACAGCCTCGCCGGTCACGGGGTTCACCCGCCACCAACCGGAGTGCTCTGGATCGGGGAGCGCCTCGGGAATGACCACAGCGAAGCCATTGGACAGGTCCTGTGCCACTGCGGCCTTTACGTCCGCCCCCGCATCCACCGAACCGACGGGCTGCCCGGGCGGGATCACGGTCACGGGGGTTCCGGCCAAGCGCGCAGCCTCGAACACCGCCGCCGTGTTCAGCCGGGTTTCGCCTGCTCTGAGCAGCGCACCCTCGAGCGCCGTGTCCCAGACACCAGCCATCATTGCCGCCTGCGGGTCAAGGCGCACTGCGGGGCCATCGATCCTCACTGCACGCCTCGGATTGGTAACGATATCGATCATCTCGGAAGCGCCCCCGCCCGCATCCGGACCCTGGGAATGGATGATGATCGAAGGGTTCGAGCGGTAAATACGGTGCTCCGTGGACAGCCGGTCTGCCTGGTCCAGGCTGGAAAGCATCGAAAGATGCCCCAGCCAGTAGTTCGGTGCGTCGTCCACCTTGGCCGGTAGCGGTGTGTTGCTGTCGCCCGTGGACTCCTTGGACAGATACTCCAGGAGGTTGTGATAAACGGGCTGTGCCCGGATGTTCTGATCGAAAACCCGGTCCAGCCTGAGCCCCTCCGGAGTCTGCGCCGCTGTCACCATGATCGTGTGCCTCTTCAGAAGGGGCCGCGCAGCGACCGGATCGACCTCTTCGAGATCCGGAGGGAACGCTCCGGAAGCTCGCATTGCCGGCCCGAGCCGATCGAAGATGGCTCTGCGGAAGACCGTTTCGCCGCCACCGGGCGCAATGAGTGTCAGTTCGAGCCACTGGGCGGTCAACACAGGTTTCGATCCTCCTAGCCCGGCTGTCGCGTTTCCGAAGGCCTTTCCGATCTGGGCGAATACGCCCGCTCCGGGGCTGGAAGCGGCCATGGGGTCGATAACCGTGCCCCTAAGATCGAAGAAGCGGCCCTCCGGCGCGACTGCTCCGTTGAACATGGGCATGAAATAGCCAGCCGTCCTGACAGCCTCATCCTTCCGCCCCTGCAGCGCCATTTGCAATTCCAGGGATTCCGGCAGATTGGAGATCGTCAACGGCACGTCGAGGAGATTGGCGACGGGACGCTCGTAGGGATTGGTAATGGGTGAAAGCTCGAGCTTTCCGTTCACCAGCCGCTCAATGAAAAGCTGCAGGCGAAATCGGTGTTGCAATTCCTCCGGTACGCTGTCGGCCAGAAAGGACTGCGCCTGCGGCATCCGTTCGGGAGGCTTGCCGCCGAACGCAGGGTGGAGATCCTGCCAGCCATCCGCTGCCTGGTCCTGGAACTGCACCCAGAAGTAGTCGGAGGCCTCCTCGGCGAGATCCGAAGCATTTTCAGGTGAAATGGGCCAGATTCCCGCGTCGGTCAGCGCCTTGCTCAGCATTTGCGTCGTCTTCACAACTTCCGCATGGTGGCCGGAAGCCCGCGGATCCGCCTGAGTGGTGAGATTCTTTCGGACAATGGCCTCGTCGGCCTCGCCCTCCGCCATCGCTACCAGCGTCTTGGTGAGTTCGTTTACGTCTCCTGGAGCGGCGAAATCCGGACGTGGCGCCTTCAACTGTTGCAGCAGGGCCTGCGCAAGAGGTTTCGGCAGGTGGGCGCGGGCGATTCTCGCCTCGTAACCGGCATCGCGCAGGAGCTTGGCCAGCAGAATAGACTGGTCCAGCGCGTTGCCGGCTCGGCTCAGCAGGGTACCTCGGGGTCCTCGCAGGGCGCCTTCGTATTGTTCGAAGGCGATCGATTTGCGAACGAAATTGACGATGTTCTTCGAATCCCAGTCAAGCGAGTCCAGCAAAGCTGACGTGTCAAAGTGGGATCGATCCAGGAAGGGCCTTCCCTGCTCGGAGAGTTTCGCGACCCGGTCCAGCATGTCGATCGCCTGACAGTGGGCCTCGGGCCCGTTCGGCTCGCTGTAGGCGGTCGATGCTGCGAGGGTCATGAAGCAAGTGATCGCGCAGATCGTTGCTGCTCTCGTAATGATGAATTCGAACCTCATATTGCACTCCCAAGGCGCTGCCGCAGGCATTCCAATACGCACAAATTCAGTGAGTTGTGAGCTACAGGTTGGATGAAAAATTGCCGGCACGCAAGCTGCGAGGCCAGCACCCGCGCCTCGTCCGGGGGCAGCCACACGGTTGGTGAGCCAGGTTGGTCGTGTGTGTGGATTTACCCGGCTTGATCGGGTGGCTGGATATTTGCCGCGACTGGTGTCGACCCCGTAAATACATCCCCCCGGACCGATGTTCGGCTTTTGCCTTGGCGTCGCTCGGCGGCATGGTGCACGGTCCGTCGGCGGGTTCCTTTCAGCGCGCGCCAGGCGAACAGGGCGCAGGTTCGTTTGAACGCCAGCGTTTTCTTGCTCCTCGTTTTTCGTGCCGTCTCTTCCCGCCCACCGCGGCGGAGCGGGCTGTAACAATAGATAGGACGTATTGGCTGGTAATGACAGTTCTCATACAGGGCAGAATCGGGAAGGCTGCGTACCCTGAAACCACTCGAACCGCACCACAGCCGGCGGGCGTGCTAGGCTCGGACGCCCCGGGATTAGGATTTGTGAGGTGCTCAATGACCCAGCTGGACCCACGCGAACGCATGGAAGTGGATTCCGACGTTCTTCACGCCCTGATTGCCCACCTATCCAAGCGCAGCGACGTGCAGAACATCGACCTGATGAACCTGGCGGGCTTTTGCCGCAATTGCCTGAGCCGCTGGTACGTGGAGGCGGCGGAACGGAAGGGCCTGGACCTGTCGCTCGACGAGGCCCGGGAATTCGTTTACGGCATGCCGTACGGCGAATGGAAGGAAAAATACCAGAGGGAAGCGACGCCCGAGCAGCAGGAAGCATTCCGCCGGGTCATGGACGACCCGGATCTGACCTCCTGAGCGGGCAGGAAAAAAGGGGTCAGGTTCACTTTTTCAAGAACAAGTGAACCTGACCTTTTTTGGTCTGAAGCTACAGCCTGAGCGCGCCATCCACCTCGAAACAGCGACCGCTGACGTACTCGTTTTCCAGGATGAACTGCACGGTATGGGCAATCTCATCCGGCTCGCCGACGCGCTTTGCCGGAATGCCCGAGGTGAGTTTTTCACGAGCTTCGGGCTTCATCGACATGACCATTTCCGTGCCGATGAAACCGGGGGCGATCGCCGCCGCGCGCAGGCCGTAGCGCGCGAACTCCTTGGCCCAGACGACCGCCATGGCCGCGACAGCGGCCTTGGTCGCCGAGTAGTTGAGCTGGCCCATGTTGCCTGCCCGGGAGATCGAAGAGATGTTGATGATGCATCCCTTGCAGCCCAACTCGATCATCTTCGCGGCGGCTTCGCGCCCGCACAGGAAGGTGCCGGTCAGGTTGACGTCAATGACGAGCTGCCATTGTTCCATCGACATCTTTCCGACCTGTTTCCCGTCGCGGTACTTGAGCGTCAGCGCATCGCGTGTAATGCCGGCGTTGTTGACCAGCCCGTGCAGCGCTCCGAAGTGTTCCGCGATGTCGTTGAACAGGCTCTCGACTTCAGACTCATTGGCAACGTTCGCCCGGTATGTCGCCACATCGGGGCAACCCGCCGCACGGCAGGCATCGGCGGTTTCGGTCACTGCCGCCTCGTCGAGATCGATCAGGGCCAGCCTGCAGCCGGCACGGGCCAGCCGCAACGCCATGGCGGCGCCGAGGCCCCGCCCGCCACCGGTGATGGCGATGGTTTTGTTTTTCAGTTCCACTTGGATTCCTCTCGGTTCGGAAGGGTTAACAATTCTGTCGCCCATTGCATCATGTGCCCCGGCTCGAATAAAGGATGTGGGTCAGTTCGCGGGCCCGGGTCAGAGTAAAGGGTCAGAGTAA
>JASFKQ010000219.1:0-6175 GCA_050118555.1 Lysobacterales bacterium
GCCTGTACTACATGACACGGCAGCTCGAGGGCGCGCGTGGCCAGGGCATGATCTTCAGCGACATCAACGAAGTGCACCGCGCCTACGAGAACAAGGTGGTCGACCTTCACGCCCGCATTCGCGTGCGCATCGACGAGACCATCATTTCGGAGCACGGTGAAGAGCGTCACGAGACCAACCTCGTTGAAACGACGGTCGGGCGCGCGCTGCTGGCTGAAATCCGGCCCAGCGGAATGCCGTTCCGTCTGCTGAACGAACCGCTCAAGAAGCGGCAGATTTCGAACCTGATCAACTCCTGCTACCGGCGACTCGGTCTCAAGAAGACGGTCGTTTTCGCCGACAAGCTGATGTATACCGGGTTCCACTACGCGACCATGGCCGGTGTATCGATAGGTATCGACGACCTGATGGTGCCGGATGAAAAGAAGGAGATTCTCGATCGCGCGGAAGCCGAGGTCGTGGAAATCCAGAACCAGTACGTATCAGGCCTGGTGACCGCGGGTGAGCGCTACAACAAGGTCGTGGACATCTGGTCTCGTACGAACGAGCAGGTGGCGCGCGCGATGATGCAGCGCATGGGCAAGAACACGGTGAAGGACGCCCAGGGCAAGCAGGTCGAGGAAGACTCGATGAACTCGATCTTCATCATGGCGGATTCCGGCGCCCGAGGCTCGGCTGCCCAGATCCGGCAGCTGGCCGGCATGCGTGGCCTCATGGCCAAGCCTGACGGCTCGATCATTGAGACGCCCATCACGGCCAATTTCCGCGAAGGGCTGGACGTGCTGCAGTACTTCATCTCGACGCACGGCGCGCGTAAGGGTCTCGCCGACACGGCGCTGAAGACGGCCAACTCAGGTTACCTGACGCGCAGGCTGGTGGACGTGGCTCAGGACCTCGTCATTACCGAGGTTGATTGCGGGACGAAGGCCGGCGTCACCATGCAGCCCATCGTCGAAGGTGGCGACGTGGTCGAGCCGCTCAGTGAGCGCGTGCTTGGCCGGATGGTGGCCACGGACGTGCTCATGCCGGGTAGCGACGAGGTGCTGTGTCCGCGTGACACGCTGCTCGACGAACAGTGGGTCGAGACCATGGAGGCGAAGGGCATCGACCGCATTCATGTCCGGTCGACCATCACCTGTGAGACCCGTCACGGCGTGTGCTCGTATTGCTACGGCCGAGACCTGGCGCGGGGCCACCTGGTTAACATCGGTGAGGCCGTCGGCGTCATCGCGGCCCAGTCGATCGGCGAGCCCGGAACCCAGCTGACGATGCGGACCTTCCACATCGGCGGCGCCGCATCCAGGGCTGCCGCGGTCGACCATATCCAGGTCAAGTCCACCGGCACCATCCGTCTGTACAACATGAAGACCGTCGAAAACGCCGACGGTAAGCTCGTGGCGGTGTCGCGATCCGGTGAAATCTCGGTCATCGATGAACATGGCCGGGAGCGCGAGCGCTACAAGGTGCCCTACGGTGCGGTCATTTCGGTCCGTGACGAGGCGCCGGTCAAGGCCGGAGACGTGACCGCGACCTGGGATCCGCACACCCATCCCATCGTCACCGAGGTGGCCGGCAAGGTGCGTTTCCACGAGTTCACCGACGTGACAGTCAACGAGCACGTTGACGACATCACGGGCCTGACCAGCCTGATCGTGACCGATCCGAAGCAGCGCGGTAGCGCGGGCAAGGACCTGAGGCCGATGATCGGCCTGGTGGATGAGAAGGGCAAGGAACTGCACCTGGCGGGGACGGAGATTCCGGCCCACTACTTCCTGCAGGCCGGCTCCATCGTCCAGATGCAGGATGGCCAGGATGTGAAGGTCGGTGACGTTTTGGCGCGCATTCCGCAGGAGTCTTCCAAGACCCGCGACATCACCGGCGGTCTGCCCCGCGTCGCCGATCTGTTCGAGGCCCGCAAGCCGAAGGAGCCTTCGATTCTGGCCGAAGTGTCCGGCATCATCAGCTTCGGCAAGGACACCAAGGGCAAGCAGCGTCTCGTGATCACGCAGGACAACGGTGAAACCTACGAGGAACTGATTCCGAAATGGCGCCACGTCATCGTGTTCGAGGGCGAGCGTGTGGAGAAGGGCGAGACCATCGTCGATGGTGAGCCCAACCCGCACGACATCCTGCGGTTGCTTGGCGTGGAGGCCCTGGATGAATACCTGGTCAAGGAAATCCAGGATGTCTACCGCCTGCAAGGCGTGAAGATCAACGACAAGCACATCGAGGTGATCGTTCGCCAGATGCTGCGCAAGGTCGAGATCGACGAGCCCGGTGATACCCGTTTCCTGCGCGGCGAGCAGGTGGATTACTCCCGCATGGCGGAGGAAAACACCGTCACCGAAAAGGACGGCGGGCGTGCGGCCGGGTTCCAGCGCGTGCTGCTTGGCATCACCAAGGCTTCCCTGGCCACCGAGTCGTTCATCTCGGCCGCTTCCTTCCAGGAAACGACCCGGGTACTGACCGAGGCTGCGGTCCGCGGCACCACGGATCACCTGCGTGGGCTGAAGGAGAACGTCATTGTCGGACGGCTGATTCCGGCCGGCACCGGCATGGCGTATCACACTTCCCGCAAGCGGAAGACCGAGGAAGTGCCCGAGATCGATCTCGACGCGCTTGCAGCCGCCATCGCGGCCGAGGAGTTCGCGAGTCTCGAGAACGCGGACAAGGACAGCTGATCGGCTGACAGCCCTTCAGAACTGAAGGCTCAGGGGCCGGCTTTCCGGCCCCTGTTTTTTTCCGACAGGGTCTTGTCACGGGGCATTTGGCCTGTCATAATTGTCCGGCTAACAGATAAGGAATCCTCCCGTAGGGAGGCCGTGCGGCAAACAGGCCGTTACGGAAAGCCGATGTCGCCGGCGCGTGGGCCGGAATCAACGGCGCCCAATCCCGGGCTGAATCTTTCGGGGTTGGGCGTTTGGCATTATCTGAAGAGGGTGATTCCTATCACCCGGATCGGCGGCCGGGAGTAACCCGTCTGCCTTTTAATTTGTCAGGACCAAGGAAATTTTGGGGAAATTATGGCGACGATCAACCAGCTCGTACGCAAGCCGCGCAAGGACAAGGTCTCGAAGAGCACCGTCCCGGCGCTAGAAGGTTGCCCGCAGAAGCGTGGGGTTTGCACCCGCGTCTATACGACCACTCCCAAGAAGCCGAATTCGGCCTTGCGGAAGGTGGCGCGTGTGCGGTTGACCAACGGTTACGAGGTTACCAGTTACATAGGCGGCGAAGGCCATAACCTGCAGGAGCACAGCGTGGTCCTGATCCGCGGCGGTCGTGTGAAGGACCTGCCCGGCGTGCGTTACCACACCGTGCGCGGCAGTCTGGATACGGCCGGCGTCAACGATCGCAGGCAGGCCCGTTCCAAGTATGGCGCCAAGCGGCCCAAAAGCTGACATCACTGACGGAATTCGAAATGTCCAGAAAGCAATCCAATTTCTCGAGGGAGATTCTCCCCGACCCGAAATTTCACAACGAGATGATCACGCGTTTCATCAACATGGTGATGGAGAGCGGCAAGAAGTCCGTTGCCGAGAAGATCGTCTACGGCGCCATCGATGCGATCCGCGACAAGAACAAGAGCGCGGATGCGGTGGAGCTGGTGGAAAAGGCCCTGGAAAACGTCAGCCCGATGGTCGAGGTGAAGTCCCGCCGCGTCGGTGGTGCGACCTACCAGGTGCCGGTCGAAGTGCGGCCGAAGCGTCGCCAGACCTTGGCCATGCGCTGGATTATCGAGGCCGCCCGCAAGCGCGGCGAGAAAAGCATGCCGAACCGCCTGGCAGGCGAACTGCTGGACGCGGTCGAGCAGCGCGGTACCGCCGTGAGGAAGCGCGAGGATACGCACCGTATGGCCGAGGCCAACAAGGCGTTCTCGCACTATCGCTGGTAAGCGGCTGCAACTACTGAATTTTTATCGAGGACAATACTGTGCCCCGTACAACGCCAATCGAACGCTATCGCAATATCGGCATCATGGCCCACATCGATGCCGGTAAGACGACGACGACCGAACGCGTCCTGTTTTACACCGGTGTTTCCCACAAGATCGGTGAGGTTCACGACGGCAATGCCGTAATGGACTGGATGGAGCAGGAGCAGGAGCGTGGCATCACGATCACTTCTGCTGCAACGACCTGTTTCTGGTCCGGCATGGACAAGCAGTTTCCGGAGCACCGGATCAACATCATCGACACCCCGGGCCACGTGGATTTCACCATCGAGGTGGAGCGTTCACTGCGCGTGCTGGACGGGACCGTGGCCGTGTTTTGCGCGGTGGGTGGCGTGCAGCCGCAGTCCGAAACGGTCTGGCGCCAGGCGACACGTTACAAGGTGCCGCGCGTTGCGTTCGTCAACAAGATGGACCGCACTGGCGCGAACTTCAAGCGCGTGGTGAAGCAGATCAAGGATCGCCTGGGCGCGCGCCCGGTGCCGATCCAGTTGCCGATCGGCGCCGAGGAAAACTTCGCCGGCATCGTCGACCTGATCCGCATGAAGGCGATTTACTGGGATTCCGAGAACATGGGCACCACCTACGATGCCCGCGATATTCCGGCTGAGCTTCAGGACGAGGCCGTCACGGCGCGCGAGTTCATGGTGGAAGCCGCGGCCGAGGCGTCCGAGGAACTGATGGAAGCGTACCTCGAGGAAGGCGAACTCAGCGAGGAGCAGATCATCAAGGGCCTGCGCGCCGGCACGCTGGCCAACGACATCGTGCCTTGCCTGTGCGGCTCGGCCTTCAAGAACAAGGGCGTGCAGGCGCTGCTGGACACGGTCGTCAACCTGATGCCGTCGCCCATCGACGTGCCCGCGATCCGCGGCATCAACGAGGACGAGTCCGAGGGCTTGCGCAAGAGTTCGGACAGCGAGCCCTTCGCGGCGCTGGCGTTCAAGATCGCCACCGATCCGTACGTCGGCACCCTGACCTTCTTCCGCGTTTATTCCGGCGTGCTGAAGTCCGGTGATACCGTCTACAACCCGGTCAAGGGCAAGAAGGAGCGCGTCGGCCGTATCCTGCAGATGCACTCCAACTCCCGTGAGGAGATCAAGGAAGTGCGCGCGGGCGATATCGCGGCGGCCGTCGGCCTCAAGGATGTCACCACGGGCGAGACGCTGTGCGACACGGCCAACGTGATCACCCTCGAGCGGATGGAGTTCCCCGACCCGGTGATCTCCGTCGCGGTGGAGCCGAAGACCAAGGCCGACCAGGAGAAGATGGGTATCGCCCTCGGCAAGCTGGCGCAGGAGGATCCTTCCTTCCGCGTGCACACGGACGAGGAATCCGGCCAGACCATCATTTCCGGCATGGGTGAATTGCACCTCGACATCATCGTCGACCGCATGCGTCGCGAGTTCAAGGTGGAAGCGAACGTCGGGCGCCCGCAGGTGGCGTACCGCGAGACGATCCGCAAGAGCGTGGAGGCCGAAGGCAAGTTCGTCCGCCAGTCGGGCGGCCGCGGCCAGTACGGCCACGTCAAGATCAGGCTCGAACCGACGCCTTCGGGTGAAGGCTATGGGTTCGAGAATGCGATCGTCGGTGGCGCGGTGCCGCGGGAATATATCAACTCCGTCGACAAGGGCATCCAGGAGGCGATGGGCAGCGGCGTCATTGCGGGGTATCCGCTGGTCGACGCCAAGGTGACTCTGTTCGACGGTTCCTACCACGAGGTGGACTCGTCCGAGATGGCCTTCAAGATCGCCGGATCGATGGCGTTCAAGAACGCCGCGATGATCGCCGATCCCGTGCTGCTCGAGCCGTTGATGAAGGTCGAGGTCGTGACGCCGGAAGACTACATGGGCGACGTGATGGGCGACATCAATCGCCGGCGCGGCATCGTGCAGGGCATGGAAGACAGCCCGGCCGGAAAGATCATCAATGCGCACGTCCCGTTGTCGGAAATGTTCGGTTATGCGACCGACCTCCGGTCTCAGACCCAGGGCCGCGCGACGTACACCATGGAGTTCGACCACTACGCCGAAGCTCCGGCAAGTGTCGCCGAAGAAATCATCAAGAAAACCGCCTGAGTATCGAAAGGCAGCCAGACTAAGAAGAGGATTGACCGATGTCCAAAGCGAAATTTGAACGTACTAAGCCCCATGTAAACGTGGGCACGATTGGTCATGTGGATCATGGCAAGACGACGCTGACGGCGGCGATGACGAAGGTATGCGCGGA
>JASFKQ010000220.1:0-6165 GCA_050118555.1 Lysobacterales bacterium
CGGACGCTGGTGCAGGGCGCGCTGATCGATCCGCTGGAGAACCTGCACCCGAACTGCGGGACCGACGCCGACCGCGCGGCCTGGCAAGTGGATGGCATTCCGCAGGAAGGCTTCGACCTCTGCTTTACCGATATCGCCGCCAGTTCCAACGAGTCCGGTTTCGTGCCGAAGCTGAACGCGACGTGGTTCTGGACCGACGACAACATGATTTACGCGACCTATTCGGAAGGCTTCCGCCGAGGTGGCGGCAACGGCGGCCGGCGCGGCTCCATCTTCGCGGCGGACGGACCGTACGGCAGCTACCAGTCGGACAACCTGTCGAACTACGAGATCGGTTCCAAGAACACCCTTTTGAACGGCCGCCTGACGCTGAACGCGACCTACTACCACATGGTCTGGGACAAGATCCAGATCCAGACCGAAGACCCGCAGCCGGCGTTCTACGCGGTGGGCATCATCAACTTCCCCGAGGCCACCATCGACGGCGTGGAAGCGGAGTTCAGCTTCGCCGCCACCCGGAACCTGACACTCAGCGGCACACTGGGCTACAACGACGCCAAACTGTCCAAGGACGCCAGGCTTTGGCCGGGCACCGACTCGGAACGCACCGCGCCCAAGGGCACCCGCCTGCCGCTGATGCCCGAATGGAAGTACAGCCTGACCGGACGCTACGACTTCAACGGGACGCTCTGGAACGCCCATCCCTACCTGCTGGGCACCTGGACCTATAACGGCGATACCCTGAATTCGCTGGCCGGTATCCAGGTGAGCATCAACCAGGCCGGCGTGCGCAAGACGCCGTCCTACAACCTGCTGAACCTCAGGTTCGGGCTGGACGCGCAAGGCTGGAGCGCCTCGCTCTTCGTCGACAACGTGTTCAACGAGTACGCCCCGATCTTCTTCAGCGAACGCTACACGCAGACCCGTGCAACCGTGCTGCCGCCACGTACCTTCGGAATCAACTTCCGCAAGGACTTCAACTGGTAAGAGATTTGGGTGTCGTGGATATCGGAACACGCATCAAGGAACTCGGGCCGGTCGACAGCGATGCCCTGCGCGAGGCGATCCTCGCGCAGGAGCCCGAGGCCTGGCACGAGCAGACCTACCGGCAGCAGGAATACGACGTGCACCGGCAAACCGAATCGCTGGTGCTCGTGTTCGCGCGGCTGGAAGCCTGGCCGCAGATCGAGATCTGCAAGGAACCCGGCTGGGATCGTCTGGCGGAGGTAGCCATCCCGGTCATGCACGGGATCATCGAGAAGCACTATCCGCCCGGTGGCACGATCATCCGGGCGATGGCGGCCAAGCTGCTGTCCGGCGGCAAGATCTCGCCGCACAAGGACTCGCATCCTTCCTTTCATCGGGGGCACCGCATCCACGTTCCGATCACGACCAATCCGCGGGTGCGATTCATGATCGACGGCCGTCCGCACCAGTTGAAGGTCGGCGAAGCCTACGAGATCAACAACCAGATGAACCACAGCGTGATGAACAAGGGTGACGAGGACCGCATCACCTTCATCTTCGACTACGTACCACCCGCCGAACTGGGCCGGCTGCAGAGCAGCGCGGCCGCCTGACGCCCCCCGGATTTCTGCTCTCGCTACCGCCCGCGCCGGTAAATGACCTCGCCGTCGAACAGGGTCAGGTCGACCCGCGTGCCGGCGATGGATTCGGCGTCGCCGTTTTCATAGAGTTCGATGATGTTGCGGTCGAGCACCGCGAAATCCGCCTTCTTGCCGGGCTCGATCGAGCCCGCGATGTTTTCCTGGTTGAGTTCGTGCGCGCCGTTGATCGTGTAGGCGTCGATCATCTGGTAAACGTCCAGCGCCTCGTCGGCATTGAGCACGTTGCCGTCAATCCCCCGCCGGGTGATGCCCGTGGCCATGTTCACGAACGGCCGCGGTGAGCGATCGTCGACGGGCGCATCGCTGCCGGCGATCGTGACCGCCCCAAACTCCGCCATGCTTCGCGCCGGATAGCTGTTCTTCATCGCGTAGTGCTCCGGGTCGTACATGCCGCCCGGACTGGTGACGTCATCGAGGAACGGCAGCACGGTCATGTCGTAGGGCGGATTGGTCAAGGCCCAGGCGAAGGTCCAGGCAAGGTACAGTCCCATCCTGCCAATCCGTTTCTGGTCTTCCGGATGCACCAGTTGCAGATGCGCCATCCCGTGCCGCAAGGGGTTGCTGCCGTCCATCGGCGTCACCTGCTCCAGCGCATCGGCCGCGACCCGGACCGCCCGGTCGCCGATCGCGTGGATGTGGACGGTGAAGCCCGCAGAGTCCAGCCGTTTCACGTATTCCATGATGAACGGCTGCGGATCGGCCAGAACGCCGTAGGAGATGGTGCACTGCCCCGGATGGAAGCCGTGCTCGGCGCGAAAGGCGTCACGCGCCTCCTTGTCGTTGAACCGTTCCATGTGCTCGCGGGTTTCCACGCAGAGCGGGCTGGCGGTGTCGACATAACCGACGACGTCCACCGAGCCCGCCACGGGGTCGTAGCGGAATCGCGGCTGCCTGTAGGCCTCGATCACCGCCGCGTTGGGCAGTGTTGGTGGATCGGCGTAGGGATTGCCCTCCAGAACGCCGTCCGCGAAGATCTTGGCTGCCACGGGGTGGATCAGAGTGTCGCCCTCGAAAGCGCTGCGGTTCGCCTCCAGGTCCTCCATCATCGCGTCGATATTTACCTTGCCTGTGAGCGGGTCGCGATAGTCTGCGGGCTCGAGCCGGGTGGCGACCTGGATGCGGAATTTCATGTTCCCGGAGGCTTCGAAATCTTTCAGGAATGGCAGATAGGCCGGATCGAGCGCGGCATCCTGCACCGAGGTGATTCCGTTCTTCGCCAGTTCCTGCCCGATGGCGGGCAGCAGCGCCCCGAGCTTGGTCGGGTCGCGCCGCGGGCCGGAACCCACCAGTCCGCGGGCGTGCTCGTTCAGCTCGCCGTTGGGCTCTCCGTTGTCGTCCACGCCCACAAGATCCCGATAGTCGGAAAAGACCGTGGCCAGCGTGGCGGCGCTGAGCCCGACAACGTCTCCCTTGTCGTCCCGGGCCTTCGCCAGGGCCGCGCTGTTGACAGCGCCGTGATGTCCGTCGTTGCCCCACAGGATGATCGGGTGCTCCGTAGATACCGCGTCCAGCGCGGCGCGCAGGTTCGGCAGTTCCTCGCTGACCTGGTTCCCCTCCGAAAAGTTCCACATGTCCACCGGCAGCCACTCGCCCGGCGTCAGGTCGTAGCGCCGAATGCACTCCTGCAGGTAGGGCACCATTTCCTCGAGGCTCATCGGCTGGCTGCGCAGCGAGCACACGTCCGGCTCGACGATGCCGAAGATGTGAATGTGCGAATCGTGCAGCCCGGGCAGCAGCATGCGGCCTTGCAGGTCCACGACCTCGGTGTCCGGACCTTCGAGGGCCTCGATCTGTTCGTTATTGCCAACCGCCTGCACCAGGCCGTCACGCACCGCCACGGCCTGGGCCACGCTGTGGCGGGAATCCACCGTATATACGTAACCGTTCACGAGTACGAGGTCCGCGGCCTCGACGGGGGGAACGGTCGGCGTGGAAGCCTGCTCGGACCCGCCACAGCCAGCGAGCAGGGAAGCGAGCCACAGTGAGGTGACGATCAGTCGGTTGTTCATTCGGGCATCTCCGGAAAATACGGCCGGTCGGTATCGCACGGCCTGCGCTTCATGTTCACCGATCGGAGGCCGCTTCGCAACGCCCGCCCCGCTGAACGCCTCAACCGGCCAGGTCCGAGGCCCGAAGCACCTCGACGATCAGTTCCGGGCGGCCGGGGCTGGCCAGCGCGACGCCGGACACACCGGGCATCTCGCGCAACTGCTGGATCTTTTCGACGCAGATCCGGACGCCTTCGCGCTCCGGATTCGCCGACTGCGCGATCCGGCGCTCCACCTTCGCCGGCATCACGGTCCCGTGGAGATTCTGCCTGAGCAGGCTGGCCGCCGCCGCGTCCGGCAACACCGCCAGCCCCACGATCACCGCGCAGCGCCAAGGCAGGCGCGCCTCGACCAAATGGTCCATGTAGCGGCGCAGCGCCTTCATGTTGTAGCAGACCTGGGTCTGGATGAATGCGGCACCGGCGTCGGCGCGGGCCACCAGGGACCGGGGTTGCCAGGTCTTCTTCGGGGCGAATACGGTGGCCGCCGTCCCGATGCAAAATCCCGGAGCGCCGGGAATCGATTCGTCCTCGCCCATCAGCCGCGCCATGGTGACGAGGTCCTCGCCGCTCATTTCCAACACCTGTCGCGTCGCTGGCTTGTATGTGGACGGTAACTCCTCGCCCCGCGTCAGCAACACGCTGGTCACGCCCAGCACACCCAGCCCGAGGAGATCATTTTCGAGCGCGATCCGGTTGCGGTCGCGGCCGGTGATCTGCACCAGCGGGTCTATGCCCTCACCCAGCAGTATGGCGGCTGCGGCCTGGCCCGACATCTGCACCCGCCCATCGTGCGCATCGGGCACCTGCATCGCGTCCACCAAAGGACCCAGCAACCGCGCCTGGACGCGCACCGCTTCGGCGTCGGCGCCGCGGTCCAGCGCCAGGTCGGCGGTTACTGTGAAAGCCTGCCTGCGCAGCGCGTCGCGGAATGTCTTCAAGCAGCTTTTCCGGCGGCCGCGAGGCAGCGGCGCGCACGTTCCTCGATGGCGTCCCAGCGGCCGGCCGCGACGTCCGCCGGCTCGAACAGCGTGGCCACGAATCCGACGCCGTATACGCCGGCCGCGATCCACTCGCCGGCATTGTTTTCGTCCACTCCGTTGGTCGGCACGATTTTCAAAAAGGGCATGGGACCCAGCACGGCGCGCACCCAGGCAGGCCCGCCGGCGGGCGCGGGGAACAGCTTGCAAAGCTGCGCGCCGGCCCGGTGCGCGCGCAGCATCTCGGTCGGCGTATGGGTTCCCGGCATGCTCGCAACCCCGAGTTCGCGGGCGGCGCCGATGACCGCGTCGTCGACCACGGGCGACACCAGGAAGCGGGCGCCGGCCTCCACCGACTGCTGCGCCTCGTCCGGCGTCAGCACCGTACCCGCGCCGACAACCACACCTTCGCGACGCGAGAAATCCTTGACCAGTTCGAACGCGCCGGGAATGCTGAGCGTGAATTCCAGGATCGTAAATCCGCCGCGAATCGCAGCCTCCATCGCAAGCGCCGCTTTTTCCTGGTCGTTGGTTCGCAGGATGGCGCTGGCTTTTTCGCGGCCGAGCCGCGCAACGAATGCTTCGGGTGTCACGGATGCTCCTGACGGATGATCAAAAGGGAATGGTACCCAGCACTGCCCTGGCGCGACAAGCCGGCCGCGTTGCGGTCAGCCGTAAGCCTTCGCCGCTTCCTCGGCGATCAGCTCGATCCCGCGGCGCACGGCGGAGGGCTCGAGCACGTAGGAGAGACGAAGGCACTCGTTGCGGTGGCGCCACTCTTCCTGAAGCCCAAAAAAACAGTGGTGGCCGGGGACCACCAGCACGCCACGCTTCTTGAGCCGCTGGTAGAGCTCCTGCGACCGGATCGGCAAGCCATCCAGCCACAGCCAGAGGAAGAACGCCCCTTCCGGTTTGTGGATGCGGCACGGTAGCCCCGCCATGCCCTCGCGAAACGCCTCCACGGCCGCTTCGGAACGCTCCCGGTAAAACCGCCGGACCTCGTTTCGCGCCAGGGAAAGGATCTCCCCGGTCGGAAAAAGGTCGGAGACGATGGCCGGACCCAGGTTGCCGCTGGCCAGGCTGACCATGCCGTTGGCGTTGGAGAACGCGTGGATGATTTCCTCGTTCGCCACCACGATGCCGGTCCTGACGCCAGGCAAGCCAAGCTTGGAGAGACTCAACACCAGCACGGTATTGTCATTCCAGCGCGGCGTGGCTTCCGTGAACATGATGTCCGGAAACGGCAGACCGTAGGCGCCGTCGACGATCAGCGGTATGTCGCGCTGACGCGCCATTTCATCCAGGCGCTCCATCTCCGCGTCCGTCAGCACGTTACCGGTAGGGTTCGTGGGGCGCGATACGCAGAGGGCGGCCGCCTGCGGCCCGGGATCCATCCGTGCAAAATCCACGTGGTACTTGAACAGGCCGCCGTCCAGCAGTTCGATTTCCGGGCGGGTGGCGGTAAAGAACGGCTGCGCCAGGCCGCTGTCCGCGTAGCCCAGGTATTCCG
>JASFKQ010000221.1:0-6109 GCA_050118555.1 Lysobacterales bacterium
CCGGCTACGCAAAGAACCTGCCGGACGGTTCCGTGGAAGTACTCGCCTGCGGTGAGCCCCGGGCGCTCGACCGGCTGCACAACTGGCTGAGGAGGGGGCCGCCGATGGCCAGGGTCGAACACGTCGACTGCTCCACGGCAGCAGTTGACTGCCCCAGCGGCTTCATGACGCTTTGAAGCCGTTTTTGGGTACAATGAAGAGAAGAAACCGGTCCGATTCAGCTGCTTAACTTAACGTTGAGAGGATCCGCATGAGCAGAAGCCAAGCCAATCCAATGGGCGTTACCGGAGACCAGGACAGGAGCGAGCGCTCACCTTCCGAACGGAATGCCTCAAGCCCGCCCGGCAGGGCCGACCGCTGGCTGGCCAGCCAGTTGGCAGGCCGTTTTGACCCGTCACGGCTACGCATAGCGCTTTGGGACTCGCCTGCCCGGGAGGGGCGCGCAGATATGCCGGTCATGGTTCGTTTCGAGGACCGCGGCGCACTTTACAAACTTCTGGCCAACCCCGGGGCCAACTTCGGAGACCTGTACAGCGCCGGCAGGATCACCGTTCACGGCGACCTGATGGTCGTGATGGACGAGGCGCTGAGCGAAACGCGCACGAATCCCAGGCTTGCAGCCGTTCTCGCCTATCTTCGCGCGCAGACCCCGACCCTGGCCGACTCGCGCGACAATATCCACCACCATTACGACCTGGGCAACGAATTCTACAAGCTCTGGCTCGACAGCGAGGCCCTGCAGTATACCTGCGCCTACTATGCGGACGAGGCGATGTCGCTGGAGCAGGCGCAGGTGGCCAAGATGCACCACGTGTGCCGCAAGTTGCGCCTGCAGCCCGGCGAACGGGTGGTCGAAGCCGGCGGAGGCTGGGGCGGCTTTGCGATTTTCATGGCCCGTGAATACGGCGTGCGCGTGCGCAGCTTCAACATTTCGAAGGAACAGATCGCATGGTCGCGCGAATGGTCCCGGCAACAGGGACAGGACAGCCTGGTCGAGTTCGTGGAAGATGACTTTCGAAACATTTCGGGTACCTACGACGTCTTCGTTTCGATCGGAATGCTGGAGCACGTCGGCGTCGGCAACTACCGAAAACTCGGAACCCTCATCGATCGTGTGTTGACGCCCGAGGGTCGCGGGCTCGTGCATACCATCGGCCGCGACCGCCGGCAACCGCTGAATCCCTGGATCGCCCGCAGGATATTCCCCGGCGCGTATCCACCCACCCTGCGCGAGATGATGGAGATCTTCGAGCCCAGTGGCCTGTCCGTGCTGGATGTCGAGAATATCCGACTGCACTACGCGCGAACCCTTGAACACTGGCTGGAACGCTACGAGGACAATCTGGACGCTGTGCGATCGATGTTCGACGAGAATTTCGTTCGCGCCTGGCGCTTGTACCTGACAGGCTCATCGAAGGCCTTCGTACATGGCTCGCTGCAATTGTTCCAGGTGCTTTTCAGCCGCTCGGGCATGAACCGGATTCCGCGAACGCGGGAACACGTCTATTTGCCCGTTGACTGAATACGCGCTGAAAACAGCCGCCCTGCGGAACCGTCGGGAGAATGCCGACGGTCAGGTTCGGCTGGGCAAATCGACTGTCTCCAACCTGTTTCGGTACAAGCCCCGCGAGCGCGGCGCGCACCAGATCCCGCTGGGACATTTCAACGAGATCATCGGCCTGGACGCTGATGCGGGAACACTGGACGTGGAAGGTCTCGCCACGTTCGAGACCATCGTCGCATATTGCCTGCCCCGTGGCTTCCTCCCGCCGGTGACGCCCGAACTGAAGCACATTACCATCGGCGGCGCGACCGTTGGCATCGGCATCGAGTCGACCGGCTTCCGCCACGGTTTCGTCCATGACGCCCTGCTCGAGGCAGATGTGCTGCTTCCGGGCGGCGAGGTAGTGACCTGCTCACCGGACAATACGCATGGCGACCTGTTCCGGGCGTTGCCGAATTCGTACGGAACACTCGGGTATATCCTGCGCGCGCGGATTCGTCTCGAGCCGGCGCGTCCCCGGGTACACCTGCACGTGGAGCGCTTCGATCAGCCCGGTGCATATCTCGACGCCATGCTCGAGGCGACGCGCCGCGACGACCTGGATTTCGTCGAGGGACTGTTCTTCGAGGATGGACGTTTTTACCTGATGACCAGCCGGTTTTGCGAGGAGACGCCCCGGCTGGATGACATCCTGCGCGAACACATTTTCTATCGGCTGGTCCAGTCACGCGAGGACATCTGGCTGGCGACCGCGGACTACATTTTCCGTTACGACCCGGAGTGGTTCTGGAACATTCCCGACTCGCCGGTTTATACCCTGTTCCGCCGCCACGCCCCGGCGCGCTTCAGGAATTCCGGCTTTTACACCCGCTATGCCGCCTGGAAGACCGGCCTGGCTGGATGGCTGCCGGGACGCGACCGGATGGAGCCGTTGATTCAGGACTGGGAGGTACCCTGGGACAGGGCCGCCGAGTTGATCGATTTCTCTTTGCGGGAAGTCAAACTAGACGGCCGTCCCTGGGCAGCGGTACCGATACGTCCGGTGAACCGTGCCACGCTGTACCCTGTCGAGCCGGGGGAGCTCCTCTTCAACCTCGGCTGCTATTGCCAGGTGCAAAGGCCCGACGGCGCCGAGCCGTGGCATTACTCCCGCATCATGGACCGCAAGTGTTTCGACCTGGGCGGCATCAAAATGCTCTACTCCTCGACCTTTCTGGACAAGTCCGAATTCGACGCCCGGTTCAACGGCGAGGCTTACCACAAACTGAAGGCAAAATACGATCCGGGCAGCAAGGCGCCATTTCTCTACGAAAAGGTTTCCATCTGACCCTGGCTGCCTCAGGAGCCACCAGCGATAACGACGGGCTGGCCGGGCGTCAGCCGTTCAGCGCCCCGTGTGACCAGGCGATCCCCGCCGCTGACGTCACCTATGACTTCGACCAGGTCTCCCAGACCGATGCCCGTATTGACTGACACCTTTTCAACCGTGTTGTCCGGAGTAACACGCAACACGAAGATCTCCGAGCCCCTCAACACGAGGGCGTCCCGGGGAACCGCGACGAGTTCACGCGGATCGCTGTTCGGCAGGGCAACGCGCACCGGACTGCCGATCACCCACGCCGGATTCGTGGCAGCGACCCGGATTTCGAACATCCGGGAGCGCTCGTCACCCACCGGGATGACCCGGCTCACCGGGCTCAATGATTCGTGTTCCTGGTACCGGACAGCCACTTCGAGTCCCTCGCGCACGAACCCGGCCAGGGACAGCGGTGCCCGGACCCGGATTTCGCGGTGCAGGGTGTCCACGAGGCGGGCCACTTCTGAACCGCGACGCACGAACTCTCCCGCCTCCACCAGGCGCTCGGCGACCAGCCCCGTGAAGGGCGCGATGACCCGTGACTGCTCGAGGCGCCGCCGGGTCTGCGCCACGGCAACCTCGGCGCGGCGGATCTCCTGGCCGATCACCTCCAGTTGCGCCCGCGCTTCGTCGATCTGGTTCGCTGCGGCGTTCGCGCTGGCCGCCAGCTGGCTCAGCCTCTCCACGTTGTTCTTCTGATAGCGTTCCTGCGCCCGCAAACTGGCAAGCCTCGCCTGGTTGTCTTCCAGTTCCAGTTGCAGGTCAATATCATCGACCCGGGCGATGGCCTCCCCGGCCTCGATCCGGTCCCCGACTTCCGCGACCCAGACGATACGGCCGTCCGTTTCCGACCCCACCCGCGCGTCGTTGCGGCTGATGACCGTGCCGGGAACCCAGAGCGATGCCGAAAACACATCGCGCCGGGCCTCGTCGACCTTGACCGGCGCGGGCGGGGCGCCCTGCGCCAGCCCCAAGGCGGGCCACACCATCAGCGACATCAGGAGGGCCAGCAGCCGGTACAGGATTCGGTTCATTGTATTGTCCTCTGCTCAGGCAACCGACTCGGCGGCCGGTGTCGGTGGTCTCTCTGCCGCCTTGTCGCTCTCAGCGGCGGCCCTGCCGAGCCGCAACAGGCTGGGCAGCATCAACAGTGTGAAAAACAGGCTACAGGTCATGCCGCCGACGATCGCAGTCGCCAGGCCGCGGTAGATTGCACTGCCTTCACCGGGCATGAGGACCAGTGGCAACATGCCGAAAACGGTCGTGAAGGTGCTCATGAAGATCGGCCGCATGCGGATGTTCAGGGCCTGGCGCACAGCCTCGTCACGGCTGAGCCCCTCGCGTTCCGCCCGGCGGGTCTGATCCACCAGCAGGATCGCGTTGTTGACCACGAGCCCCAACAGGATAATGAAGCCGATCATGGTCAGCAGGTCCATCGGCTGGAAGGTGAACAGGTTCAGCAACTGCAGCGACAGGATGCCGCCGACGCCGGCCAGCGGGATCGTCAGCACCACGATGGCGCTGTCCTTGAGGGACCGGAACAGCCCGGCCATCAACAGGAACAGGATACCCAGCGCCACCAGGAAATTCGTGCTCATGGTCCCGATCGCGTCGGCGAGGCTATCGGCGCTGCCGCCGTAAACGATGCTGCCGTCCGGCGGCAGCGAGGCCTTCAAATCCGGCTCGATCTCATCCTCGATGCGACTGACCGCCGTTTCCAGCGATACGTTCTCAGGCGGACTCACGCTCAGTGTGACCGTGCGCCGGCCGTTGACCCGGCGGATCTGGCCAGGCCCGGTGGTTCGTTCCACACTGACCAGCTCACTGAGCGGAACGACCTCGCCTGCCGGCGTCATTACCGGTGTCGCGGCGAGCTGTTCAGGGGTTTTCCAACCGTTTGCGCGCAGGATGATGTCCATCCGGTTCTCGCCGTTGAAGTACTCTCCGAGCCACAGCCCGTCACCGAGTGCGCGGACCACCGAGGCGACCTGGCTCCGGTTCCAGCCGACTTCCGAGATACGCGAGTCGTCCGGGTGAATGCGGAGTTCCGGCTCGGCCAGTTCAGGCGGTGGAAAGGCCTGCACATTGGCTCCGGGGAAGGCGTCCATCAGTCGCTGCTGTCCCTGCCCCGCGGCCTCCACCAGGCCGGCTTCGTCGGCAGACTGCATGTGAATCGCTATGTCGCGCCCTCCGCCGAACCCACCGAACAAATTCCCCTGCGCGGCAAAGCCGCGAAAATCCGGTATGCCCGCCAGGATCTCTTCGCGCATGACCGTTTCCAGTTCCTTTACGCGGGACTGGTCCTGGACGCGGGCGCCTATGGTGCCGCCGCCCGGGAACAGCCAAATGTAGTAATTCTTCAGGGCAGGCTGCTTTTCGCCCTTCATGTACGGTTCCAGACGCGCCACGAGCGGTCCGGCTATCTCGTCCTCTTTCATTTGCCAGGTGGCGCCTGGCGGCAGCTGCAAAAAGGCGTCAACCGCGTCCCGTTTCACCGGCGGGAGGTAATCCAGCTGGGGGAACAGGGCCCAGGCGAGACCCAGTGGACCCAGCAGAAGCGCGGCGATGATCACCCCCCGGCGGAACGGTGTGCCGCTGACTCTCATCAGAGCGTTCGTGAGACGCGACCACGCCGGCGCCTCCTTGCGCGTGAGCCTGTGTGGTTTCAGCCAACTGCCGCCCAGAGTCGGCAAAATGGTCAGCGCCACCAGCAGGGAAGCGCATACCGCAATCGCGATGGTCAGGGCCAGGTCCGCGAACAACTGGCCCTCCACGTCCTCGAGAAACAGCACCGGCAGGAAGATGGCGACCGTGGTGGCTGTCGAGGCCAGTAGCGCCCCCTGCACCTGCGTACTTCCCAACAGCGCCGCCCGAGCCGGCAACTCGCCGCGCTCCCGCAGGCGCACGATGTTCTCCGCCACGACGATTGCCGCGTCGAGCACCATGCCGACCGCGAAAGCGAGACCGGCCAGCGAAATGACGTTCAGAGAGCGTCCGGCCAGTTGCAGCACGATGAATGTCGCCAGCAGGGAAACCGGTATCGCGGACGCGATCAGCAGCGTCCCACGCGTGTCGCGCAGGAACCACCAGAGGATGCCAACCGCCAGCAGCACGCCGATCAGGAGATTGTTGGTGACGAGGCTGACCGCCCGCTGGATGAAAACAGATGCATCGAATGATTGCTGGACATCCAGGCCCAGATCCTTCAGCGGGCCGTCGCGAAGTTCGTCCATCGTGGCCTTGACCTC
>JASFKQ010000222.1:0-6098 GCA_050118555.1 Lysobacterales bacterium
ATGGAGAACCTGCTGACCGGCGAATATGCCGGGCGGCTGTACGCCGTCAACCCAGGTTACGAAACGGTGTGCGGCGTGCGCTGTTTCCCCAACCTGGAAGCGCTGCCCGAAACCGTCGAACACGCCGTGTTGACGCTGGGCGACGCCAACATCGAGGCGGCGCTCGACGCGGTCATTGCGCATGGCGCGAAGGCCGCCACGATGATGTCCAGCCTGATTCTGCCCGAGGACACCGAACCGCCGCTCCGGGAGCGCATCACGAGCAAGGTCCGGGAAGCGGGCCTCATCGTGTGCGGCGCCAACGGCATGGGCTTTTACAACTTCGCAGACGGTGTCTGGGTCTGCGGATTCGACACGCGCCTGGACCACGTTCGCGGCGGCAACGTGACGCTGATCAGCCATTCGGGCGCCGGAATGTCCGGCATCGTCGACTGCGAGGGCCGCATTGATTTCAACCTCGCGGTCTCCACCGGCCAGGAGCTGGACGTGACGATGGACCAGTACATGGACTGGGCGCTGGACCGCGATGAAACCCAGGCGATCGGGTTGTTCATGGAAACCGCCCGCAATCCGGATGGCATGATAGCGGCTTTCGCGAAGGCGGCGGCCAGGGGTGTCCCCGTCGTGGTCCTGAAGGTCGGGCGCACCGAATTGTCGGCGCGCCTGGCGGTGTCCCATTCAGGCGCCATCGCCGGCAGCGACGACGCCTACCAGGCGTTGTTCGACCGCTACGGGGTGCAGCGCGTCCACGATATGGACGAACTGGCGACGACGCTGATGATGTTCGCACAGCCGCACCCGGTGGCGGCCGGCGGACTGGTCAGCGTCCACGACTCCGGCGGCGAGCGGCAACTGCTGATCGACCTGGCCGCGGACATGGGCGTGACACTGGCGGACATCGGCGCCGAAACGGAGCAGCGGCTGCAGCAGTTGCTCGACCCGGGTTTGCCCGCGGTCAATCCGCTGGACGCCTGGGGCGCCGGCGGGCCGGGCGCCGACGACATCATGAAGGAATGCCTGGTAACGCTGATGGCCGATCCGAATGCGGCCATGGGCGCCGTGATCCAGGATCGCGGGCCGAACAGCTCCCTGTACCGGCCGTACTTCGACTATCTGCGCGGCGGCCACTCCGCCTCCGGCAAACCGGCGTTCCTGGTATCCAACCGCCAGGGCAGCGGCAGCGATCCCGCCGCCATTGCCGTGACCCGGGAAGGCTTTCCCGTGATCGACGGAGTACGCTCTTTTCTGGCCGGCGTCCGCTGCCTGCTGGACCATCGGGACTTCCGGAAACGGCCGATGCCGTCCCTCGAGCCCCCGTCGCAGGAGCTGGCGGACAAATGGCGGCCCCAACTGGCCTCCGGCGCGCCGCTGGACGAATACCTTTCCACCCGGATGCTGCGCGATTTCGGGTTTCCCATGAATCCGGCCATACGGGTGGATTCCCTCGATTCGGCACTGGAGGCGGCCGAGGCGACCGGGTACCCACTGGCGCTGAAGACGGCCGAACCAGGAATCCTGCACAAGACCGACCATGGCGGCGTACTCCTGGGCATCGAGAGTGCGGACCAGTTGCGGGCGGCCTACGCCGACCTCGAAGACCGCCTGGGCGGCCAGGCGCTTGTCTCGCCGATGGTCGGCGTGAAAGGCGTCGAAATGGTGGTCGGCCTGGTGCGCGACGACCAGTGGGGACCCCTGGTCATGATCGGTTTCGGCGGAATCAACGTCGAGGTGATTCGAGACGTGGCCTACGCAAGGCCGCCGTTCGACCGCGATGAGGCCCTGCGGCTGCTGGACCGTCTGCAACTCCGGCCACTGCTGGACGGGCTGCGCGACCGTCCGCCCGTCGATCTGGGGTCGTTCTGCATCGCCGTCGAGCGGTTCTCGCTGATGGCACACGCGCTCGGCGACGTGATCGAAGAGATTGACATCAACCCCGTGATCATCCACGCCGACGGCTGCGTCGCCGTCGACGCACTGATTCTGGGCCGCTCATGAGCGGCTTCCGGGTTCGGACTCAGGCGGCCGCGATAACCCCGGTCAACACGGGCCTGATAACATGAGTTTTTGGACCATGAGAAATGAATATGAGCCTTGAGCAGATTGGAGCCTACGACCGGGCGCGATGGTCAAGCGTGGCCGAGCAAGCCCGATCCGGGTGCTGGTGGAGCGCCCCATCTAAGAAGAGTTCATCGGAGGCCGGAATCTGGACATGGAACCTGAACAAGGCCATGCGCCTGGTGAAGGACTTCGAGGCCGGCGTCGTCTGGATCAACAATTATGAGGACGGCGACATGACCCAACCATTCGGCGGATACAAGCAGTCTGGCCATGCCCGCGACAAGTGCATGGACAGCCTGAAGAGCTACACGCAGGGCAAATCGGCCTGGTTCAGGCTGGCCCCGGAATAGTCGGCGCCATGGGTTTTGAAACCATCCGCTACGAGAAAGAGGGGCCGCTCGGCTGGATCACGCTGCACCGTCCCGAGAAGCTGAACGCCATCAGCAAGCCCATGCTGGCCGAGCTCAACCGGGCCATGGATGCCGCCGAAGCCGACGGCGAGGTCCGCGTTATCGTGCTTCGGGGCGAAGGCCGGGCGTTTTCCGCCGGCTTCGACCTCGAAGCCGACGGCGATCCGAATCGCACGGCGGAACAGGAGGCCGAGGCTCTGAAACTCGAGTTGCGCAACGACTTCGACCTGATCATGCGATTCTGGGACAGCCCCAAGCCAACCATCGCGGCTGTTCACGGCTACTGCCTGGGCGGCGCCATGGAAGTGGCCATGGCCTGTGACATCACCGTGGCGGCCTCGGGTTGCCGATTCGGCGAGCCGGAGGTGAAGTTCGGGAGCGGCATCGTGGCGCTTCTGCTGCCCTGGCTGTGTGGCCCGAAGCGCGCCAAGGAACTGCTGCTGACCGGCAACGACCGCATCGGCGCGGAACAGGCCGAAGCCTGGGGTCTGGTCAACCGCGTGGTCGCACCTGAGGCGCTCCTGGACGAGGCACGCAGCCTGGCGCGGGACATCGCTCGCAACGACGCCCTGGCCGTTCGCCTGACCAAGCAGGCCGTCAACCGCTGCTATGAGATCGCGAGCATGCGCGACGCGCTGGAACACGCGCTGGAAATGGACATCACCATCGAAACCACCGAGACCGATGAATCAAGGCAGTTCAACGAAATCCTGAAGCGGGAGGGCGCCAGAGCGGCCATCGCCTGGCGCGACCGCCAACTGGGCTGAGCGCCCGGGGCATAACTGAAACAGAGAGATCACATGGGAACGAAAGGTTTGACAAACGAACTGGACGAATTCCTCACGGCTCATCCCGAAACGCGCTTCATGGAGACCCTGGTTGCCGACATGAACGGTATCCTGCGCGGCAAGCGGGCGGAGCGTGACGATTTCCACAAGCTGTTCGGAAACGGCATGAACATGTGTGCCGCCACCGCGCTCCTCGACACCCGCGGAAATGTCTTTGACACCATTCCCTACGGAGGCCTCGACGGCGATCCCGACGTCAAGGGACTCGCGGTTCCCGGAAGCCTGGCGCCGGTCCCCTGGGTCAAGCTGCCGACCGCACAGGTGCTGGTTGAAATGCACAACTTCGACGGCACGCTCTACGAGCGCGACCCGCGCAACGTCCTTCGGCGTGCGATGCAGCCGCTGCGTGACATGGGCCTGACTCCCGTCATGGCCACGGAACTCGAGTTTTACCTGGTGGAGCACGATGGCGAGTCTTTCAAGCCCAGAATGCCGCGCATCCCGGGTTCCGACCGGCCGCAGCCCGGCCTGCAATACGCAATGATGGAAGACCTCTACGAGGTGGACGATTTCCTCACGGACCTCGACGCCATCTGCGTCGCCCAGAATATTCCAGCGGGGGCGGCCCTTTCGGAATTCTCGCCCGGTCAATTCGAAGTGAACCTGCACCACGTGGACGATCCCGTTTTGGCCTGTGATCATGCCGTGCTGCTGAAACGCGCGGTGAAAGCCGCGGCCGCCGCCAACGATATGGGCGCCACCTTCATGGCCAAGCCGTTCGCCGAAACCGCCGGCAGCGGCATGCATCTGCACGTCAGCCTGGTCGACGACAGCGGGAACAACGTGTTTGCCGGCGAGAGCCGCGACGGCCCGTTCTCCGACAGGCTGCGGCACGCGGTTGGAGGCCTCGGCGCCCTGCTGGCCGAGAGCATGGCCATCTTCGCGCCGAACGCCAATTCGTACCGCCGCCACGCGCCGGGTAATTACGTTCCCGCCTCTCCCAGCTGGGGTCTGAACCACCGGGGCGTGGCGATGCGCATTCCGCTATCGGCGCCGACCAACACGCGCATCGAACATCGGGTGGCGGGTGCAGACACGAATCCCTACCTCGTGGTCGCCGCCGTGCTGGCGGCCATCCACCACGGGCTGAGCCGAAAAATCGAACCCGGGCCGGTCACGCCGGAAGGCTCGGAAATCGACTACAAGGTCACGGTGCCAACTCGCTGGCCGCAGGCACTGGACGCATTCGACGCGGGCGCGGTGCTGCCCGACTATATTGGTAAGGACTATCACGAACTTTTTTCCAAATGCCGCCGTGAAGAGGAAGCCAATTACAATGCCGAAATCCCGACCAAGGATTTCGACTGGTTCCTCCGTGCGGTTTGAAGGCATTCAACGGATCAATTCCCACGGAGGCCCAAACGATGACCGAACAGGTGCCAGACCATTTCAGAGCATTCCGCATCCACAACGACGAGGATGGCTACCGCGGCCTTGTGGAGTCCATCTCGCTCGACCAGCTCAACGAAGGCGACCTGGTCATCCGGGTAAGCTACTCGGGGGTCAACTACAAAGACGCCCTCGCCGGCACCGGCAAGGGAAAGATCCTCCGCCGCTACCCCATGTGCGGCGGAATCGACGCCGCCGGCACGGTGGTGCACTCCGAAACGCCCCGGTTCAAGCCGGGAGACGAGGTGCTGGTGACCGGTGCCGGACTCTCCGAAACCCGGGACGGCGGCTACACCGAATACCTGCGGCTCGACAGCCACTGGGTCCTGCCGCTGCCGGACGGGCTCAGCGCAATCGACGCCATGACCATAGGAACGGCCGGCTTTACCGCGGCGCTGTCGCTCCACCGCATGGAGATCAGCGGACAGCGGCCGGACCAGGGCCCGATTCTGGTTACCGGAGCGACCGGCGGCGTGGGCAGCATGGCGATCGATATCCTCAGCGGAGCAGGCTATGAAGTCCACGCGATCTCCGGCAAGGAGGAGCAATTCGGCTGGCTCAGGAAGCTGGGAGCGGCCGAATGCCATTCCCGCCACGAGATGGAATGGGGTCAGCGCCCACTGGAGAGCGCCCGCTGGGCCGGTTGTGTGGACAGCGTCGGCGGCGACATGCTGGCCGGTATCTGCGCGGCGATCAGGCCCTGGGGGAACATCGCCTCCTGCGGGCTGGCGGGCGGCATCAGCCTGAAAACCACTGTCATGCCCTTCATCATCCGCGGCGTCAGCCTGATCGGGATCGACTCGCCGCAATGCCCGGTTCCGATCCGGGAAGCGGTGTGGTCGAAACTTCAGGGCGAATGGCGGCCGCGACACCTCGAACAGATCCGGGCCAGTGTCGTCGCACTGGACGAACTGGAGAGCGTCTTCGATGGTATGCTGGCAGGCAAGTCCCTCGGCAGGGTGGTCGTCAAGCTGTAGCGCTGAGCTGCGCGTGACGAAAGGCATCCTGTCGCACACGGCTCCCGGATGAACACGGTCGGACAGCACGCACAATCGGAATTTCTTGCCAACACCAAAAACGGTGTTTTCTGCCTGGCGGGCTGCGACAACGCCCCCCGCGGCGTTTCGGACGTTCGCCTTTTTTCCAGCGCCCGCGAAGCGCTGGCCGCCGGATTCCGGCCGTGCCCGTCCTGCGCACCGCTCAGGACCGGGCTGGCCGATCCGCAGTGGCTGCTGCCGCTGATGAGCGAGGTGGAGGAAGACCCGGGCCGGCGCTGGCATGACCGGGACCTGGAACGCCTTCAGCTCGACCCGTCCGCGGTTCGTCGCTGGTTCATCGCCAATCATGGCCTGACCTTCCACGGTTATGCCCGCTTGCGGCGCCTGGGCCTGGC
>JASFKQ010000223.1:0-6039 GCA_050118555.1 Lysobacterales bacterium
TTGTGAACGAAGACGGCAGCGTTCAGTACGCCAATCACCTGACTCTGTGCCGGTGCGGCGCCTCGAAGTCGAAACCGACCTGCGACGGGCAACATATCGAACGCGAATTCCTGCACCCGGGCAAGATTGCCGAGGCGTCGGAGATTCCCGCGTCGGACCGCCCCAGCAAGATCACGATTTCGTGCATCAAGAACGGCCCCATCACGTTCCGGGGACGGCTCAGGATGCATAACCAGTTCGGACAGGAATGCGTGAAGATGCGCGGCTCGCTCTGCCGTTGCGGCCAATCGGCCAACAAGCCGTTCTGCGACGGTTCGCACGACCGCACCGGCTTCAAGACCGGCTAGCGAGCCTGCGGTCGTCCACGATGTTGCGTCGTCCGGCCCCGGACGGCACAATCCGCGCATGGACGTTTTTCGCGTATTTCAGATCGAAGCGGCGCATCGCCTTCCCAACGTACCCGAAGGCCACAAGTGCGCACGCATGCACGGCCACTCCTTCAGGATCGAAATCCACATCACCGGCCCGGTCGGAGATACGACCGGATGGGTGATGGACTTCGCGGACCTGCGCCGCGCATTCCAGCCGCTGTACGACCGGCTCGACCATCATTGCCTCAACGACATCGAGGGCCTGGAGAATCCGACCAGCGAAAACCTGGCGCGGTGGATCTGGGAACGGCTCGCCCCGGAGCTTCCGGAGCTCTCGAAAATCGTCGTCCAGGAAACCTGCAACGCGGGCTGCATCTATACCGGACCCCACGATTGAGGCCTGGTGGCTCAAACGCGAAGTGATTTCCGCGGATGACGCGGAAAACGCCGAAAAGGAAAACTCGCTGGGGTATTTAGTGGAGACTGCGTCGCCGAGTTGTATTGTGGCGTCCTGTTTCTGCGTGCTCAGCGTCTTCAGCGGAAAGATTTGTTGCTACGAAAAGAGCTCCGGACGTGGCGTTTCGGCGGTTCAAAAAAGAAGGCCAGACGGGTGTCTGGCCTAATTCTTGAGACTTGGAGAGTCTTCACACAATCGTGTTCCTTCGACATAACCGGGGTTACCTGCTATGCCGACGCTTGTAGTCTACGGATACGCCCCTTGTGCGTAATTGATCTGGGTCAGGTATGAAATTGCTGCGAGATATGGAATTATTTGACCGGGCCCGCCGTCCAACAGTCAAGCGTTTGACTCCGATCAATTTTGCCGGGAACACCATCGTTTAGGCTTCTTCTGGACGCAAACACACAATCAAGACACAGAGTCGAAAAATGGAACAGAGAGTCAAATTCAACACCGAACTCATCAAGCGATACGATATCGCGGGGCCCCGTTACACGTCGTACCCGACCGCGGTGCAGTTCATGGAGGGCTTCGATGCGGACGCCTATGTCCGGTATACCTCCGCGAGCAACAGCGAGCTGATTCCCAAACCGCTGTCCCTGTACGTGCATCTGCCGTTCTGCCGCTCGCTCTGTTACTACTGCGGGTGCATGAAGAAGGTAACGCGGCACGAGGACCAGGCTATCCGCTATCTCGGGATGCTCGAGCAGGAAATCGCCATGCAGGGCGAGCTGTTCGACCACGATCGGGAAGTTGTCCAGCTGCACTTCGGCGGCGGCACACCGACCTTTCACGATGATACCCAGCTGCGCCAGCTGATGGCCACGCTCGGGCACCACTTCTCGCTGAGCGGGGACGCCACGCGGGAGTTTTCCATCGAGGTCGACCCCCGCACCGTGGGTCTGGACCGTTTGGCCATGCTGGCGGACATTGGTTTCAACCGAATCAGCCTGGGCGTGCAGGACATCGATCCCGCGGTGCAGAAAGCCGTGAACCGTGTGCAGGATCCCACAGCAACCCTGGAAATGATCGAGGGCTCGCGGAAACTGGGATTCAACTCCGTGTCGATCGACCTGATCTACGGCCTTCCGCTGCAAACGATGGAAAGCTTCGGCAATACCATCGACACCGTGGTCGCAGCGCGCCCGGATCGGCTCGCCGTATACAACTATGCCCACCTGCCGCACATCTTCCGCGCCCAGCGGATGATCAATGCCGATGACATCCCGTCGCCGGAAACGAAGCTGCAGCTGATGGAGCTGACGATCGACAAGCTGAGCCAGGCCGGCTACGTTTACATCGGCATGGACCATTTCGCCCTGCCCGAGGACGAATTGACGGTCGCTCAGCGGGAAGGCGGCCTGCAGCGCAATTTCCAGGGTTATTCCACGCGGCGCGAGTGTGACCTCGTCGGCCTCGGTGTCAGCGCGATCGGCAAGGTCGGCGATTGCTACGCACAGAACATCAAGGACATACCCAGTTACGAATCGGTGGTAGCCGAAGGCAAACTGCCGATATGGCGCGGTGTGAGCCTGACCACGGAAGACCGGCTACGGCGCAGTGTGATCGAATCGATCATGTGCCATGGAACGGTCCAGTTCCACCGCTTCGAATCGAACTACGCGATCGACTTCCACGAGCACTTCGCGCCAGAGCTGGCCACGCTGGAACGGCTGGAAGAGGACGGCCTGCTGGCGATGGGCGACGATGAATTCAATGTCACGCCCGAAGGCCGGCTGCTGCTGCGCGCCATTGCGATGGTGTTCGACGAATACCTGCAGGCGCCACAGACCCAGCCCAAGTTTTCGAAGGTAATCTGAGGCGGGATATCACCGCTTGCCGTTGCCCCGACAGCTGCCGGGCCATGGACCCGGGTCGGTTTGCTTCGTTCCGACCCTGCGGGCTTACGTACAACTACGTAGGTAATACTACGAATGTTCCGATCACTGCCCTCCACATATAATTCATCCAAAAGAATGATTTGGAGAGCAGCATCATGGAAAGTTCCTTAAGAGTGGCGAATATCCGGGACTACCGTCGCGAACCTTCCCGTGCGCAGGTGGCTTGCAGCCGTTGTGCACTCGGCGAGCTTTGCCTTCCCCGCGGCCTCACCCCGGACGAAACCGAACGCTTCGAACAGATCGTGCACCGCTCGCGACCGATCCAGCCGGGCGAGCACCTGTTCCGGGCCGGCGATGAATTCCGGTCGGTGGCTTCCGTACGCACCGGCTGCTTCAAGAGTTACGTGATCGACCACGAAGGCCAGGAGCAGGTTCTCGGGTTCCACCTTCCGGGCGAAATAATCGGACTGGATGCCATCCATTCCTGCAAGCACGTCGCGAACGTGGTGGCCTTGGACACCAGCGCGGTCTGCGGCCTGACCTTCGACACCGTTTCGAGCATGGCACGGCACATGCCGGAGCTGCAGTCGGAATTGTTCCGGGTCATGAGCCAGCGCATCAGCGAACTCGAGACGATCGCGGGCGATCTGAGTGCAGACGAACGGATCGCAATGTTCCTGCTCTCACTCTCAGAGCGTTTCTCGCGGCGTGGTTACTCCGACAAGGAGTTCATCCTTGCCATGTCGCGGCGTGACATCGCCAGCTATCTGAGGCTCGCCACCGAAACCGTGAGCCGGGTTCTTGCCCGCTTCCAGAAGGCCGGCGTGGTCAAGGTCGACCGCAAGCAAGTCCGCATCCTGGACATGGACGAACTCAAGAACGTCGCACGCAAGTCCTGATTTACCGCATCTCCGGGGCTCCTGAGCCCCGGAACGCCCCCCACAGCACCACGAGCGCGCATGCACCAGCCAGGGCCAGGATGCTCGTGCAATATGCAGGCTAGTGGTGCACTCCGCCCGGGCCGTGAACGTGGCCATGGGTGGATTCTTCCTCCGTCGCGTCGCGCACGTCCATCACCTCGACATCGAAGGTCAGTGTCTTCCCGGCCAGCGGGTGATTGGCGTCGACGTCCACGTTGAAACGGCCGACTTTCCGAACAACGGCCTGCACCGGACCCTGGCGGGTCTGGATGGATACAAGTTGCCCCGGCTCCAGACGCCGGGGATCCTGGAAGTGTTTTGCGGGAATCCGCTGGACATTGCCTTCGTTGCGTTCACCGTATGCCTCAGCGGGGGCGACGGTCACCTGGAAGGAATCACCCGCCGATCGGCCCTCCAGCGCCTTTTCGAGGCCGGGAATGATATTGCGGGCGCCATGCAGGTAACTCATGGGCTGCCGCTCGCGCGAGGTCTCCAGCTGCTCGCCCGTCTCGTCGCTCAGCGTGTAGTGGAAGGAAACGACTTTTCCCTTGGCGACGTTCGCCACTTCGCTCACTGCGCGTCCCCTTCCCCGTCCTTTTTCGCGCTGGCTGCATCAGGGCTGACCGTGATCGTGATGCGGTCTGACATGACCGGCGGATCGTGGGGCACATGCCGATAGTCGGCCAGCAGCAGCTGCAGCGTGTGCTTGCCCGGCGTCAGTTCGAGCTGCGCCTCGGTCTGGCCCTTGCCGAAGTGCCGGATGTGATCGTTGGCCGGCAGCGGCTGATTCATGTCGGGAAGCTCGTCCACGTCGATCAGCAGATGATGGTGGCCGGTGTTGGGTATCTGGCTCCCCGCCGGTGCGATTCCCATGCCGCTGATGGTGAATTTCACAGTGAACACCGGGGGCACCACGTCGCCATCGGCAATGTTGCCGAAACCGACCGAGGCGCCGGGGGCCGAAGGCGTCCGCTCGAGGGTCGCCTGATCCTCCGCGCCAAAGGCGGCGGAAGAGAACAGAGCCGCGGCGAACGCCACGGCGGCCAGGGATCGAATCATGGATGTCATAGGTATTCTCCAGTCAGGGAGCGGATTATGGCCTGAACACCGGTTCAGCGCCAGTCGACCGACCGCATGTAGAGTTCGGCCACTTTTCGCAACAACTCTTCGTCTGCGTCGTCGAAACGGCCAGGGATCGGGCTGTCCACATCGAGGACGCCAAGGACATCCTGGCCACGCAGCAACGGCACGACCAGTTCGGCACGCGAGTCCACGTCGCAGGCGATGTGACCTTCGAAGGCATGAACGTCGGCTACACGCTGCACCGCACGGCTGGCTGCGGCCGTGCCGCATACACCCTTGCCGAGGGGGATGGTCACACAAGCGGGTTTGCCCTGGAACGGCCCCACCAGAAGTTCCCGACCCCTGAGAAAGTAGAAACCCACCCAGTTGACCTCGGGCAGGACGTGATAAAGCAGCGAGGAAAGGTTCGCGGCGTTGGCCACGGGGTCGCGCTGGCCGGCCATGAGCGCTGCCGCCTGCACCAGTACCGTGGCCTCGTCGGCGCCCGATGCGTTGTCGATTTCAAATACCATGGCCTTGTTCCCCCTCCTTCCTGAATACGAGCACCTGGTTGTTCGCGGGCATCGCGAGTCGGCGTTCCAGACCCAGGCCATGGCGCCCGGCCAGAGTCTCGAGAGCCTCGATGTCGCGCAGCCCCATACCCGGGTCGCGCTGGCGCAACTGGCGGTCGAAGGCGGCATTGCCGGGTGCCGTATAGCGGCCATCCTCATTGAACGGGCCGTAGAGGCAAAACGTGCCGCCGGCCGTCAGACAACCCGCCACCCCGCGGAACATGGCCTGCACCGCGTCCCAGTACATGATATGCGCGGTATTTGACGAGTACACCGCGTCGTAAGTTCCCGGCGGCCATGGCGCTGTGACATCGAGTTGCAGTGGATCGAGAATGTTGGCAGCACCTTCGGCGTCCAGCCGTGCGCTCAGACCGGACAGGTTCTCCGCCCGGTCAGAGGGTTGCCAGGTCCAGCCGGGCAATTTCCGGGCGAAATACACCACGTGCTGACCGGTGCCCGAACCGATCTCGAGCACGCGGCCGGCTTCCGGGAGCTCAGACTCCAGCGCCTCGGCGATGGGAGCCTTGTTCCTTTCACAGGCTTCCGCGAAGGGCAGCCCGGCGCTCACGTGGCCAGTTCCCTCACGGCCCGACGGAACGCATCGCGCAACGGTTCCTCTTGCTCGTGGTGCCCCTGCTCCAGGACCCGGCGGCCCGCCACCCACACGGAACGGATCATCGCGGACCCACCGGCGAATACCCAGGTATTCAGCGCATCGTCCGGCCCGCGGCCGTCCATCAGTGGATGCTCGGTGTCCAGCTCCACCAGGTCGGCGCGCCGTCCGGGCTGCAGCGCCCCCACGGGTTGACCCAG
>JASFKQ010000224.1:0-6022 GCA_050118555.1 Lysobacterales bacterium
CGGTGCCGCGTACTTACGCGTTTCCCCCAGCTTAAGGCAAAAAAGAATAAAAGGGTCAGCTTGAATTTTCTCAGCTATTGAGAACGTCCCTGTTTAGGATCACTCTGGACCAAATGTCCGTGCGCTAATGTGACAGGGAGAAAATAATGAAGCTGAGCCAACACGCCCGTATCCGTATGCAGCAACGCGGCATTCCACGCCGGGTGGTCGACTGGCTCGCCGCGTACGGCGAGGTCGATCACCAGCGAGGTTCCGAGCTGTTCTACTTCAACCGCAAGTCCCGGCGCGACCTGGAGCGCGACCTGGGCCAGCACGTGGTCCGGCGTTTCAGCAAGGCGCTGGACGCCTATATGATCTGCGCCGATGGCCAGATCGCAACAGTCGGCCACCGCTACCAGCGCGTGGTGCGACACTGAAGCCGCCTTGACCGACCAACCTTTTTCCCTCGAACCGTGCGTGCACCTGGAATCCGGATGGCTGGACCGGTTCCGCGGTTGCCTGGTAGGCCTGGCGGTCGGCGACGCGGTGGGAACGGCCGTGGAGTTCCGGGCCCGGGGCACCTTCGAGCCACTCACCGAACTGGTCGGGGGAGGGCCGTTCGGCCTTTCGCCCGGCCAGTGGACTGACGATACCTCGATGGCGCTGTGCCTGGCGGCCAGCTTGCTCGAGTGCGGCGGTTTCGACGCGGAGGACCAGATCCGCCGTTACCTGCGCTGGCGGGACACGGGCTACATGAGCAGCAATGGGCGCTGTTTCGACATCGGGAGCACCGTTTCCAGCGCGCTTACGCGCTACGAGTCGCTGCCCGATCCGTTTGCGGGCAGCAGTGACCCCTTCACGGCCGGCAATGGTTGCATCATGCGGCTGGCCCCGGTGCCGATGTATTTCGCCAAGAGCCCAGACCAGGCGGTTCAGTTCGCGGCCGAGAGCGCCCGCACCACCCACGGCGCGGCCGAATGCCTGGACGCCTGCCGTCTGCTGGCCGCGATGCTGTGCGCCGCGCTCGCGGGAGCGGACAAGGAATCGGTACTGCTCGGCCATGGCGCGCCTGGCCTCACCGAGCCACGGATCCTGGAACTTGCCGAAGGCGCGTACCGCAGCAAGGAGGCGGACGAAATACGCGGCAGCGGCTACGTGGTGCACAGCCTGGAAGCGGCGCTGTGGTGTTTTCACCGGGCGGGCTCTTTCGAGGAAGCCGTGCTGATGGCCGCGAACCTCGGCGACGACGCGGACACCACGGCCGCGGTTTGCGGCCAGGTGGCGGGCGCGCACTATGGTATGGAAGGCATTCCGCCCCGCTGGCTGAGAAAACTGGCCGGGCGCTCGATGATCGAGCAGATGGCGGTGGCGCTGGCGAACTGACGATCCCGAAGTCGTTGTGGAATCGGGCTGGGTTCCAGCCTAAGCTTGGAAGGTCCTGTAAACGGCGAGGCTTCCACACGTCGGGTGTCCCCGTGGGTTCGCGGCGACTCGGCGGGAAGCCCCACCAATAGCGACACGTTCCCGCGGGAATGTGATTATGTTAAATCGGAGAGTCCTGACATGAACACAAAGACCTCGGTAGTCCTCGCTGTGCTGGCGGCTGCCCTGCTCCCGGTCTGCGTCCCGGCCGACGATGCGCCGGGAGACGCGTCCGGCTGGATCGACCTCACTCACGACCTGTCCGAGGAGACGATCTTCTGGCCCACCGCCGAGAAGTTCAGCAAGACCACGGATTTCGAGGGCATGACCGACAAGGGTTATTTCTACTCGGCCTACTCGTTCAGCACCGCCGAGCACGGCGGCACCCACATCGACGCCCCGGTGCATTTCGCCAAGGGTGGTCATCATGTGAACGAGATCCCGCTCGACCAGTTGATCGGCGCCGCGGTCGTGATCGACGTGAGTGACGAAGTGGCGAAGGATCGTGACCATCTCGTTTCGGTGGCGGACATCGAGGCCTGGGAAGCGGCGCACGGCGCCGTTCCGGACGATTCCATCGTGCTGCTCCGCACCGGCTTCCGCCAGTACTGGCCGGACGCGGAAAAGTACCTCGGCACGGCCGAGCGCGGTGCGCAGGCGGTTGCGAAACTGTCCTTTCCCGGGCTGGGACCGGAAGCGGCCGAATGGCTTATACAGAACCGGCACGTGAAGGCGGTGGGCATCGACACCGCCAGCATCGACTACGGCAAGTCGCAGTACTTCAAGACCCATGTCGCGCTGATGACCCACAACGTGCCCGCTTTCGAGAACGTCGCCAACCTCGACAGGTTGCCCGCGACGGGCGTCTACGTGGTGGCGCTTCCGGTCAAGATTCGCGGCGGCAGCGGCGGACCGCTGCGCATCATAGCGCGGGTGGAGTAGGCGTTTCGTGGACGGGTCCTGATCGGGAGCCTGCCCCGTTCAACAGGGCATTGGTCGCAAATTCACCTTGCAGCAGCCTGTGCGGCACTACTATCGATGGTCTTGCAGCAGGTGAAAGGGAGAGCGTACAGCATGCCCGACTTCAGCTTGATCCGACCGGCATTCGCCTTGCTGGTGTGGATGGTCGTCACCGCCGCCGTGGCGGAGGAGCCCGAAAACGCCGGCCCGCGCGAACAGGTCCGGGATACTGAGCGCGCCTTCGCGCAAACCATGGCCGACCGTGACTACGATGCCTTCACGCAGTTCCTTTCGAAGGAGGCCATCTTCTTCGGTGACGGCGAGCCGCTGCGTGGAAAGCAGCAGGTGGCGGAGGCCTGGAAGGCCTATTTCGAGCAGCCGGAAGCACCGTTTTCCTGGGCGCCCGAGCGAGTGGAGGTGCTGGAATCCGGCACGCTGGCACACAGCAGCGGTCCGGTCTACGACCCGGCAGGCACACGTGTCGCCACCTTCAACTCAGTGTGGCGACTGGAACCCGACGGTCACTGGCGCATCGTGTTCGACAAGGGGAACCGGGACTGCGAGCGGCCCGACTAGACGTCCGTCAGGCCAACTTTTTCCAGCAGTTGCTGGAATCGGGGATCGTCCCGCATCGGGTCCAGGAACGGGTCTGCCAATAGCTGGGTCAGGCCCGGGTCGCCCTGGTCGAATGCCAGCTGCAGGCAATGCATGGCGCGGTCCGTGTCGCCAAGCTGTGCATGGATATCTGCCTGCTGCTTGAAATTGTTCTCGGTTTTACCCAGTTCCACGAGCCGGGCGAAATGGGGCTCCGCTTCCTTCGTCCGGCCGAGCCGATTCAGTATGGCTGTCGACGCCGTTTCCCTCATCCATTCCAGCGGTTCCTCTCGAATCTCCTCGAGCGCGGCTTCATATTCACCCAGCCAATAGAGACTCATGCTGATGAAGTAATGGGGTTTGGGGTAGTGCGGGTCCAGTTCCAGGGTATGGCGAAGAGCCTGAATGGCCTCTTCATAGCGCCTGCCGAAGTACAGCACGTGTCCCAGGATGTGGTTGGCGAAGACGGATACCGGGTCCCGTTCCACGGCTTCCCGCGCCGCCGCCACGCTGATTTCCCCGCGGCCGTAGTGGCTGTTCATGCGAGCGAATTCGATCAGCACGCGAACGTTGCCCGGATTCAGATTCAGGGCGGTTTCGATGGCGTCGGCGGCGCTGCGCTGGTGGGTGTAATCGATCTGGTGCAGCAGAGCGAGCGCCAGGTAACCGTCGGCCAGGTTGGGTGCGAGTTCGATGGCCCGGGTCGCAGCCGCATCGATCGCGCTCACGCCTTCGGCGTGGGTGGTGTAGCCGTTCCAGACCTTGTCGATCCAGGTCCAGGCCAGCGCCGCGTGCGCCCTGGCATAGCCGGGATCGAGTTCTATCGCCTGCTCAAAGGCGGCTTGAGCCCTTCGGACCGTGTCCTTCAGGGCGCCTTGATTGCGATAGTGCATGCCCAGCAGAAAAGCCTGGTAAGCCTTGGGATTGCGGGTGTTTCCACGGGGCTCGATTTCCTCGTGCTCACCCAGCAGCTTGACTCTGAGCGCCTTCGTGACGGCGCCTGCTATTTCATCCTGCACCGCGAAAATGTCGTCGAGCTGGCGTTCGAAGGTTTCCGACCAGACGTGGTATCCGTCGTCGGCCTTGATCAGCTGGGCAGTGATGCGGACGCGGGCATCCGCCTTGCGCACCGAGCCCTCCAGCAGGTGCGTCACGTTCAGGGTCCTGCCGATCTTGCGAATGTCCTTGTTCTTGTCTTTGAAGGCAAAGGAAGAGGTGCGGCCCACCACCTTGAACCGGTCGACCTGGGTCAGTACGTTGAGGATCTCTTCCGAGATTCCGTCGGAAAAGTACTCGTTCGCGGGATCTTCGCTGAGGTTGGCGAAGGGCAGTACTGCGATCGAGTTCTCCTGCAAGACCGGCTTCGGCAGCTTGGTCAGCCCGGGCCCTTCGCCCTGGACCACCCTCGCGATCAGGCGATAGCCCACCCCGGGGATGGTCTGGATGTAACTCGGGGCATGCGCCTGGTCACCCAGCGCGCCTCGCAGCAGGGAGATCGCCCGGGACAGGGCTTCTTCGTTGACCACGCGCCCGCGCCACACGCTTTCGAAAAACCGTTCACGGGAAATGACCTCTCCGGGATGCGCGGCCAGGAAAACAAGCGTCTGCATCAGCCTGTTCTCCAGGTGAATTTCCTCTGTGCCCCTGCGGATCAGGTTGCGCACCGGTTCCACACGCCAGGGACCCAGGGCAAAACCCGGCTCGGAATTCCCACTGAGTGCCCCGGTGCGGATCACGCTCGTACGCTGGACTGGAGAAAATCAGGGTGGGCAGTGGATCTGGCGCCGCCGCTGCACAAATGCTTCAATGCTGCCCCCAGGGTCATTGATAAACAGGCTGGAACGACGTTCACAGCGTTCCTCGGACCACGATAGTCCGTAAGCTTCCGTAACACAACATATGGAATCCGTCAGGCTTTCGCCGCAAGGCCTTTATATCGTGAGACTGCACAACGAGTGCGCAGGTTTTAAGCCAGTCAGAACGAGATGGAGGTCCACACACATGAACGCCTACACACCGAAAAAGGGCCTGGCGAGACTGCCCTTGATACTGTTGTTAGTGACCGGCGCGCTACATGCCGCCGACAAGGCCGATTCCGCGGCGGCGGCCGCCGACCCGATTGCCGACCTGCTCGACCTTTATGCCTTTGTCGAGCCCTTCTGCGAGGCGTCCGGGGGCATGGGTTGTGAGGCGCCACCGGATGAGTTGATCCTGGCGTTGACCGTCTACCCGTCCGCGAACGGCGCGACCCAGTTTTCCGATGAGGTGGTTTACCACTTTTTTATCGAGAACGACCAGGAGCAGTCCATGCAGATCGACTGCTCGTTCAGCGCGGAACAAGTCGTCAGCTGCGAAGGTCTGGATGGACTGTCCGTTCAGGCGCCGGTCGGCGAGGTTGGCGTCAATGGTGACATCCGGGTATTCGCCGGCCTCAGGGATGATCCCTTTTTCGTCGACGCAGGGGCTTTGGCCGAATTCGCACAGGTCGGTGTGCCGGCATTTTCACCTCCCGGGGTGGACACGCGCGCCGGCTCCAATGCGCTGGCGATCGTGCTCGGCATCAAGACCGCTGCGTTTCCGGCGGGCGCCACCCCCGATCACAATTTGTTGAAAGTCTGGGCAGCATCCGAACGGATCGCCGGCGACGGGCTCAACGGCGCCTTTACCGGATCCTGGTACAACCCCGACCTGAAAGGCCAGGGTTGGGTGATCGAGGTGGTCAAAAGCGCAAACGGCCCGGATCAGTTCGTGGTCTATTTCTATGGCTACGAGGACGGCAACCAGCTCTGGCTCATCGGCAGCGGGCCTGGAATCGAGGGCAACACCGCAACCGTCGACGTGATGCGGACCAGCGGAGCGGGTTGGGGTAACGATTTCAACCCGGACGAGGTAGCGCTGGATACGGTGGGCACGATGTCCTTCGATTTCTCCGACTGCAACTCCGCAACCGTCGAGTTCACGCCAACAGGGGATACGAGCCTGTCGGCCTTCTCCACACAGATGGTCCGGCTGACCAGCATTTCCTCGATGGATTGCAGCCTGTTGAGCGCCGGGCAGGTCGATCGCG
>JASFKQ010000225.1:0-5975 GCA_050118555.1 Lysobacterales bacterium
GCATGCTGATCAAGACCATCACCGCGTTCACGGTGGCGCACAGTATCACGCTGGCGCTCGCCACGCTCGGCTACGCGAGCATCCCCAGGCTCCCGCTCAACGCGGCGATTGCGCTTTCTATCCTGTTTCTCGGGCCCGAGATCGTGCGCATATGGCGCGGCGAGACCAGCTTCACCCTGCGGCATCCCTGGGTGGTGGCGTTCGCGTTCGGCCTCCTGCACGGCTTCGGTTTCGCCAGCGGCCTGTCTACCGTTGGCACGCCCAAGGCGGAGATCCCGCTCGCCCTGCTGACGTTCAACGTCGGCGTCGAGCTGGGCCAGCTCGTCTTCGTGGTTCTGATACTGCTGATGCGCCGCTCATTCGGAGTGCTGGCGTTTCCCCGGCCGCGCTGGGTGCAATTCGCCCCCGGCTACGTGATCGGCTCGCTCGGGGCGTACTGGACGGTCCAGCGCGCCGTGATGATGTTTTGATCGTGCCACGCCCGCCCCGCTACGAATCGACCCTCGCCGCGACGCTCACGATGTTCTGGCCGCTCGCCGCCTGGGCGCATATTCGCGCGGGCGAGGCAGGCGGCTTCCTGAGCGGGCTGTGGCATCCGGTGTCGGGAATGGATCACGTGCTCGCGATGGTGGCAGTCGGACTGTGGGGCGCGCAGCTCGGCGCGCCAGCGATATGGGTGCTGCCGGTCGCCTTCCCCATGATGATGGCCATCGGCGGCATGCTCGCTCTGATTGGCGTAACGCTTCCCGGGGTGGAGATCGGCATCGCGGCGTCTGCGCTGGTGCTCGGCGCGCTGGTGCTCGGGCGGACCCGCCTGCCTCTCGCTGCAGCGATCGTGGTTGTCGCTTTCTTCGCCGTGTTCCACGGTCACGCCCATGGCACCGAGCTGAAGCCCGGGGAGAATGCCATGCTCTACAGCCTGGGTTTCGTCATGATGACCGGAACGTTGCACGCGGTCGGCATCGGCATCGGGCTGATCCAGCGCTGGGACCTGGGCCGCGTGTTCCTGCGCGGCGCGGGGGCGCTGATACTGGCGGGCGGAGCGTACTTCCTGTGGGGAGCGCTGGTGTGAGCCGGGCGCGAGCCGCCGCCATCGTCACTGCGCTGCTTTGCACGGCGCCTCCGGCTGCGCATGCCCACCTCGTGACTTCGGGACTGGGGCCGTTCTACGACGGGGCGTTGCATCTGCTGCTCTCGCCCGGCGATCTGCTCGGACTCGCCGCCGCCGCGCTGCTCGCCGGGCTGCGCGGAGCGAGGGCGGGGCGTCTGGCGGTGACGATCCTGCCAGCGGCCTGGTTGCTGGCGGGGCTCGTCGGCCTGAGCCTGCCGGTGACGGTTGAGCTGCCGTGGCTCGGCGTGCTGTCTTTCCTGGTCCTCGGCGTGCTGGTCGCCGCAGACCTGAAACTGGCGCCGGGGGCCGTTGCCGTGTTGGCGGGCACGTTCGGCGCGCTGCACGGCCTGTTCAACGGCTCGGCCCTCGCTGCCGCCGGATCGGGCCTGTTGCCTTTGATCGGAATTGTCGCAACTGCGCTGACGATCGTGCTGCTGATTTCGGCGGCGGTCGTCCCTCTGAAGACTGCCTGGATGCGCATCGCGGTGAGGGTCGCGGGCAGCTGGGCCGCGGCGGTGGCAATGCTGATGCTGGGCTGGCTTTGGAAGGCGGCCGGCTGAGCTGCGGCTGATTCAATTTCGGGACGGAGAGGATGAAGGCTTGGCAAGTTCCGGGTTATCGCCTGCACGCGCCACGGCTTGTCTCGGGCACTTCTTGGCCTGCGGCCAAACCGTACCCTCGTTCTCGCCTGCGCTGAGGCCCCGGGGTGCCTGATCGCTTGCGTTCGTTGGGGGTGAAGAATCCGTTCTCTGTGTCATAGAGGGTGAACGACCAGAAGGCCTCGGCGGGTGGCATTTCATCCTTGCTCATCCGGATCACGCAGTCATGCTGCGCGTTCATCGGCTTGCCGTCGGTCGTCGAGACAGCAGGATAAACCGCGTCTTCCGCAGGCTTGCCGATGGGGCCGAAGATGGACTGGAACAGCAGCAAGTCCAGGCCGATGTTGCCTTTTGGCTGGAACAGCCCAGTGCTTGCCGCCAGCCGGTCGGTCTTCGCCATCTCTTCGGCAGCTTCGATGCCAACGGTTTCACGACGTTCGGCAAGGGCCATGTTATCGGACTGGGTGGGCAGGTGGCGACGACCCAGAATGGTGCCGCTTCCATCCAGAACCGTTACCGGCTGGGTGGCTTCCTGAATCTTTCCGGTTACGCGGAGGATGCGTTGAGTGGACAGCAGGCCGCCTTGGTCTATGCAATGTATTACAGGCGATTCGCGCCCCTGCCATTCCTGTCCTGGTATGTTGGGGGCTCCCTGGAGCATGGCGGAGTCCGGGAGCAAAGAAACGACATTTTTTCTGACGGAATTGCCGCTGGAAGTCTGTTCCTTGGGGCCAACACCCCAATCGGTCCGGTATATGTGGGCTATGGGCAAGCTGCGTATAGCGCATCGTAATGCTCCTCTTACTTTGGTCGGTAGGGACAGCATTGATGCTATCGCAGCTTGTCCACCTTCCAACCGTAAAAGTTGCACTTGCGAGTTGAACCCATCGGTGACATGCCATTAGCCTGATCCGGATCGGTCATAGCGAATAGTCCGTGCCTGGAATGAAGCCAAGCATCGCAGAGGAGACCAGGCAGATGAAACCCGCCCCCATTCTTTTTGCAATTGTTCTTTCGACGCAGTCTCTTGCGCCGGCATTGGCTGCGGAACCCTATGCCGGTTATGGCTACGAGCCGACGCAGGGTGATCATATCGGCGAGAAGGAGTATTCGCCCTATCTGGCCATCGGGTATCCCAAGCGCGTGTTCTGGGGGGACACCCACCTCCACACGTCCTATTCGACCGATGCCGGGATGATTGGCAACCGGCTCGGTCCGATGAGGCTTACCGGTTCGCGCGCGGCGAGACCGTCGTGTCCAGCACCGGCGTGCGTGCCCGGCTACAGCGTCCGCTGGACCACCTACGATGCGGCATTCTACGGGGCGGACCTCCCGGAGGGCGTGCCGCCGACCCAGCAGGAGCGCGCCTACACCTCGCCCATCTGGTACACGCCGTAGGTGCAGGGTCTGTTCGTATATTGAGCGGGAGTGGCCAAAAGAAATTCCGCATTTGCGTCATATTCAAATTAGTTGAATGACCGCTTTTGGCCACACTGAGAACTAAACTCCCCTGCGATTCACATCCAGGGGAGTTCTGCTATGTGCCGAGAAGCAGATATTGCACTAGCCTGCCTGCCAAGGGCCGCTTCCGACCCGAAGCGGATATTGAGCTTCAGTAGGTTAGAATGACGGCTTGACAGGGTAGGATAGTTCGCGACCCAGTCCAGCCATTTTTGGTGATAGCAAGACCAAGAGTCTCTGCTCGCCGATAGCGGTCATTCACCCAACACGCCAGGTCAAATTCTTGAGGGCCAATAGATGATCCTCCGACGTATTTCAAAGAGCGTAAGGTCACTGACCGCCGAGTTGGTGAAGTCTCTGCTTTCGGCCAGGAGGAGACCTAATCAGCAAGTAGAAATCTCTAGTTCATAACTGTGTGCTTTACGGGGAAGCTTACGCCATCACCAGATTCAGTAAAGCCGCAGATAACAAAACTCCCCTGCAAATAGATCACAAGGGAGTTTTGTTCTCAGGCCGGCCACCCGCTATCCTCGTGGCAAGCCTCCCGCCTCGGCTTCAGGGCCGCGCTTCGAGCACCATGTTGGTTTCGGTTTCGGTGGCCCGCCGGATACGCGTGAAGCCCGCCTCGCGCAGGACCTTTTCCAGACGGGCCTGGCCCGCCTGTGAGCCCAGCGCCAAGCCGACTTCCTGGGCCTTGGAAGCCGGCGTGCAGACCAGGGTTGATGCGGCGTAAAAAATCTGGCCGACCAGGTGCAGGTTGTCGCTCAGTTCATCGCCGGCCAGCGGTTCGACCAGCATCAGTGTGCCGTTCTCGGTCAGGCACTCACGAATGTGCCGCGCGGCGCCCACCGGATCCCCCATGTCGTGCAATGCATCAAACATGCAGACCAGGTCATAGGAATCATTGGGAATCTCCTTTGCGGTCAACGCTTCGAAGCGGGTATTGCCGCTGACGCCAAGTTCCGCGGCGCGCTGTCGCGATTGTTTGATGGAAGGTGGGTGGAAATCGAAACCGTGGAATACGGAATTGGGATACGCCTCCGCCATCAGCACGGTGGACGAACCCAGCCCGCAGCCGATATCCGCCACCTTGGCGCCGGCTCTCAACTTCGATTCAACGCCATCCAATGCGGGCAGCCAGGAGGAGACCAAGTTTGTGGTGTAGCCCGGGTTAAAAAGTCGGTCAGTGGCGCAGAAACAGCAGCTGTGGTGTTCGCTCCAGTCACGGCCTGCGCCGGAACAGAACACGTCGATGGCTTGCTCGTAGGTGGAGAACTGCGCCACGATCTGCTGAACGAATCCCTGCAGGCATGCCGGATCGCCTTCCGCTGCCAACACCGTAGCCTTCTCCGGTGCCAGGGAAAAGGACTCGTTGCCGGGGAGATAGTCTACATAGCCCGCCGCCGCTTGTGCACTGAGCCACTCCCGAAGGTATCGCTCGTCGACATTGCAACGCCGTGCCAGTTCCACCGAGGTGGCCGGACCGTCGTCGCGTAACGAGCGGTAAATGCCGGTCTGGTCGCCCATGAAAGCCAACAGCAGAGAGAATGCGCCGCCGATGTCTTCCATCACTTTGCCTGCAAATTGCTCCAGCAGGTCCGCTTGAAGGGGTAATTCTTTTGCTATAGTCGCCATTGCTTGCCTCTTTCCGTAATCGGTCGTTTTGATTGAACGACGGCAGTCTACTGGTTAGTCGGACGAGGCAGAATGACCGAGTGTTCGGCGTTCGTGACCGATCGTCCGGATCTTATGAGGAGTCGTTTTTGCACGTACAACCATGAAAACCGACATTCTTTCCGATGTGCTGCAGACCGTTAGACTGTCCGGAGCCATCTTCTTCGACGTGCAGACCTCCACGCCCTGGGTTGCCGTGGCCCCTCCCAGCAACGAGATCGCGGAAAAAGTCATACCGGGCGCCCAGCATGTGATCGAATACCATGTGGTGATCAGTGGCAGTGGCTGGAGCGGTCTGAACGACGATCCGCAATCACTGGTCGAGTTCGGGCCCGGCAGCATCCTGGTTTTTCCGCAGGGCGATTCCCACATGATGTCCAGCGATCCGCGCCTGCGGGCCGATCCGGATGTCGGTATTTTCCCGGAGATGGACGCCAGCGCAAGTCTGCCCTTCTTGTTGACACCCGGCGGTGGCGGGCCGAAAGGGGCGCGGATGATCTGTGGCTTCCTTGGCTGCGACATCCGGCCGTTCAACCCGTTGGTGCAAACCCTGCCGCGAATGATCCATGTTCGTGATGCACTGAAAGCCGAAGGCGGCTGGCTCGGCCAACTGATCGAGGCCACCCTGAGGGAAAGCTCCGAGGGGCGCCTCGGAGGCAGTGGCATCCTGACAAAGTTGAGCGAGCTAATCTTCATCGAGGTGGTGCGTCGGCACGCGGAAACGCAGGATACGGCCGCAGCCAGTTGGCTGACCGGTTTGCGTGATCCGCAAGTCGGCAAAGCGCTGGCGCTGATCCACGGCGAGCCCGCGCGTGCATGGACACTGCCCGAACTGGCCCGCGAGGTCGCCGTGTCGCGGACGATCCTGGCGGAGCGGTTCAGCGAGCACGTGGGGATGCCGCCCATGACCTACCTGTTCAACTGGCGTATGCAACTGGCGTCGAGGCTGCTCTCAGCCACTGCCCAGCCGATGGCCAGTATCGCGGCCAGCGTTGGTTACGATTCGGAGTCGGCTTTCAGCCGGGCTTTCAAACGGGCCACCGGCAGCGCGCCTACGGATTGGCGTAAGCAGGCTTGACGCTGAGCGTCTGAATCCATCGGATTCGCTTACTCAGTCACTCCAATCTCGA
>JASFKQ010000226.1:0-5959 GCA_050118555.1 Lysobacterales bacterium
GGCGTTGGCGGCGGTCAGAAAAATATTGACGGCATCGTCTGGCGTGACCCGGGCGAGCCGTCGAGCGCCTTCGGCCAATCCGCCGATGGCGAGCTCGCCGGCGGTGAAGCCGAGGCGGACCAGGCGCCCGATTCGGGTGGTCGGGACACGGGACTTGCGGTTGGAGTCTTTTGAACCCATGCCCGCATTTTACGCTGGGTGCTTGCGGTTGCAGAGGACTCAGTCGTGAGTCGGGCAGCGGCTATCCCCATGCAGGACACGCTCAAGAGATCCCTGTGCGCTAAGAAACCGTTCCCGACAGTTTATTTGTCCTGCAAGGGGACAGCCGCCGCCCTTCGGACACTGGGGGAGAACGGGAGTCCGCGTATCCGCCTGACAGGGCGCGAGGCTGGGCATGGTCTACTTTTGCCGGCGCCTGATGTCCAGATAACGAGTGGCGCGGTCGGGGTGGTCGGTGAAGACGCCGTCTATGCCGGCTTCCGTGGAAAGCGCGGCCATTACCTGATCGAAGTCCGTCGCCCCCGGCGGCAGGCGGTCTGCGCGCAGGGTATAGGCATGGACGAACAGCCCGTTTTCTCGGGACAGCCTGGTTAAATCTGATATATCAGAAGAGTCGTTTTGATGGAATTCAATGACTTGCGGAATCCATGGTCCGATGCCATCGGCGTAGGTCGCGATGTTTGCCAACCCTGCTTCGGTACGCAGTTGCTCGAAGTCGGTGGGGCTTTCGTCCCAGCTGTTTTCGCCGATGAGCTGCATCAGTCGCAGTCGGGTCTTCAGTTCGTGGCGCGCGTGCAGCAGGGCGTCGCGGTCGAACGACTGCAGGATCGCGGCATCTTCGGGTCCAGCGTAACCGTATGCGTCCAGCACGGCCAGGACGCGGGCGACGAGATCGTGCCCCTGGACTGCGTGCCAGGCGGGGGACTTGGGTTCGACATAGAGGCCCACGTTGCGGCCGGTGGATCGGTTGAGCCCCTGGATGAGTCGGATTTCCTCCTCCAGGGTCGGTACGCGGAAGAGCGCCTGCTCCGGGGGGAATCGCCCGCGGAACGCCGGCGCGCCGTCCGGCTCCGTGCGTTCGTGAAGGCGCAGTCTGCGGATCTCCGGCAGGTCGAAGTCGAGTGCATAGAAATGTCCGTCCTCCCTTGCCCGGCCGGGAAACTGCTCGGCGACATCGGTGACGGCGTCGAGGTGGAGATCATGCAGCACGATCAGGGAGCCGTCGCGGCTCAGCACGACGTCCTGCTCGATGTAGTCCGCGCCCATGGCATGGGCCATCGCCACCCCCTCGAGGCTGTGTTCGGGCAGATAGCCGGCGGCGCCGCGGTGTGCAATGACCGTGAACGGTTTCATGGCTTCGGCTCCATGTTGTGGAACGGATGCGCAGGCTGCCAGGGCGAAGGACAGGATGACTGGGGCGGCGCGCTCACTGGGTGGGGGTTGGGCTGGGGCAGGGCCCGGGTGAACAGACGGTGACGGAATCGGCGTTGGAAATCAGCACCGCCGCGGCCGCCAGGCCCAGAATGGCCCAAAGCCAGGTCAGGTCGCCTACGTTGTTGTCCGGCTGCCGCACACGCAGCGTGCGCATGTTCGAGTAAGGGATGAAACCAAACTTTCCGCCGAGTCCGCTTTCATTGAGTTCACTGACGGTGAATTCGAACTTTTCGCGTTCCCGGGTGGTGACTTCGACGCGGTCGCCGATCCCGATCTGCTCGGGTGCGGCGACGCCCTCAAGGTCACCGATCCTGACCGGCTGCATCGAGGAACAGGCAGCCAGTAGGACGATCAGCAGAGCGAAGTAGGCCCGATTCATCCCCGCATGATATCAGGGCTTCTGTTGACCCGCGAAGCGTTGCTCGGCGCCGCTGTTCGTCCCTGCTTCAGCCGCGATCCTGCCGTGTGAAGTGAGAGGAGCGAATACCTCCTTTCGGGACACGCTCGAGACATCCGTGTGCGCTACTAACCTGTTCCCGACAGGTTAATGTCCCGTAAGAAGGTATTCGCTCCTCTCTTGCACCACGGGGCGCGACTTGATGAGAGCCGCCATTACGTCAAAGAAGCACCGGATGTCCACCAAAGTCCGAATCACACATCAGGCGGGCCTCGTAGCCCAGGTTTCAGCGCACGTAGCCGAGTTTCTCGAGCGTGAGCAGGATCCGGTGGGCGGCCAGGTCGGCGCTCAGTTCCTGTGTGTCGATCACGATCTCGGCATTCTCGGGAACGTCGTAGGGGTCGTCGATTCCGGTGAAGCCCTTGACGATGCCGGCCCGCGCCTTGGCATACAGGCCCTTGCGGTCCCGGGCCTCGCAGACTTCCAGGGGTGTCGCCACGAAAACCTCTATGAAGCCGCCATGTGCGCTGATCGTTTCGCGCACCTGGCGCCGGGTCTTCGCGTAGGGTGCGATGGGCGCGCAGATCGCGATCCCGCGATTCTTGGTGATCTCGCTGGCGACGAAGCCGATGCGCTGGATGTTCAGGTCGCGGTGCTCCTTGGAGAATGTGAGCTCGCTGGAGAGATTCTTGCGCACGATGTCGCCGTCCAGCAGGGTGACCGGCCGCGAACCGTCTTCGAGCAGTTTGACCATCAGCGCATTGGCGATGGTGGACTTGCCGGAGCCGGACAGCCCGGTAAAGAAAACCGTGAATCCCTGTTCATGTTTTGGCGGGTGCGCCCGGCGCAGTTCCTCGACCACCTTGGGGAAGGAAAACCACTCGGGTATATCCAGACCCTCGCGCAGGCGGCGGCGAAATTCGCTGCCCGAAAGACTGAGCACCTTGTCTCCGGCCTCGGCTTCGTCGGCCAGCAGATATTCGGCCTTGTTCTCCACGTAGACCATTTCCTTGAACGGCACCATGGAGATGTCCAGTTCCTCTTCGTGTTGGCGGAACAGTTCCTGGGCGTCATAAGGGCCGTAGAAAGGTTCGCCGTTCCGGTCGTTGCCGGGACCCGCGTGGTCGCGGCCGACGATGAAATGCGTGCAGCCGTAGTTCTTGCGGATGATCGCGTGCCACAGCGCTTCGCGCGGACCGCCCATGCGCATGGCGAGGTTGAGCAGGCTCAGCGTGGTGGTCTGCTCCGGGTACTCTTCGAGTACGTGTTCATAACACCGCACCCGCGTGTAGTGGTCGATGTCTCCTGGTTTGGTCATGCCCACCACGGGCTGGATCAACAGGTTGGCGTCCGCTTCGCGCGCCGCGCGGAAGGTCAGTTCCTGGTGTGCGCGGTGCAGTGGGTTGCGTGTCTGGAACGCGACCACCTTGCGCCAGCCGAGCTTGCGGAAGCGTCCACGGAGTTCGGAAGGCGTATCGCGCAGCAGCTTGAAATCGTAAAATGTCGGTGGCTCGACGCCGTGCACCTTGCCGCCGAGGTAGACCGGGCCCGACCGGTGCAGCAGGAAATCGACCCCAGGGTGTGTGTCGTCCATCGTTCCGAAAACGCGTTGCGCTTCCGATTCACGATCCGGCGTCCAGACGTCCGACACCTCCATGGTGGCGATCAGCACGCCTTCCGCGTCGCGCAGCGCGATTTTGTCCCCCGCCGTGATGCCGCCGGCGAAGTCTTCGCTCACGTCCAGCGTGATCGGCATCGGCCAGAGTACGCCGCTCTGCAGGCGCATGGTGTCGCAAACGCTCTCGTAATCCGCTTCGCCGAGAAAACCCTCGAGCGGGGAGAATGCCCCGTTGAGCAGCAGATCCAGGTCGCAGAGCTGCCTGGGTGTCAGGTCCCACGAGGGGTATTCCCTGGCCTGTTCCTTGGTTTCGTCGGCCAGGTGCTCGGGAAGGTAGAGTTCCTTGAGCACGCCGCCGTGCGGCTCCTTGAAAGCGCCCATCATTCATGCCTCGTTTGCGGTGCCTGCAACATCAGGCCAGGCGGCTAATATGATGTGCCGCCGCCGCCGATTCAACCGCGAATCGGGAATATCCAAAGATGGGTCAGTGATGAGCCTCTTCTAGACGTAATCGAAGCGCCCGGTGAAGTGCCTCAGCGCCGGCGGCTGGCGCACGAATTTCATGCCGCGCAGTTGGTCCCGGTATTCGTACACTTCCTGTACGACCTCGACCACGTAGTCCATCTGGCTCTGCGTGTACATGCGCCGCGGAATCGCGAGCCGAACGAGATCCATGTGCGCGGGCTCTTCCTTGCCGCCGGGTTTCAGGCCGAACATGGCCGTACCGATCTCGCACCCGCGTATCCCGCCGTGCTTGTACAGTTCCACCGCCAGGGATTGCCCCGGGTACTGCAGCGGGGGGATGTGGGGAAGGAACCGGCGCGCGTCGATGTACACCGCGTGGCCGCCCGCGGGCTTCATGGTGGGAACGCCGACGTCGGAGATGTGTCGTTCCACGTAGGCGGTCGAGACGATGCGGTAGTTGAGGTAATCCTCCTGCACCACTTCCTCGAGGCCGGTGGCGATGGCTTCCAGATCCCGACCGGCCAGGCCGCCGTAGGTGGAAAAGCCTTCGGTCAGGATCAGGCGGTTGCGACACTCCACCGCCCAGTCTTCGTTGTTCATCGCGAGCCAGCCGCCGATGTTGGCCAGCCCGTCCTTTTTCGCACTCATGGTGCAGCCGTCGGCGTATGAGAACATTTCGCGCACGATGTCGACGACGGGCTTGTCCGCGTAACCGGGTTCGCGCAGCTTGATGAACCAGGCGTTCTCGGCGAACCGGCAGGCGTCGATGAACAGCGGGATGCCAAAGCGGTCGCAGACTTCGCGCGTCGCACGTATGTTCTCCATCGAGACCGGCTGGCCGCCGCCCGAGTTGTTGGTGACGGTCAGCATGCACAGCGGGATGTTTTCGGCGCCGCGTTCGCGGATGAAGCGTTCCAGGGCTTCAATGTCCATGTTGCCCTTGAACGGGTGCTCGTTTTGTGGATCCCGACCTTCGGGAATCACCAGGTCGACGGCTTCCGCGCCCTGGGCCTCGACGTTGGCGCGTGTAGTATCGAAATGCGTGTTGTTCGGTATGGCGTCCGTGTCGTTGGCCACCACGGTGAACAGGATGCTCTCGGCCGCGCGCCCCTGGTGCGCGGGAATGACGTAATCGAAGGGCATCAGGTTCTTTACGGCCTGCTCGAAACGGTAGAACGACGGGCTACCGGCGTAGGACTCGTCCCCGACCATCAGCGCGCCCCACTGGCGCGAACTCATGCTGGAGGTCCCGGAATCGGTGAGCAGGTCGATGAGGACGTCGTCCGAATGCAATGAGAACAGGTTGTAATGTGCTGCGCGTACCCGTTCTTCCCGCTCCTCGCGGGTGGTCATCCGGATGGGCTCGACGGACTTGATGCGAAACGGTTCGATGATGGTTTTCATGAATTCATCCTACCACCGGCACGAAGGAGCAAGATTGCGAAATCCAACATAATATGGACAAAAATTGAAGTAAAATGCTAATTATCAATCAAATGGAGAAAGATCATGCCATTGCGCCTGGACTCCATCGATCGAAAGATGTTGTCGCTGCTGGAAAAGAACGCCCGCATCAGCAACGCTGAGCTGGCCGAGCGGGTGAATCTGTCGCCGACCCCGTGCCTGCGGCGCTTGAGAAAACTGGAGGCATCGGGGCTGATCCGCGGGTACAGCGCCTCGCTCGACGAGAAGATGCTGGGTCTGAACGTCTCTGCGCTGGTGTTCGTCAACCTGGAAAAGAACACCCAGGAAAATGCGGAGCGCTTCGAGCAGGCCCTGCGCTCACTCCCGGAGGTGATGGAGTGCTGGGTGGTGGCCGGGCGGCACGATTATGTGCTGAGGGTCGTCACCGAGGACCTGGATCACTACGAGCGCTTCGTCAAACGCTGCCTGGCAGTGCTGGACGAGGTGGCGGACCTGGAATCCATCATTGTCCTGAAACAGAGCCTGTCCCGGCACCATTTGCCCTTGCCCACATAGTGGACCGGGGCGGCTCGGGTCTTTGGCTTCTCTGCCGGAGATCAGCCAACAGAGGAAAATTCAGA
>JASFKQ010000227.1:0-5956 GCA_050118555.1 Lysobacterales bacterium
CCCGCCCATTCGCTTGCCTTTGAGTCCGCAGCGTTCGACCAGCCACGCGGCGGAGAGCTTGACCTGTTGGTCGCCGTGCGGCCACCGGGGCAGGGCGGGCTCGCGAACGGACAACTCCTCGGCCAGTTCAACGGGCACTAACGGGTTCTTGAAAAAACTGCCCGCATTACCGTGCAGGCGGGGGTCGGGCAAGCGCCGCTGCCTGATGCGGATGACCGCATCGCTGACCTCACGGGCGGTCGGCTGCGCCGCGTTGGCAGCGGTGAGTTCCTCGGCGAGCCCCGGATAATCCAGGTGCGGAGTGAAGCTTCGGGGTAGCCTCAGACGGATCGAGGTGATCAGATAACGCTCGGGTTCGCCACTCCTGAACACACTGTCACGATAGCCGAGCCTGCATTCTGCGGCGGCAAGGTAAGTCCACGCCGCGCGGCGCCAGTCCCAGGCGGCCACACCTTCGAGCGTCGAAGCCAGTTCGACCCCGTAGGCGCCGATGTTCTGGATTGGCGCGGCGCCGGCCTGGCCGGGGATCAGCGAGAGGTTTTCCAGTCCGCAGAGCCCCTCGTCCAGGCTCCAGCGCACCAGCGCGTGCCAGTTCTCGCCAGCACCGACTTCGACCAGCGCGTTGTCGCCCCGGTCCTCGACGATCGCGCGGCCACGAATGCGATTCAGGAAGACGGTTCCGGGAACGTTTCCGGCGAGCACCACGTTGCTGCCGCCGCCGAGCACGAGATCCGTGGCGGGATCGAATCGGGGAAGGTCCAGGATGTCCTCTTCGTGCTCGATGGCAAGCAGTAACGCGGCGGAAGCGCTTACGCCGAACGTGTTGAGGGATTTCAGCTCCGGGTGTTCAGTGATCTTCATTCGGCAGCGCGCGCGGCGATCGCGTCGAGGCACTCACCCACCAGTTCGGGGCCGCGGTAGACCATGCCGGTGTAGAACTGCACGAGACTGGCGCCGAAGTCCAGCTTGTCCACCGCGTCCTGGCCGCATGTGATACCCCCCACTCCGATCAGCGCAATCGAATCGGGCAGGGCGGCCCGCATGACCCCCAGCACGTGGTCGGCTTTCGGCTTGAGGGGTGCGCCGGAGAGTCCGCCGGCCTCATCGGCATGGCGCAAGCCCTCGACCCCGTTTCGGTTAACCGTGGTATTGGTGGCGATCACCGCGTCCATGCGATGGCGAACCACGACTTCGGCGATGGCCCGGACAGCCGTGTCGTCGAGGTCGGGGGCTATCTTCAGCGCCATGGGAACCTGCCGATCGTGCTGGTCGGCGAGTTCCGACCGGCGCCGGGCCAGTTGTCCGAGCAGCTGATCCAGTTCGTCCTCGCCCTGCAGGTCGCGCAGGTTCCGGGTGTTCGGGGAGGAAATGTTCACCGTGACGTAGCCGGCGAAGGGATAGACTTTTTCCAGGCAGCGCAGGTAGTCGTTCGCCGCACTTTCGATCGGGGTATCGAAATTCTTGCCGATATTGATGCCGAGCACGCCCTTGAACCGGTGGTTGCTGACGCGTCGCACGAGATGGTCGACACCCTTGTTGTTGAAGCCCAGGCGGTTGATCATGGCGCGCGCCTGGGGCAAGCGGAACACGCGTGGCTTGGGATTTCCGGGCTGCGGCCTGGGTGTGACCGTTCCGACCTCGATAAAGCCGAAGCCCAGGTCTCCCAGGGCTTCGAAGTAGTCGCCGTTCTTGTCCAGCCCGGGTGCCACGCCGACCGGGTTGGGGAATTCCAGCCCCATGCAGGTGACCGGTTGCCATCGCCGTTTGCAGATCAGGCGGGTTGCGCCGACCGCGTGCCCTATCCGGAGACTTTCCAGCGTCAGTTCATGGGCCGTCTCCGCGTCGAGCGAGAACAGCGCCTTGCGGGCAATGTCGTAAAACACGGTCGCGTACGGGCAGGCTACAGGTCGAACTTGATCCCCTGGGCCAACGGCAGTTCCTTACCCCAGTTGATCGTGTTGGTCTGCCGACGCATGTAAGCTTTCCAGGCGTCGGAGCCCGATTCGCGGCCTCCGCCGGTTTCCTTTTCGCCGCCAAAGGCCCCGCCGATCTCCGCGCCGGACGTGCCGATATTGACATTGGCGATGCCGCAGTCCGATCCGACCGATGACAGGAACAGCTCCGCGTGGCGCAGGTCGGTGGTGAAAATGGCGGACGACAGGCCCTGGACCACATCGTTATGCATATCAATGGCGTCCTCGATGTCGCTGAAGGGAATCAGGTACAGGATAGGCGCAAACGTCTCCTGCTGAACAATCTCCCATTCGTTGCGGGCCTCGACGATGGTCGGTTCGACGAAGAACCCGGAGCCTTCGATCCGCTTGCCCCCCGTAAGCACTTCGCCCCCCGCGCCCACGGCGCTGGCGACGGCGGCCTCGAAGCGCTGCACGCTGGCTTCGTCTGTGAGCGGCCCCATGAGGGTGTCCGGCTCCAGCGGATCGCCAACCCGGACCTGCTGGTAGGCGCCGACCAGCGCTTCGGTGACCTGTCCGGCTATGGCGTCGTGCACGAACAGTCTGCGCGTGGTCGTACAGCGCTGGCCGGCGGTCCCCACCGCCCCGAACACAATGCCCGGGATAGCCATCTTGAGGTCGGCTGATTCATCGAGAATGATCGCGTTGTTGCCACCCAGTTCCAGCAGGCTGCGCCCCATGCGAGCCGCCACGCGCGCGCCCACCGTTTTACCTACTGCAGTGGAGCCCGTGAACGAAAGCAGGTCGATCCGTTCGTCATCCACGAAGCGCTCGGCCAACGAATGCCCGGGTTCCATGAAGCTGAGGAATATCGGCGGGAAGCCGGCGGACTCCAGCGCTTCGTTGCAGATTTTCTGCACTGCGAGGCAACACAGCGCGCCCTTCGGAGAAGGCTTCCAGATCGTGGCGTTGCCGCAGATCGCTGCGATAAACGCGTTCCACGACCAGACCGCCACCGGAAAGTTGAACGCGGAGATGACACCGACGATGCCATACGGATGCCACTGCTCGTACATACGGTGCAGGGGGCGCTCGGAATTCATGGTCAGGCCATACAACATGCGGGACTGGCCCAGCGCGAAATCCCCGATGTCGATCATCTCCTGCACTTCGCCGTCGCCCTCGGCCTTGATCTTCCCCATTTCGAGGCTGACCAGGCTTCCGAGTGCGTCCTTGTTCCGGCGCAGGGCGTCGGTGCACAGGCGAACAGCCTCGCCGCGGCGGGGTGCCGGCACTCGGCGCCATTCCCGGAAAACGGCCCGGGCTCGGCTCACGACCCGGTCGTAATCGTCGGATGACGCGCCGTAAACACGGGCAATTACTTCGCCAGTGGCGGGGTTGATCGCCTCGATAACACCATTGTCCTGGGTTTTCGACCACTCGCCATCGCCGAAATAGGCGCCGGGGTTGAAGTCCTCGATACCGAGTTTGCTTAAGAATTCCATGTGAGTTCCTGTCATGCGTTCGGGGGTTGTGCCGGAGTATCCGGGTTGGACTGTTTATTATCGCATCCGGGCCCTTGTCGTGCACCCGCGACCAAATCAAAAAAAACCCGGCTTGCGCGGAACTCTGCCCATAAGCCCCTGTCATACGCGTCAGTGGGAACGATGACCGTGATATGCTCAGCGAAGGGAACCAGAACCAATGACGGCGCCAAGCAATTTGCAGGCTGTTCAGGCCGTGCCTGAATCCAAGAACAGCGCCCGGTTGCCGGTTCGCCGGACCATCGAGGGAGATTCGGAGCGTTCGCGGATGAGCGAAGAACAGGTCGACGAGTTACTCGTCGAGCGAGTGCAGAAGGGTGACAGAAGGGCCTTCGATCTGCTGATCAACAAGTATCAGCACCGGATCGTCAGCCTGGTAACCCGCTATGTTTCCGATCCCTCGGAAGCCATGGATGTGGCCCAGGAGGCCTTCATCAAGGCTTACAGGGCAATCGATCGCTTCCGCGGTGACAGCGCGTTCTATACCTGGCTGTACCGCATCGCGATCAACACGGCCAAGAACTGGCTGGTGGCAAAGAAGCGGCGCCCGCCGGCCACCGATATCGATGCCGCGGACGCAGAGCAGTACGACGTGGAGAGCCGGCTCAAGGAGCAGGGCACTCCGGAAAACGAACTGTTGCGTGAGGAGATCAAGCGCACCGTCTTCGAGACGATTTCCGAACTTCCCGATGACCTGCGCACCGCGATCATGTTGCGGGAAATAGAGGGTATGAGTTACGAGGACATCGCAGTGACGATGGACTGCCCGATCGGCACCGTCCGGTCCCGGATATTCAGGGCCCGGGAGGCGATCGATCAGAAACTGAAACCCCTGATGTAAGGGGAATGAAGGCATATTCATGGAACACGATATGAGCAAAGAGGCGCGTGAACATCTTTCGTGCCTGATGGACGGCGAGATCAGCCGGGAGACGAGCCGTTTCCTGGTGCGCCGGCTTGGCGCTGACCAGGAACTGTGTGCAACCTGGGCGCGTTATCACCTGGTCCGGGACTGCCTCAGGCATCACGAGGGAGGTCTGGCGTCCGAGGACCTGTGCCGGCGTGTCAGCCAGGCCCTGGGGTCGGAAACGGTCCAATCGAGGAGCCGAAGGTTGCCGATGGGGTGGCTGAAGCCCGTCGCCGGCGCGGCGGTGGCCGCCTCGGTGGCGCTGATGGCCATCGTGATGGTGGGTCCGGCCAATGAAACGACCGGCGCGCCAGTCGAAGGCGTCGCCAGCACCGCCGTAAAGGCGCCCGACTTTACCAGTCCACAGAACCTGGGCCTGGGTCCGACACCGGTCACCCGCGAGGTGAGTTTCGGCGGGCGGTCGCTCGGCGGGCCGAGGATGAATTCCTACCTGTTGCGCCATTACCAGGCGACAGGTTCAACCGGTGGGCGGGGCTTCGTCTCGTTCGTGCCGATTGTCGTGACCAAGCAGGCGGAAGACCCGGTTGAAACGGATCTACCCAGCTCCGAGACTGCAGTGAAGTCCGGCGAGGTTGCCCTGCAGCGATGAACGCGCGGTCTGCCACTGCACTGCTGGTGGCACTCTGCCTGGGTTGGACCGGCGTCTGCCGGGCCGAACATTCCGATGATCCGCACGACTGGCTCGAGCGCATGTCGGCCGCGATGAGCCAGATGAGTTACCAGGGCACGTTCGTGTATGTGCAGGGTAACGAAGTCGAAACCATGCGCATCACCCATGTATCCGACGAGCACGGCATCAGGGAGCGCCTGGTGTCGATGTCCGGTGCGCCCCGGGAAGTGCTTCGCGATTCGAGCGGCATCCGGTGGGTGTTGGGCGACGACCGGTCGGTGCTCGAAGATCAGTCATTCACCCGCTCCTTTTTTCCGGAACTGCCGGTGGACCAGCAACAGGACACCAGCGTTTCCTACGTGCTGAAACTGGGCGGAACGGAACGTATCGCAGGCCATACGGCACGCAATCTGCGGGTCATCCCCCGCGACAACTACCGCTACGGCTATTCGCTATGGCTGGAAGAGCATTCCGGGCTGCTGCTGCGATGGACGCTGCTCGACAGCGACCAGCAATCCCTGGCGAAACTGATGTTCACCGACATCCGCCTCGGTTCGGAAGTCGACCCGGAAGAGCTGAAGCCCGGAAGCCAGCTGAAGAAGTACAAGACCGTCGAATCGGGTCTGCCCGCAGGGCAGAAAGTCACGCGCACGCAACCGCGCTGGCTGCCCAGCCACCTGCCGCCGGGTTTCAGGCTTACGGACCACCGCTATCAGGATCCCGACGGGGGACCCATGTACGAACACCTTGTGTACAGTGACGGGTTGGCGGCCGTCTCGGTATACGTGGAGAGCAACTCTGAACTGGCGGAGTCCGAGTCCGGCATCAGCCACCTGGGAACCACGCACGCGTTCTCCCGATCGGTGGACGGCATGGCCGTTACCGTAGTCGGGGACGTACCGGCCATCACGGTAGAGTACATCGCCAACGCGGTGGCGCCCGTCAAGCGCTGAAACCGCGG
>JASFKQ010000228.1:0-5952 GCA_050118555.1 Lysobacterales bacterium
GACCTGGGCGGCCCGGTGGCCCAATCGCGAACAACGTTCGCTCCTACGGCGGGCCGGATCGAAACCTCCGTAGGACCGAGCCTTGCTCGGGATCGGCCTGGCTACTCAGATCCGCCGGCGGCGGCTTGCTGTTGGTTTTCGTAGAGGATGTACGGCTCGGCCTCGCCTTCGATGACCGTCTCGTCGACGACCACCTTGGAGACATTCTCCATCGACGGCAATTCGTACATGATATTGAGCAGCACGCCTTCGATGATGGTGCGCAGGCCGCGGGCGCCGGTTTTGCGCTTCATCGCCTTGCGGGCGATCGCAGCCAGCGCGTCGTCGCGGATTTCCAGCTCGGCGCCTTCCATCTCGAACAGGGCCCTGTACTGCTTGGCCAGCGCGTTCTTGGGTTCGACCAGGATCTTCACCAGCGCGTCTTCGTCCAGTTCCTCCAGCGAGGCCACGACCGGCAGGCGGCCGACGAATTCCGGGATCAGACCATACTTGACCAGGTCCTCGGGCTCGACGTCCCGCAGGAGCCGGCCGATTTCGCTGGACAGGTCCTTGCTCTTGACCTCGGCGGCAAAACCGATGCCGGTGGACGCGGAGCGGGCCTGGATGACCTTCTCCAGCCCGGCGAACGCGCCGCCGCAGATAAACAGAATCTGGCTGGTGTCGACCTGCAGGAATTCCTGCTGCGGATGCTTGCGGCCACCTTGCGGCGGTACCGAGGCAACCGTGCCTTCGATCAGCTTCAGCAGCGCCTGCTGCACGCCCTCGCCCGAAACGTCGCGCGTGATCGACGGGTTCTCGGCCTTGCGCGACACCTTGTCGATCTCGTCGATATAGACGATGCCCGTCTGGGCGCGGTCCACGTCGTAGTCGCATTTCTGCAGCAGTTTCTGGATGATGTTCTCGACGTCCTCGCCCACGTAGCCGGCTTCGGTCAGCGTGGTCGCGTCGGCGATTGTGAACGGCACGTTCAGCATACGCGCCAGCGTCTCGGCCAGCAGCGTTTTGCCGGAACCGGTCGGGCCAATCAGCAGGATGTTGCTCTTGGTCAGCTCGACTTCGTTTTCGCGGCGGCGGGTTTCGAGACGCTTGTAGTGGTTGTAGACGGCCACCGACAGCACTTTCTTGGCGTGCTCCTGGCCGATCACGAACTCGTTCAGGAAATCGTGGATTTCCTGTGGCTTCGGCAGCTTGTCTCGATCGCGACCGCCGTTCTCCTCCAGTTCTTCGCGGATGATGTCGTTGCACAGCTCGACGCATTCGTCGCAGATGTACACACTGGGCCCGGCAATCAGCTTGCGGACCTCGTGCTGGCTCTTTCCGCAGAAGGAGCAATAAAGGATTTTCCCGTCTGTGCCCTTAACGTCTCTGTCGCTCATCAGTCAATCATTCAACCCGTTAAGCTGGTTAGTGCAGTTCAGGTAGTATCACAGTGAAAATACTACCTTTTTTACTTGGCCTCGTCGACCTTTCTGTTCTCCAGGACCTTGTCGATCAGCCCGTAGTCCCTGGCCTGGTCGGGATCCATGAAGTTGTCACGCTCGGTGTCTTCGCCGATCTTGTCCACCGACTGCCCGCTGTGGGCGGCCAGGATTTCGTTCAACTGTTTGCGCAGCTTCAGGATTTCCCGTGCGTGGATATCGATGTCGCTGGCCTGCCCCTGGTAACCGCCCAGCGGCTGGTGGATCATCACGCGGGAGTGCGGCAGGCAGTAGCGCTTGCCCTTGGCGCCGGCAGCGAGCAGCACCGCGCCCATGCTGGCCGCCTGGCCGACGCACATCGTGCTGACCTGGCAACGGATGAACTGCATGGTGTCGTAGATGGCCAGGCCGGCGCTGACGACGCCGCCCGGGCTGTTGATATATAGGCTGATGTCCTTGTCCGGGTTCTCGGACTCGAGGAACAGCAGCTGCGCCACCACCAGGTTGGCCATGTAGTCTTCGACCTGGCCGACCACGAAGACCACGCGGTCCTTCAGCAGCCGTGAATAAATGTCGTAGGCGCGTTCGCCGCGGGAACTCTGCTCGACCACCATTGGCACGAGATTCAGTGCCTTTGGATTGAATTCCCTGTTGTGTCCGTCCGTCATACTCTCTCCGTGGCCTGCCCGGACGCCCGTCAAACGCTTCTCCCTGCCTTGGCGGCGTCGGCAATGACGTCCTGGAATTTCATTTCCCTGGGAGTCACTTTAGCGTTTTCCAGTACCCAGTCAACTACCTGCTCTTCCAACACTGAACTTTCGACCTGCTGCAGCAGCTGCTGGTTCCCATAGTACAGCTGCAAAACCTCGGCCGGCTGCTCGTAGGTGCTGGCGATGGTTTCCACCGCCTCGCGAACTTTGCCCGCGTCAATGCGGATTTCGTTCTGCTGCGCCAGCTCGCCCAGCAGCAGGCCGGCGCGCACGCGGGAGCGGGCCGTATCCATGAAGGCATCGACAATGGTGGGGTCCGGCTGCTCGCCGCCGCCACGCACCGCCTGGGCGGCCAGGCTCGTCGCCTCTTGGCGCACGATGCTCTCGGGCACCTCGAGGTCCGGTTTGGTGTTCAGCAGCTCATCGACCAGACGGGTCTTGAGCAGCGTGTTGGTGGCCTGCTTCAGTTCGCGCCGAAGGTTGCCGCGGATTTCCTCCTTGAGCGCATCCAGGCTGCCGTCTTCGACGCCGTAGCTCTTGATGAATTCCTCGTCCACCTCGGGCAACGTGCCCTCGGCAACGGCGATCACCTTCAGGTGCGTATCCGCCTTCTGGCCAGCCAGTTCGGCATCCCGGAAATCCTCGGGGAACTTCAGCTTGACGCTCTTTTCCTCATCCGGGGCGATCGAAGCGACGGCTTTCTCAAGATCGTCGAACCCGGTGTCGCCCATGATGATGGCCATGCGCTTGACACCTTCTTCGGGGAACGTTCCGCCTTTGAACTCGGCCGAATAGTCGATCAGCACGCGGTCGCCTTTTTGCGCCTTGCGCTCCACGTCATCCCAGGTCCGGCGCTGTTCACGCAAGGTCTCCAGCATCTCGTCGACATCCGCGTCGGTCACTTCCGCCACCGGGCGTTCGAGCTCGATGGCCGCCACGTCCAGGTCACCGATTTCCGGGTACACCTCGATGATGGCGCTGAACTCGAGATCCCCCTTCTCCAGGCCCTCGGGACTGGCGTCGACCCGCGGCGACGAAGCCGGGCGCAGGTCCTGTTCGACCAGCGCCTGCTGCAGCGACTGCTGCATGGTTTCGTTTACGATGTCCAGGCGCACCTGCCGACCGTAGCGCTGCTTGACCACGCTCATTGGCACTTTGCCCGGACGGAAGCCCTTGATGCGCACCTGGCCGCGCAATTCGCGCAGCTTGGTTTCAACCTTCTGCTGGATTTCGTCGCCCGGTACCTGGATGGTCAGGCGGCGTTCCAGGGCGCCGGAGTTTTCGACAGAGACTTGCATAACGATGATCTGACCTGTTGCTGTTCGTAGTAATGGGAACGCGCCGGACCCGGCTGACCAGTGGTGCGAAAGGGGAGACTCGAACTCCCACGGGTTGCCCCACTGGATCCTAAATCCAGCGCGTCTACCAATTCCGCCACTTTCGCACGTGTCGGAAGAAATTGGTGGGCCATCTAGGACTCGAACCTAGAACCAATAGATTAAGAGTCTACTGCTCTGCCAATTGAGCTAATGGCCCGTTGTAAAATTGGGGTGGGCGATGGGGCTCGAACCCACGACCGCTGGAACCACAATCCAGAGCTCTACCAACTGAGCTACGCCCACCATTGTACAGCGCGATATTCTACTATGTTTTTCAATCGTCCTGTAGCGGGCGAAAGTTCATTTCATACCCACCCTATCGCCCGCGGAGCGGGCTCCTGGAGGGATTACCTCACTCCTGCGAGTCCCGCCCGCCGAACTGGCGCGCCCGGCAGGACTCGAACCTGCAACCCTCGGCTTAGAAGGCCGATGCTCTGTCCGGTTGAGCTACGGGCGCCGTGGTCGGGGTGGAGGGATTCGAACCCCCGACCCACTGCTCCCAAAGCAGTTGCGCTACCAGGCTGCGCTACACCCCGAGTCGCCAATAATGCAACCGCGCAATGCTACGGACTTGTCGCAGGCATGTCAACGCCACAAATCCCATAACCCGAAATCAAAATGTGCGCCCTGCCCGCCCCAGCCGGTTGACAACCGGTTACCCCAAAAGGATAATTCGCTGCCCGAACGAGGTCACAAGCCCCGCCCGGGACGCTACAATAGACACAACGCGCCCGTAGCTCAGTTGGATAGAGTGTCTGGCTACGAACCAGAAGGTCGGAGGTTCGAATCCTTCCGGGCGCGCCACCACACAAAAAAGCCACCCTCGCGGTGGTTTTTTTGTGTGCGTGTACCGGAAGGGTTCGAACCGAAAAGAGGTTCGACTAATTCGTCGGGAACGAATTGGACGTACGAGCAAAGCGAGTGCGCCCGCAGGGCGAGCCACACGGACGTGGCGAGTCAATCCTTCCGGGCGCGCCACCATCAGCCCCCACCAACCGTCGGCCCCTCGCCGTAGGAGCGACCATTGGTCGCGATTTGCCCACCGGGCCACCCAACCCCATCCCGAGCAACGCTCGGTCCTACGGCGGGTTTCGATCACTGCCCCCGTACGAGCCCGCTCTGCGGGCGAATTTTTTCAAAGACAATCGCCCGCAGAGCGGGCTCCCACAGGCACCGTAAAGCGCATGATCCATTCCCCTCGTAGGAGCGACCATTGGTCGCGATTGGCCCACCGGGCCACCGCGGCCTATCCCGAGCAACGCTCGGTCCTACGGCTGGTTTCGATCCAGCCCCGGTAGGAGCGAACCTGGTTCGCGATAAAGCCTAATTCCGCCAATAGGCCGGCAGGAACAAGATCAGCAGGGTGAACACCTCGAGGCGGCCGGCCAGCATGGCGATCACCGCCAGCCACTTCACGGTCGGGCTGACCGAGGCGAAGCTGGTGGCCACGTCGCCGAGCCCCGGGCCCAGCAGGTTGATGGTGGACGTGACCGCGCCCAGAGCCGTCTCCAGGTTGAGCCCCGCGGCCATCATCGCAGCGATCAGCACCAGCGTCACCACCAGGTACAACGCCACGAAACCGAACACTGACAGCAGCACGTCGTCCTGGACAACCGAGGTGCCGACCTTCTGCAGCGCCACCGCGCGGGGGTGCGCCAGCTTGAACAACTGCCGGACGCCCAGCTTGCCCAGGATCAGGATGCGCAGCACCTTGATGCCACCTGCGGTGGAACCGGCGCAGCTGCCGATAAACGACACGATCACCAGCACGAAGGGAATGTGCAGCGGCCACTGCGCGAACACATCGGTGCCGAAGCCGGTGCTGGTCAGCACCGACGCCACCTGGAATATGCCGTAGCGCAGATTCGCCCCGAATCCGTCGTAAACCCCGTAGGCAAAAAGGCTGGCCACCACCACCGCGGTCGCGATCAGGAAAATCAGGGCGTAGGCCCGCACCTCCGTGTCCTCGGTGTAGGCCGTGATGCTGAGGTTCTTCCAGGCGTAGAAATGGATCGCGAAATTCACGCCGCCGGCCAGCATAAACACGATGGAGATGGTTTCGATCAACGGGCTGTTGAAGTAGGCGATGCTCTCGTCATGGGTGGAGAAGCCCCCTGTCGCCACCGTCGTGAACGCGTGGCAGACGGCGTCGAACAGGGTCATGCCGGCGGCCCAGTACGAGGCGGCGCACGCCATGGTCAGCGTGAAGTACAACAGCCACAGCATCCGGGCCGTCTCCGCGATGCGCGGCGTCAGCTTGTCCTGTTTGGAGACGCCCGAGGCCTCAGCGCGGTAGAGCTGCAAGCCGCCGACGCCCAGCATCGGCAGGATCGCCACGGCCAGCACCACGATGCCCATACCGCCAAGGAACTGGATTTGCTGGCGGTGGTACAGGATCGAGCGCGGCAGGTTGTCGAGGCCCACCACGACCGTGGCCCCCGTGGT
>JASFKQ010000229.1:0-5871 GCA_050118555.1 Lysobacterales bacterium
ATCCAAAGCCCGTCACCACCGTATTCACGATCGGGCTGGAACCCACCCCGGAAGAAATGGCGGCCAAGGCTGCGGCCGCGGCGAGCGCGCCGGTGCTGAAGGTCAAGCTGAGCGCCGACCGACCTTACGAGCGCCTCGCGGCCATCCGCGCTGCGCGGCCCGACGCCCGTATCGTGGTCGACGCCAACCAGGGCTGGAATTTTGAATTGCTGCAGGAAGTGATTCCGCGCTGCGTGGACCTCGACCTGGGCATGATCGAACAACCGCTGCCCCGCGGCGGTGACGCGCAGCTGGAGGGTTTCGAGTCACCCATCACCCTGGCCGCCGACGAATCGTGCCTGGACCGCGGCGAACTGGCGGTCGCCGCGAACCGCTACGGGATGATCAACATCAAGCTCGACAAGACCGGCGGCCTGACCGAGGCGCTGATGCTGGCCCGCGAAGCCCGGGCGCTTGGCTGCAAACTGATGGTGGGCAACATGGTCGGCACCTCTATGAGCATGGCCCCGGCCTTCGTGGTCGCCCAACTCTGCGATTTCGTCGACATCGACGGCCCGTTGCTGCTCAAGTACGACCATCCCGGTGGTCTCGTCTACGAAAATGGCGTGGTCAGTGGCCTGAACCCCGCGTTCTGGGGCTAACCAGGCCCCACCACCTGTAGTCCGAGGATTTCCAGGTCCGGGAAAATCCTTTGGCCCCCATTTGGAAGTGATTTCTCTTCGCTGCAGACCTGCGTCGCCCGGGGCTTTTCCTTGACCGCACGCATTTAAGCTAGTGCTAAGCGCGGTTGCGATAAGCTTGAAGGTAGAGCGATGGCCGTTACGTTCAGGAGGCGCTTTATGAAGAACAAGGTTCCCAGATGGGATGCTCCGTGTGATGAGTTTCAATCACCTGTTCATCTGTCCGACGATTGGCTGGGGGTTGAGCCCCGGCGACCCGAATGGCGCGATGATCTGGTTTGCGAAAGATGTGGCTGGCCGAAAAGCGCTCACTCTTCCCACCAGATGGTCCACGGCTCGAAAACACGCTTTCGGGAAATCAAACACCATCATTAGAGCCCAGGCCCAACCGGGCCCGGACTCTGTTCATCATTTTCTCTTGCCGGTAGCTTGACGGTCCCGGCTGCCTGAGCCCAGGCCCGGACCGTCCGCTGTCTACTGACAGGCAATGGCGGGCATGCCGGTCAGGCGAACGATGTCCATCTCCAGGGTGCCATCGATGCCATCGAACGACGCGTGCCCGGTATCGCAGTCCACCAGTGTGACCGTGATCGTGCCCCAAACCGTCGGGGGCGACTGCGGGCTGCCAAATACTCCGTCAACGACCTCGTACATCTCCGCGACCACGGGTTCGTCGTACTCGAGGTCGTCCACGACATTGTCCGAGATCAGCCACAAGCGCTCGCCGTTAACGGTATGTCCGTAGTACATGATCGTGAGGCCGAGCCCGTGTACGACAAAGTTGAAGCCGTGCCCGGAATTGTTGGGGTCGTAGAACAGTCCATTGACTCCGAGATCGTTGCTCAACCCGCCGGCCGGCAACTCGTCGGTCACGTCCGTAAACTCCAGGCCGACCCTCAGGTTGTCGAAGTAGGCCGGCTGCCCGTCCATCTGGTCCCCACGCATCTGCACGGCCGTCACTCGACCGCCACCCCGGTTCAGCAGGTCCACGGCAACCTGGTCGATGACGGGGGTACTGGATTCATCCACCGGGTCGACCCAGACGGTGACGACCTCCAGGTCATCCGGCCCACCGCCGGAATCTCCATATTCGAGCCGAAACACAACCAGCATTTCGTCAACGTTCGGGGCGCCGCCCGTGACATCCACGTTCACGCCGCCGTTGCCCACCACAAAATGACCCTCGTCCATTCCGAACGACAGCGTCGGCTGTCCACCGCCATTTGTCTGCTCCAGCACCAGGCCGAACGACATGGTGCCGTCTGCCCGGGCCGGAAGAATCAGAAAACTGGCGTAGAACGTATCGCCGTCATCGCTGAACAGCAGAAAGTCGCTCGACGTGGATCGCTCCGCGGTGCGGGCACCGTTGTAGTCAGCCGGCATGTCATACACGGCCTTGCCGGTGCCGGATCCAAAGTCGACCTGGGTCCTGTTTACGTAGAAGTTGTTGTCAGGGGCCAGGGTCCAGTCGCCCGTCAGCCCGACCGCCGGGCCGGCAGGGTGTACATTGATCAGAGCGTTGTCGGGATAACCCGAAAACGTCTCCGAGATCATGGGATCAGCTCGTACAGCGGGGGCGGCAAAAGCCAGCCCCGCAAGAATCAGGAAGAGTGCTCTGGTGGCAGACATGACTCACCTCGCTCACGCCATGCAAAACAATCCGCACCGGCAACATCAACTGGCGCGGTCCTACCCAATTCCACTCTAAACAATCGTCGATTAGCGTAAGCTGAAAAAGAATTTCAGCCGGGGTTAAGGTTCGCTCGAAAGCTCGACAGGGCGCCCCCCGTCCCCATCCCCGCCACTCGATTCATCCGGAGCGGCTTGCGGACTTGGGTGTGCGTACCGCAGCAAGGTTTCCCGGCACTAGTGGGCCGGCCAGTTCGATCGAGGCTTAAGCCGCTGCCGCAAGCGCCTGACCGGTGGTCGTCAGGTGAGCACTTTCCGCTTCGCCATGGCCTGCGAGTAGAAGTACAGGAACAGCGCGATCACCCAGATCACCACCGTGAACGTGACGGCGTCCTCACCCATCATGACCGAACCGTTCGATAACACGAAGTTGTAGACCGTGGTCGCCGCCAGTCCAATGATGGCGAGGCCGAACAGCCACATGGACCACGCCTTGCGCAGCAACAGACCGAAGGAAGCCAGCAGCGAGCCCCAGACCGCGATCGCCCAGGCACCGATCACCCATGAGGGGAATGCGTAGAAGTAGTCGAGCTGCTCCTGGGTGAAGCGGCTCATGTAGGAGTCCATCCTCATCTCGGTGGCCGAGTAGTCGAAGCAGCCGACCGCATTCCACAGGATGGCCAGAATCGCGACGATCCAGAGGTGGAAGGGTGCTTTGGTTCTTTGCTGATCCATGGTGCGCTCTCCTCGTTGTTCTGAGGAAATCATAGCAGCGAATTTGAATTTCTGTAGCAGTGGGTGCTTGTGGGCGCAGGCTTGCCCGCGATAGTGGCGGAACGAGGCCCCATCGCACCCAAGGGTGCTCCCACAGTCGCCGTCCGGATATCAGATTTCTACATCTCGCCCACGAAGGCGGGCAGGTCGCGGCAGCTGACATGCTCGAAAATCAGTTCGGTCTCGATGTGCGAAACCTCCTCGCGGGAGGTGAAGGCGGTCATGGCCAGGTGACGCAGATGTTCCGAATCGCGCGTCCACACGTGCACCAGAAAGTCGATCGGGCCGGCCACGTGGTAGAAGCGCACGACCTCCGGCAACTCGAGCGCGTGCTGGCGGAAGGCTTCCACGTCGGGCTTGAAGTGGCGCTTCAGACGCACCGAGATCAGCGCCTGCAGACCCACGCCGAGCTTGGCCGGATTCACCTCCGCCTTGAAGCCTGTAATCACCCCGGCCTGCTGCAGCAAACGGGTGCGAACCAGGCAGGTGGAAGGCGCCAGGCCGACCCGCTCAGCGAGGTCCTTGTTCGGCAACCGAGCATTGTTCCGCAATTGGCGGACGATTTCGTAGTCGATTCGGTCTAGTGCGGTCATATTGAGCCTATTTCGAATTTTATTCGGTATACATCGCTAAGTAAGCATTTTATTCTAAAATTAGGATGAATTACAAAACCACTCCCAGGGGGCCTATCGCGAACAAGGTTTGCTCCTACAGGGAGGCGGAAATGGCTGCACAGGAGCGGCACCATGAACAAATCTCGCCACCTCGCAAAACACCCCAGGGTCAAAAATCCGGTCGAAACACTCGCCAACACGCGCCATGAATTCGGTGAGCACGGCGGGGTCAACATGTCAGTCGAGGCCAGCACGACGTTCACGGCCATGCACCCAGACATCCTGGCCGACATGTTTACCGGGGAAAAGGGCCCGGACAAGGGCGGCTGCTACCTGTACGGCCGCCACTTCAACCCGACCGTGTACAACCTCTCGCGGCAACTGGCCGCGCTGGAGGGCACCGAGTCCGCCTACTGCACGGCCAGCGGCATGGCGGCCATCGCCGGCACGTTGTTCGGGCTGTGCGACAGCGGCGACCACGTGGTCGCCTCGAACACCGTCTACGGCGGTACCTACGCCTTGCTGCACGACTTCCTGCCGGCCAAGGCCGGCATCACCAGCACGTTGGTGGAAATCACCGACCTCGAGGCGGTGGAGGCAGCCATCCAGCCCAACACGAAGGCCATCTACACCGAAAGCATCGCCAACCCGACGCTGCGCGTCGCCGATGTTCCAAAGCTCGCTGACCTCGCTCAACGGCATGGGCTGAAGCTTGTGATCGACAACACCTTCAGCCCCCTGGTACTGAGCCCGAAGCAACTGGGCGCTGACATTGTCGTGCACAGCATGACCAAGTTCATCGGCGGCGCCTCGGACCACATCTCCGGCGCCATCTGCGCGGACAAGGACTTCATCCTGCAACTCATGGACCTGCACACCGGCGCCCTGATGCTGCTCGGCCCGACCATGGATCCGCAGGTCGCGTTCAACATCAACCTGCGCATCCCCCACCTGCCGTTGCGCATGGCCGAACATGGGCGCCGGGCGCAGTTCTTCGCCGAACGGCTGCAGGAATTGGGGCTTGCCGTGAACTACCCCGGTCTGCCCGATCATCCCGACCACGAACTGCTGAGCGAACTGCACTGCGAAGACTACGGCTACGGCGGCATCCTGACGCTGGATCTGGGCACGGTGGAAAGAGCCAACGAATTGCTGGACATGCTGCAAAACGACTACCGCTTCGGCTACATGGCGGTGAGCCTGGGTTATTTCGACACGCTGATGTCCTGCTCAGGCAGCACGACGTCCAGCGAAATGACCCCCGAGGACAAGGCCGCGGCCCACATCTCCCCGGGCCTTGTACGCCTCTCGCTCGGCTACACCGGCACCACGGAACAGCGCTGGCGGCAACTGCACAGCGCACTGGAGCGGCTCGGATTCATCGACGCCGCCCCGAAGCCGCAAAAGGGCCATCGCCGAGCATCCTGATCCTCCTGGGTGGCCGGGCCTCAAACGGGGTCGCGGTACACGGGGCCCGGCCAACCCCACCTGAAGGAGCCCGCTCTGCGGGCGATTTCCTTGAGATTCCCGTAATGAGGGATGTTCACTGATTGCGGATGATCTCAATTGCCCGCAGACCGGGCTCCTTCAGGAACGAAATGTGATCCCGAGAAGAAAAAGGCGCCGCACCGGGGGGTGGTGCGGCGCCCAGCCGTCGCCAGCGCCCGGGGGACCGGGTTAGCTGACTTCGAGGAGATCGCAGCTCCCCTGCAGGCTGTGAAACCCTTGACGCAACTGCGTGGCGCTCGTCCCTGAAGCGGGACCACGATGTGATTAGAACACGCGGATCATTAACTTGGGCTGAACCCGCCCTTAAGCGGCCATTAAGGTCGAGGCGGCCATGCAAACGCGGGGGATTGAAACTTGAGCCATCTGCAGAGGCTGCGTTGGTCGGCTGTGAAGGCATAGCCGACCTCCTCCCTATGTCGCAATCGCCCCCGTTTGATTCACGTCAGCGATCGCATCAATTCACTCCAGCAGAATGTAGCCAGGCAACCAAGCCAACGGCATCGCGGAATCGACCATGAGAGTCCTGGTCATCGAAGACAACGAGGAACTCACGCGCCAGATCAAAGCCACGCTGGAGCAGGCCCTGTACGTGGTCGACGTCGCGCATGACGGGGAAGAAGGCCTGTTCCTGGGTGATACCGAGACCTACGACGTGGTGGTGCTGG
>JASFKQ010000230.1:0-5855 GCA_050118555.1 Lysobacterales bacterium
GGTCCTCAGCGTCGCCTCCACCTGGCTGTTTTTCGCACTGATCGGCCTGATGTGGGTCCATTCCGGCATGAACCTGGCAGGGTTCTTTTCGGTGTTCTCGCAACTGGGCGACTACTTCGGCAACCTCGAACGATTCGTACTGCCGCTGACGGACTACCACGCCTTCTACCTGTTCTGGTGGTTTTCGTGGAGCATCATGATCGGCCAGTTCGTCTCACGGTTCGTGGGCGGCCTGAAAACCTGGCAGCTGCTCGTCGCGCTGCTGGTCATACCCTCGATACCCATCGCGGTCTGGTTCTCGGTTCTGTATTACTACTACACCGAACACATTGCCATTTCACCGCTGTACAACCTGGCCATGGTGGTCGTGGGCGTGGTGTTCGTGATCAACTCGCTGGATTCGCTGATGCGGCTGTATTCCGACAACCTGAACCTTACCGTCGCACGCTTCGGCCGGCGCAACTACATCATCGGCAACTGGGCCCTGATGTACGGGTTGATCCTGCTGTACCAGTTCACCCCGCTCAGGATCGAGTGGATCGGGCTGATGGTGATCGGCATCTACCTCACAATCTACGTGATGCTGTTCCTCAGGCACAGGCCAAGCCGGCGGGCGCATCGGCTTTGAAGTGTACTCGTCCTGATCACAGGTCCCGGCGATCTGGCTGCCCGGTGAGTTCCGCACTAGGCCGGGGTCTTCAGACTTTCAGACTTCGAAGAGCCGGAAAGAGCAACCGTGCTCCTTCCAGGACCGTATGCGTCAGGGATGACGCATCCGAGCTTACACGGATGTACTTGCAGCGTGTCCTGGAAGGAGCACGGTTGCTCTCAGCCGGCGGGACCGAAACGAAGTGAGCAAGGGACCGACTCCGGCACCCGTTTTGGCCCCTGGGCTGTCAACACCACGGTCCCATTCCGGCGTCGCTGAAAATAAATGCCCGGCTCAATACGGACTTTCAACCTGCCCCATCCCCACGTAGACGGACTTGACCTGGGTGTAATGCTCGATGGCGTGCAGAGAATTCTCGCGCCCGAAACCGGACTGCTTCACGCCGCCGAACGGCATTTCCACCGGCGTCAGGTTGTAGCTGTTGATCCAGCAGGTGCCGGCCCTGAGCCGCGCTATCGTTCGGTGGGCGGTCCTGAGATTCTCGGTAAAGACACCGGCCGCCAGGCCGAGTTCGGAGCCGTTGGCGCGCTCGACGACCTCGTCCTCCTTATCGAAGGTCAACACCGACATCACCGGCCCGAAAATCTCCTCCCGCGCCAGCGCCATGCCGTCGGTGACGTCGGCGAAAACCGTTGGTTCGACGAAGTGGCCGCGTTCGAAACCGGGCACGTCCGCCGCGCGGCCGCCACAGACCAGGCGCGCACCTTCCCGCTTGCCGGTCTCGATGCAGGACAGCACCTTCTCCTTCTGGGCGGCCGAAACAAGCGGCCCCATCTGCGTGTGCTCGTCCAGCGGATCGCCGAGCCGGATTCGCAGGGTCCGCTCCCGCAGGCGCGCCAGGAATTCGTCCAGCACGGCCCGCTGCACGAACACGCGCGTGCCGTTGCTGCACACCTGCCCTGCAGAATAGAAATTTCCCAGCATGGCCGCCGAGACGGCCTGGTCGACGTCGGCATCCGCAAACACAATCAGCGGCGACTTGCCGCCCAGTTCCATGGTCACGTGCTTGAGCGTTGCGGCCGCAGCGGCCGCCACACGCTTGCCGGTGGGCACCGAGCCCGTCAGCGACACCTTGGCCACGGCCGGGTGCCCGACCAGGAGCTGTCCGGTTTCCGGACCGCCTTGCAGCACGTTGAACACACCGTCCGGCAGGCCCGCCTGGCGGAAGATTTCCGCCAGCTTCAGCGCAGAAAGCGGCGTCACTTCGGATGGCTTGAACACCATCGCGTTGCCACAGGCCAGGGCGGGTGCCGCTTTCCAGCAGGCGATCTGGATCGGGTAGTTCCATGCGCCTATGCCGACGCAGACGCCGAGCGGCTCCCGGCGGGTGTAGAAAAACGACTCCCCGAGCGGAACGTGTTCACCACTGATGGACGCCGCGACACCTCCGAAATATTCCAGGCAATCGGCGCCGGACAAGGCGTCCGCCACCAGAGTCTCCTGCAGCGGTTTGCCGGTGTCGCGCGTTTCCAGCACCGACAGTTCGCGGTTTCGTTCTCGGATGATGTCCGCCGCACGCCGCAGGATGCGGCCGCGCTCCGCGCCCGGCAAGTTGGCCCAATGCTGCTGGGCATCCACGGCCGACGCGACGCATGCGTCCACCAGTGGCCCGCCCGCTGCGTTGAGTTGCGCCAGGACCGCGCCGGTCGCCGGGCAGTGCGTGACCAACGGCGCCCCCTCGGGATCTTCCACGAACCGTCCGTTTACGAAATGGCTGCCTTCCGGCTGCACGTTCGAGTTGTGTTCACTCATGATCAGGACTCTCCCGTCACTCGCTCCCGCCCTGCGCGCCGGGTACGAGCCGTTCACCCGCCTTGGGCGTCGGATAGATGTCCTCGTAGGAGCAGGGGCGGTTGTCGATGTTGGTAAAAACGAGGCTCCGGTTCAGTTCAACGAGGTCGCGGCAGCCGGCCGCGGCGAAAATCTCCAGGAACTCGTTGACCGTCTCCTCATGGTAGTTTCTGACCCGGCGCCACTTCTCTTCCACGACCAGCCCCCGGTTGCGCGCCGGGTTCGTCGTGGCCACCCCGGTGGGGCATTTGTTCGTGTTGCAGCTAAGAGACTGGATGCAGCCCAGGGCCAGCATCATGCCCCGCGCGGTGCTGCAGACGTCGGCACCAAGGCACAGCGCGTGGAAGATATTGAAGGCGGTGAATATCTTGGTAGCCGTCAGTACCCGGATGTCCTTCTTCAGGTCATACGCGATCAGCGTGTCGACCACGAAAATCAGGGCTTTCTCCCAGGGCATGCCGACATGGTTGGAAAAGACGATCGGCGCAGCACCGGTGCCGCCCTCGGCGCCATCCACGGTGATGAAGTCCGGCTTGATGCCGGTCTCGACCATCTGTTCGCAGACTTCCTCGAATTCCCGGCGGCTGCCGATGCACAACTTGAACCCGACCGGCTTGCCGACCGAGAGCCGCCTCAGCGTCTGCACGAATTCGAGCAGCCCGCGCGCATCGCTGAACGTCCTGTGCCCCGGCGGCGACAAAACCTCGGTGTGGGGTTCGACGCCGCGGATTCGGGCAATTTCCTTGCTGTTCTTGGCCGCCGGGAGCACCCCGCCGTGACCGGGCTTGGCGCCCTGGGAGATCTTGATCTCCACCATCCGCACCTCGGGCCGTGCAGCCTGCTCCTTGAATTTCTCGGCTGAAAACCCGCCGTCACGCGTCCGGCACCCGAAATAGCCGGTGCCGATCTCCCAGACTAGGTCACCACCGTTGAGGTGGTAGGGCGATATCCCCCCCTCCCCGGTGTCGTGAAAGAAGCCACCTGCCGCGGCGCCCCTGTTGAGCGCGGTAATGGCATTGGGCCCCAGCGCCCCGTAGCTCATCGCTGAGATGTTGAAAAGGCTGGCCGAATAGGGTTCCGAGCAGTCGGGGCCGCCAATGGTCACGCGCGGCAGTTGGTCGAGTTTTTCCGCCGGGTAGATACTGTGGGGCATCCAGGCATAGCCCGGTCGGTTCAGGTCGCGCTCGGTGCCGAACGGATGGGTCTGGTTCTGCCGCTTGGCGCGCTTGTACACATAGGCGCGGTGGTTACGGTCGATCGGCGTGCCGTCGGTGTCCGACTCGACGAAGTACTGCCGGATCTCCGGGCCGATAGACTCGAACAGGTATCGGGCGTGGCCAACCACCGGGTAAATCCGCAGGATGGTGTGTTTGCGCTGGAGCAGGTCGTACAGACCGAGCGCGGTAATGGCCGCCACCAGGGCGACCAGGGTGTGCAGCGGCCATTCGAACAGAAAGAAACCGGTCAGCAGAACGGCCACCGCTGCAAGAACGATTTGGAACAATCGACGCATCTGTCAATCCCTCAGGTCTGCACGGGCACGGTCCGATGCAAAGAAGGCGGTACCCCGGAATGAAAATCTGACCGCGCCCGCCGCTTCGCGTTCCAGCGGGCAAGGCGCTTCACAAGGGAAGGTAACACACCGTGTTGGAAAGCAGGATCATGATGAAAACGAGACAGGTCAACGTCGGCCCGGGGTGGACCCGGCCGGTCAGGTTGAAGAAGCAGGGGGTTGAAGTGGGGCAAAACGAACATCATCGGAACCACGGCGAACAACAGGTTCAGCCGGGATAGATGACGCCCGGCAGCCACGTCACCAGTTGCGGCCAGGCGGCGAGCAAACCGAGCACCAGTAACTGGATGCCAATGAATGGAACGACACCGCGGTAGATCGCCGAAGTGGGGATCGATTCGGGGCAGACGCCGCGAAGGTAGAACAGCGAAAAGCCGAACGGTGGAGTGAGAAACGATGTCTGCAGGTTCAGGGCGATCATCACGCCGAGCCAGATCGGGTCCAGGCCCATCGCCATCAGCACCGGCCCTACGATGGGCACCACCACGAACGTGATTTCGATGAAGTCGAGGATGAATCCCAGCAGGAACATCACGATCATTACCAGCACCATCACGGTCACAACGCCGCCGGGCAAACCCGTCAGCAGATCCGCCACCATCTCGTCACCGCCGAAGCCGCGGAACACCAGGCTGAACAGCGAGGCGCCCACCAGGATCATGAACACCATGGAGGTGATGCGCGTGGTCCGGTAGACAACGTCCTTGATGGTCTCTGCATTCAACTGCCGGCCCACGGCCGCCAGAAACATGGATCCGACTGCGCCCACGGCGGCTGCTTCGGTCGGCGTGGCGACACCCTTCAGGATGGAACCGAGCACCGCCACGATCAACAGCAGGGGGCCCGCCGTCAGTCCCAGCAGGCGGCCGATCCCGACCCGGTCTGTGTCCAGGACCTGGTCGGGCGGCATGAGGTGGGGTTTCGCGCGGGCCAGTACGAAGATGTACACCAGGTAGATCAGCACCAGCAGAAGACCGGGCAGCAGGGCACCGGCGAACAACTCGCCGACCGAGACCGTGTCTGGGGTGTAACTGCCCATGCGTAGCTGGGCCTGCTGGTAGGCGTTGGACATGACGTCCGCGAGCATGACCAGCACGATCGACGGCGGAATGATCTGCCCGAGGGTGCCCGCCGCGCAAATGGTGCCGGCGGACACGGCCGGATCGTACTTCTTGTCCAGCATCGTGGGCAGCGAAATCAGGCCCATCGTGACCACGGTCGCGCCCACGATGCCGGTGCTGGCCGCCATCATTCCACCGACCACGATTACCGCTATGCCCAAGCCACCGTTGACGCCCCGCATCAGTTGCGCCAGCGACTGCAGTAGTTGGTCGGCCAATTTCGAGCGTTCCAGCATCACGCCCATGAAGATGAAGACGGGCACCGCGAGCAGCGTCTCGTTGGTCATGATGCCGTAGATGCGGTTTGGAAACGCCTGCAGGAACGACGGATCGAAGGTGCCGGTCGCCGTGCCGACGCCGGCGAAAAGCAAAGCCACGCCGGCAAGCGTAAAGGCGACGGGAAAACCGGCCATCAGCGCCAGCCCGATGCCGACGAACAGGCCTACCGCCATCAGGCCGGCCAAGTTACGGGCACTCCTTCCGGGGCCGTCCTTGCAGGTACCGATCTTTCAGGCGGACGTAATGGGCCGCGTTGTACGCCAGGTCCGATATCTCCTGCGCGCACAGTTCCCGGGCGAAATGCGCCGGATTGCCGCGCCAAAGCGTTCCCGAGCGCACCGTCTTGCCGGGCGGCACCAGCGCCCCGGCGGCGACCATGGAATCCGGCTCCAGCACGGCCCCGTCCAGCACCGTCGCGCCC
>JASFKQ010000231.1:0-5851 GCA_050118555.1 Lysobacterales bacterium
GCGCTCATGCGGGTGTGGAGTGATCCCGTTCGCCAGGACCGTACCTGGCTTCGCTAACCGCTCGACACCGATAGCCGCCTTTCTACTCCAAAAAAACATGGGGGATTCCGATTTCAGGGCTTGTAAACCACGCCGCCCTTCATCACGAAATCGACGTTCTCGAGCTCGCTGATGTCCTCGAGTGGATCACCGTCCACGGCGATCAGGTCCGCGTAGTAGCCCGGCTCGATCCGGCCCACGCGATCCTGCCAGCCCAGCAGTTCCGCCGAATTGACCGTGGCGGCCTGGATCGCCTGCAGCGGCGTCATGCCGAACTGCACCATGCGCGCGAACTGCTTGCCATTGTCGCCATGGGGGTAGACGCCTGCGTCGGAGCCGAACACCATTTTGGCGCCGGCCTTGACGGCCATGGAGAAGCTCTCGCGCTGACGCGTGCCCACCTCACGCTCCTTGTCGAGGTTTTCCTGCGGTACGCCGTTGGCCGCGCCCTCGGACAGGGTGTACTCGGTGTTGTAGATGTCCATCGACAGCCAGGTGCCGTTCTTCTTCGCCATGCGGATTGCCTCGTCGTCGAGAAAGCTGCAGTGCTCGACCGAATCCACGCCGGCCTCGATCGCCCGCTCGATGCCCTCCGTGCCGTGCGCGTGCGCGGCAACCTTGCGGCCATGCATGTGCGCTTCGTCGACGATGGCCTTCATTTCCTCCAGCGTGTACTGGGTAGAGCCGACCGCGTCACCCTTGGAAAACACGCCGCCCGTGGCGCAGAACTTGATCAGGTCCGCCCCGTACTTGATGTTCTTACGCACCATCTGGCGCACGGCCCAGGGCCCGTCGGCGACACCGTCGGCGCGCTCGTTGAAGGTGTGGTTCAACGAACTATTGTCGCAATGCCCCCCCGTCATGCCCAGCGCAGGCCCCGAAACAGCCATGCGCGGGCCAGGTACCTCACCGTCGTTGATCGAATCACGCAGCGCCACGTCCTGGTAGTCCGCGGCGCCCACGTTGCGCACCGTCGTGAAACCGGCCATCAGTGTCTCCTTCGCATGCACCACGCCGCCGATCACGGCCCGGTGCGGAGAGACGAAATACTGGTTGAAGTAGCCCGGATCCACGAAGCCCATCAGGTGCGTGTGCATGTCCATCACCCCGGGCAGTACGAAGGCATTCGAAAGGTCGACTACCTCGGCGCCTTCGGGTATGACCGTCTCCTTTCCGCCCACGCCCGAGATGCGTTCGCCCTGGACCGATATCACCGCGTCCCGGGTGACCTTGCCGCTGACCGGGTCGAGCAGGCGCCCTGCCTTGATGTAGCGGGTTTGTGCGACGTCGTCCTGGGCAGCAAGGTTTGCGCAGGGCGCGAATTGGAACAGGATGGTGACGAGCAGCACCGTCATATAGTTTTTCATGAACGATTCCCCGTGTGAATTCGACTTGCCGGACGCCGCAGCATCCCCGAAGACTGCTCACGGGCCTGTCGGGCGGCAGCGCGTAGGATAGCAGGAACCCGCCAGGGATGGCGCTTCCGCCCACAGCGGCGGGGCCAACTGTTAAACTGCCCGCTTGGTGCCTTCCATCGGGCCTCGAACGCCTACCCGGATGACTCGCAATTTCACCGCGCGCTTCCCCTGGGCCGGGTCGCAGCCATCTACCCAGTAGAATAGAGAGCAGAAATGCAAACCACGAGCAACAGGAAAAACGCTTACGACCGGGTCGACCTGGTGAACTGCGGCAGCGGTGGCCTTTTCGGCAAGAAGAATGCCAAATTGCCAACCGGGAAAATGTTGATGGTCGACCGTATTCTCCAAATTGAAGCAGACCGGGGGAAATTCGGCAAGGGGCTGATCCTGGCCGAACTGGATATTCACCCCGGGCTGTGGTTTTTCGATTGCCACTTCGTCGATGATCCGGTCATGCCCGGTTGCCTGGGGCTGGACGCCTTGTGGCAGCTATGCGGTTTTTTCCTGTCGTGGTCCGGTTGCTCCGGCAAAGGACGCGCGCTCGGTGTGGGCAAAGTGAAGTTTACCGGCCAGATCCTGCCGAGCGCCCGGAAGGTCACCTATACCCTGGACATCAAGCGAATGATCGCGCGCAAGCTGAGCATGGTCATCGCTGACGGGAGTGTCGCCGTCGATGGCAGGCCGATCTACTCGGCCGAGGACCTGCGTGTCGGCCTCTTTCAGTCCACGGACGGTTTTTGAGGAGCGCTGCCATGAGGCGAGTAGCCGTCACAGGACTGGGTGTCGTTTCCTGCCTGGGCAACGATCCGGATTCCGTAACCGCCGCGCTGAGAAGCGGGAACTCGGGTATTTCCTTCAACGCGCGGTTCGCTGAAATGGGACTGCGCAGCCAGGTCTGCGGCTCCGTGGATATCGATCTGGAAGACCGGATCGAGCGCAAGCACCGGCGCTTCATGGGTGACGCGGCAGCCTACGCGTACGTGGCCCTGGAGGATGCCATAGCAGACGCCGGACTGGGGCCGTCGGACATATCGAACGAGCGGACGGGTTTGATCGCCGGCTCGGGCGGCGCCTCCAGCGCCAACATCGTATTCGGCGCAGACACCCTGCGGGAACGGGGAGTGCGCCGACTGGGGCCCTACCTGGTGCCGCGCTCGATGAGCAGCACCGTGTCGGCCTGCCTGGCCACGCACTTCGGCATTCGCGGCCTCAACTACTCCATCACCTCGGCCTGCGCGACCAGCACGCACTGCATCGGCGCGGCCATGGAACAGATCCAGTGGGGTAAGCAGGACGTCATCTTCGCGGGCGGCGGCGAAGAAGAGCACTGGTCGCTGGCCATGATGTTCGACGCCATGGGCGCGCTGTCCTCTGGCTATAACGATCAACCGGAAACCGCCTCGCGCCCGTACGACGCAGGCCGCGACGGTTTCGTCATCGCAGCGGGCGGAGGCATGCTCGTTCTGGAAGAACTCGCACATGCCCGCTCTCGCGGCGCCCGGATCTATGCCGAGTTGGTGGGCTACGGCGCGACGTCCGACGGCGACAACATGGTGGCCCCGTCGGGCGAGGGCGCAGCGCGGTGCATGCGGAAGGCGCTCAGCGCCGTCGACACCCCGGTCGACTACGTCAATACCCACGGCACCAGCACCCCGCTGGGAGATATCGCCGAACTCGAGGCCATGCGGGACGTATTCGCTGAACAGGTCCCACCTTTCAGTTCCAGCAAATCCCTGTGCGGCCACTCACTGGGTGCGGCGGGCGTGCAGGAAGCGATCCACTGCCTGCTGATGCTGGAAAACGGCTTCATGGCAGGCTCCGCCAACATCACCGAACCGGACCCGGGCACAGAGGGAATGCCCGTGCTTCGCGAAAGCCGGGAGCATCCGGGCCTGAACACCATCCTCAGCAACAATTTCGGTTTCGGTGGCACAAATGCCTGCCTGGTGTTCCGGCGGCCAGAAGTGAGTTGAACGCCGGCACGCCCGGACGTGCCGGCGTACGCAATAATCCCGATCTCCAGTCGCCCGGGAGCGTGCTAGTCTTGGGTGTTTGGCCAACAAGTGAGACCTTTCATGCCCGGACTGCTCCCCGAAGTCGATCCCGATGGATTGCTGGAATATTCGGTCGTTTTTACCGACCGCTCTCTGAACCATATGTCAAAGGCCTTCCAGGCCGTCATGCGCGACATCTCCGCCACGCTCCGGAAGGTCTACAACGCTGACGCGGTCGTGGTCGTTCCCGGGGGGGGCACTTACGGCATGGAGGCGGTTGCGCGCCAGTTCGCGACCGACCGCCGCTGCCTGGTCATTCGCAACGGCTGGTTCAGCTACCGCTGGTCGCAGATCTTCGAAATGGGCGATATTCCGGAACATACCACCGTGCTCAAAGCCCGCCGACAGGGCGATGGCCCGCAGACGCCGTTTGCGCCGGTTCCGGTTGACGAGGTCGTTGCGCGCATCACGGACGAGAAGCCGGACATGGTGTTTGCGCCGCACGTCGAAACGTCCTCCGGCATGCTGCTGCCCGACGACTACATCCGGGCGATTGCGCAGGCAACCCACGAGGCCGGCGGCCTGTTCGTGCTTGACTGCATCGCCTCCGGGGACGTCTGGGTCGACATGAAGGCCTGCGGTGTCGACGTGCTGATCTCCGCGCCCCAGAAGGGCTGGAGCGCGCCGCCCTGCAGCGCGCTGGTCATGCTCAGCGAGGCCGCCTGCGCGCGCATGGAGGGCACCACCAGCACGAGTTTCGCCTGCGACCTGAAAAAATGGCTGGACATCATGCGGGCGTACGAGAACGGCGGCCACGCCTACCACGCCACCATGCCGACGGACGCGCTGAAGAAGTTCCGCGACACCATGAAGGAGACCGAAGACTACGGCTTCGATCGCGTGTGCGATGAACAACTCGAACTCGGGAAGCGCGTACGGGAACTCCTCGAAGCGCGGGGCTTTCGGAGCGTCGCAGCCGAGGGCTTCAAGGCTCCCGGCGTGGTGGTCAGCTATACCACCGATCCCGAAATTCAGAACGGCAGCAAGTTCGTCCGGCAGGGTCTGCAGATCGCTGCGGGTGTACCGTTGATGTGCGACGAGGGTGACGATTTCCGGACTTTTCGGCTGGGCCTCTTCGGCCTCGACAAGCTCCACAACGTGGAACGCTCCGTGGAACGACTCGCGAACGCCCTGGACAACATCGCCGCTGGCTGAACCCGGGGCCTTGCACCGGACGATCAGGTCAGGGTCTGACCGCGGTCAGCGCAGCGCGCGTCGCGTGCCGGTATCATTTATCTGATTAGAGGTTCCTCACATCGCAGCACTGCGCCATTCGACTGTCTTGAAGGAGGTGGACGATGAAGCGTTACGCGACCGAAGCACGGAACCGCAGGTATCTCCCGCGTGTTTCGTGTGATCACATGCCATATCTAACCGGACTGATTGCCGCGGCCATGCTCGCGTTCGGTGGCACGGCCCTGGCCCAGGGCATGCTGGGCAACCCGGCTGACGGCGGGGTGGAAAGCGGCATCGGCGTTGTATCCGGCTACCACTGCGACGCCGGGACCATCGAGGTCCAGTTCGACGAGTACGCGCCGATCGAGGCGGCCTATGGCACGAGCCGTGAAGACACGGTCAGCGTCTGCGGCGACGCCGACAACGGGTTTGGACTCCTGTGGAACTGGAACCTGCTCGGTCCGGGCCAGCACACGGTACGCGTGCTGGCCGACGGCGAAGAATTCGACAGCGCGACCTTCAACGTGAACACGTTGGGCCAGGAGTTCGTCACCGGTCTGGACCTGCATACCGAGCTGACCTCGCTGGACCTCGGCAAATCGCTAGAGCTCAGCTGGCAGGACGGCAAGCAGGGCTTCGTGATTACCCATGTTGAAGACACCGACATCTCGATGGAAGATCTGATCGCCGCCCTTGGCGGCGCCTGGTCGGGCAGTTGGAACGCGCCGGGCGCAAGCGGCTCGGTGAGCTTCATCATTGGCGACGATGGCGCCGGAGAACTCGCCGTCTCTGACGTCACGCTCACCAACACCGGCTGCGCCATCCACGGCACCGGAATCGGTTCGGGCATCGACGTGAACGACCCGCTCATCCAGGTGATGATGGAAGACGGCTCCCGGGTGGAGTTTGAAGTCGTGGTGACGGAAAGCTTGAGCGCTATCGGCGGCGCCCTGTGGGTTGAATCCGGTCCCTGCATGGACACCGACGGGATTTACTACCTGTTCCGGGACTGAGTGAGGCCGCGGGTATAGCGGCTCTTCCCGGATCGGCCGGATCAGCGGCCCCTGAAAACGGGCTTACGCTTTCGCAGCGCGGCCTGGAGGCCTTCCTGCAGGTCGGCTGAGCGTTTGCAGGCTTCCATGCGCCGCCCGGTGTCGACGGGGT
>JASFKQ010000232.1:0-5845 GCA_050118555.1 Lysobacterales bacterium
GGCGCGCCTCGGCAATCGCGGAGGCGACCCGGTCGTCCAGCGGGATGCGCTCCAGCCGGGCGGCACTCAGGCCGATCAGCGTGGCGGCCAGATCCCTGACCTGCAGGGCTTCCCGTTTACGCTGGCTCTTGCTGGCGGGCTCCGCCTCGTCTCCCGACGGGTCGAATTTGTCCTTGATTTCTGCCATACGCTTAACGAAGATTCCCGTCTGCAAGGGGAAACAGAATGTCTGACGCCAACATGGTAACGCAGCCTTTGGCAGTCCGCATATTGCACCAATACCCGTTATGATGGCGCAGCACAGGCGCAAGTGGGCGCCGGGCCGTACTGAGACGCGCCGCTTTACTTCGGGTTGGAGGAAGCTTCAGACCGGAGGTGCCCGGACCAGCCGGGACCGGGACAGGCTTTGGCGGCTAAATGGGCTTCGCCGGTATGATCTACCCGGTAGCTGAACATTTCGAACAGGATTGAACAAATTGGGAAAAGAGCCAAAACCGACGGGTGTAATCCAAGGGCCCGACCGTGAAGCAGAGCTCGATGCCCTCGAGTCCACCGTGCTCGAGGCCCTTCGGCAGGCGCGCAAACTGGGCGCGAGCGAGGCCGAGGCGGCGACCCATCTGAGCCAGGGGCTGTCGGTCTCGGTCCGCATGGGTGACGTCGAAACACTGGAACACATGCAGGACCGCGGCATCACCGTGACGGTATATCTCGGTCGTCGAAAGGGACAGGCGAGCAGCGCCGACCTGCGCCCCGAATCGGTCGACGCCTGCGTGCGCCACGCGATGGACATTGCCCGGTTTACGCAGGAGGACAGCTGCAACGGCCTCGCCGAACCGGAGCTGATGGCGACGGATTTTCCCGACCTCGACCTCTGGCATCCCGTGTCCCTGGACGCGCAGTCGGCCATCGAGCGGGCCCTCGCCTGCGAGGCCGCCGGGCGCAGCGATCGCCGCATCAGCAATTCGGAAGGCGCCTCCTTCGATGCCGGGCTGGGGCTGGCGGTATACGGCAATTCCACCGGTTTCATGGGCCGCAGTGCCGGTACCCATTACAGCCAGTCCTGCATCCTGCTGGCCGGCTCGGGCGAAAACATGAAGCGTGACTACAGTTACGACGCCCGCCGTGCTCTCGGGGATCTCGAACCGCCGGAACGAACCGGTGCGGAGGCCGCGAGGCGGACCATCGGCAGGCTGGGCGCGCGCCAGATCAAGACGCGGCACGTGCCCGTGCTGTTTGCGCCGGAGGTGGCCCGCAGCCTGGTCGGGCATCTGGTCGGCGCCGTTTCGGGCTCCTCCCTGTATCGCAACGCTTCGTTCCTCAAGGACAAGGCCGGCGAACGGCTGTTCGGGGACTGGGTCCGGCTGCTGGAGCGGCCGCGGCTGGCGCGCGGCGCCGCCAGCGCATCGTTCGACGCGGAGGGCGTGGCGACCCGCGAACGGCACATCATCGAGTCGGGTGTGCTGACGGGCTACGTGCTGTCCAGCTATTCCGCACGGCGGCTGGGGCTGCAGACCACCGGCAACGCAGGCGGCGTGCGCAACCTGTTGCTCGAGCCCGGCGGTGAGGGTCGGGAAGATCCGCTGGCGAGCATGGGCGAGGGCCTGTACGTCACCGAGGTCATGGGCCAGGGCGTGAACCTGGTCACCGGGGATTATTCGCGGGGCGCGGCCGGGTTCCTGGTCGAAGGCGGCGCGCTCTCGCATCCCGTCGAGGAAGTCACTGTCGCCGGCAACCTGCGCGACATGTTCAGGGACATCGTCGTCGTGGGGAATGATGTCGACACGCGGGGCAACATCCAGTGTGGCCCGGTGCTGGTCAGCAACATGGTGGTGGGCGGCTCGTGACCGTATTCCGGCTCATGCGGATCGTTTTTCTGCTGAGCATATTTTTTGTCATTCTCTTCAGCACGTGGATGACCGAAAAGCAGATGGCCGCCTGGGAGCGGCCGATCCTGGTCACGGTTTATCCCATCGCGGCGGACAAGCGCGCCGCAACCCTCAAGTACGCGCAATCGGTGGACGAGAAAACGTTCGCCCCGGTCAATACGTTCTTCGAGCGCGAAGCGGGCCCGTACGGGTTCCAGGTGACGCCCGCGTTCCGCTTCCAGGTCGCGCCAGTGGGGGATGAGCTGCCGCCCGCCATACCGGATCAGTTCAGCCCCGCCCGCATCGCTCTGTGGAGCCTGCAGATGCGCTGGTGGGCCTGGATGAAGGATTTCGGCGACGGCCTGATCCAGCCCGACATCCAGATGTTCGTGCTGTACCACAGCCTGGAGGCGGAGAACGAAATCGGCATTTCGGTCGGCATGCGAAAGGGGCGCTACGGGGTGGTCAAGGCCATCGCGAGGAAAACGGCCGGGTCCGAAAACCTGGTGGTTTTTACGCATGAGATGCTGCACGTCCTGGGGGCGGCTGACAAATACGTGATTTCAACCGGCGAGCCGATTTACCCGGAAGGCTATGCGCAACCGGAACAACGGCCTCTGTTTCCTCAGCGCTATGCTGAGATCATGGGCGGACGTATCCCGCTGAGCTCCATCACCTCGACGATGCCCGGGTCTCTGGAAGAGTGCAAGATCGGTCGCCAGACGGCCCGCGAGATCGGATTCTTCGACAAACTGCTGGAGTTTTGAAGGTTCGCGGCCGCGGACGGCGAGGCCCCTGGAACTTCGTGACCAGGGTCAAATTCCAGGTGTGGGCATCTTGAGATGTTGGCTGCCCGCCGTTATGCTTTCGCGCGCCTGAACCCCATCCCGAAGGACTGAAGAAATGCGCAAAATCCTTGTCGCCGGAAACTGGAAAATGCACGGCTCCCGTGAAATGGTTCGGGACCTCCTCTATGGTCTCCTGGCGGGGACAGAAGACAGCCGCGACGTGGATCTCGCGGTATTTCCGCCTTTTCCCTATCTGCAGCTCGTGCAGTCCATCCTCAAAGACACCCCGGTGACCTGGGGCGCACAGAACCTGAACCCGGCGCCGAAAGGGGCGCACACCGGCGAAGTGTCCGCCCCCATGCTGCTGGATTTCGGCTGCCGTTACGTGCTGGTGGGCCACTCGGAGCGCCGCACCCTTTACGGCGAGAGCGACCGCGACGTGGCGCAGCGTTTCGGCGCGGCGCTCGAAGCGGGGTTGCAGCCCGTGCTCTGCGTGGGCGAGACCCTGGAAGAGCGGGAAGCGGGCCACACCGAGTCCGTAGTCGAGCGGCAACTCGATGCGGTGCTGGAAACCAGCGGCATAGACGGTTTCACCCGGGCGGTCGTGGCCTATGAACCGGTCTGGGCCATCGGCACCGGAAAAACGGCCACTCCCGAACAGGCGCAGGCAGTTCATGCATTCATCCGTAACAAATTTGCTTCTCGGGATGATATAATCGCGGGTCAATTACGAATACTGTACGGCGGCAGTGTGAATGGCTCCAATGCCGCCGATTTATTTGCCCGTGAAGACATTGACGGTGGGCTGGTTGGCGGGGCTTCCCTGAAAGCCGACGATTTTCTCGCCATCCGGAACGCTGTCTCCTGAGCTTCAGCGATACGACGGATACAAAATGCAAGTACTGAACATTTTTCACGTCCTGGTGGCGATTGCGCTCATCGCTTTCGTCCTGGTGCAGCGTGGCCAGGGGGCCACGGCCGGTGCGGCTTTCGGGAGTGGTGCTTCCGGCACGGTTTTCGGTGCGCGTGGGGCCGGTAATTTCCTGAGTCGGTCGACCTGGGTGCTCGCCGCGCTGTTTTGCGCGATCAGCCTGACCATGGCCGTGATGATCTCGCGCATGTCCTCGACGCCCGAAGAGAACCTCGGAGTGATTGGCTCCAACGTTTCCCAGCCTGCGCCTGCTGAAGGCGGGCAGGGTAACGAAGCGGTACTGCGCTCGTCCGAACCGGCTGAGCCGGTAGCGGCGCCGGGCGCCGAACAGGCCGCGCCGCAGCCGGGCGCCGAAGACCTGCCGTCGGTGGACGGAGCGGCCGCTGCGCCTGAGGAAAGCGCCCCGGCCGAAGACCTTCCGCCGGCTGACGATGGCGGTAACGGCGGCGGTTCCGATTCCGGCTCCGGGGGCCGCTGATTCTGAGTTGAACCCGGCCCAAGTGGTGGAATTGGTAGACACGCTATCTTGAGGGGGTAGTGGCGAAAGCCGTGCCGGTTCGAGTCCGGCCTTGGGCACCATTTGACCAACGCGGCGGAGCGATCCGCCAAATGAAGAGAAACGAGGATGCTTACAGAATATTTTCCGATCCTGGTCTTTCTCGCCATTTCGCTGGGTCTCGGCATCGTTCTGCTCGTCACGGGTGGAATCCTGGGGCCGAGGGAACCCGACAGCGAAAAGCTCTCCCCATACGAATGCGGATTCGAAGCCTTCGAGGACGCGCGATCGAAGTTCGATGTGCGGTTCTACCTGGTCGCCATCCTGTTCATTATCTTCGATCTCGAAATCGCATTTTTCATACCCTGGGCCCTTGCCCTGGACAGCCTCGGCGTCGCCGGCCTGCTGGCGATGATCATCTTCGTCGTCGAACTGGTCATCGGCTTCTTTTTCATCTGGAAGAAGGGGGCCCTTGAATGGGAATGAATAACCCGGTGCCACTGGAGACAGTGGACGATATCCTGCGCCCGAACGCCGACGCCAATCCTCTGCTCGACCGGGGACTTGTGACCACGAGCCTCGACGCACTGCTCAATTGGGCCCGTACCGGCTCCATGTGGCCCATGACCTTCGGCCTCGCGTGCTGCGCGGTAGAAATGATGCAGGCCGGAGCAGCGCGATACGACCTGGACCGATTCGGCGTCGTGTTCCGGCCGAGTCCGCGTCAGTCCGACGTGATGATCGTGGCCGGCACGTTGACCAACAAGATGGCGCCGGCGCTGCGCAAGGTGTACGACCAGATGCCGAATCCCAAGTGGGTGATTTCCATGGGTTCGTGCGCGAACGGCGGTGGCTACTACCATTATGCGTATTCCGTGACGCGGGGCTGCGACCGCGTCGTTCCGGTGGACGTCTACGTGCCCGGCTGCCCGCCGACGGCCGAGGCCCTGATCTACGGAATCCTCCAGTTGCAGGCGAAGATTCGCCGCGAAACCACGATCGCCAGGTGAGCCCATGAAGGACACCCCCAAAGCCGTGGCTGAGCTGTTTGCCAGCCATTTCGGGACCCGCGTGTCCGTCGGCGCCACGCAGTCGGGAATCCCGTCGCTCGAAGTGCAGACGGAAGCGTGGCTCGAGGTGTGCCGAACGCTGCGGGACGACGAGGACTTTCATTTCGAGCAGCTGACGGACCTTTCGGGTCTCGATTACCTGGGTTACGGTCAGACCGAGTGGGAGGCGGCGGACGCCACGCACGAAGGCTTCAGTCGTGGCGTCGAGGGTTACGGACCCGGCCGTTTCGATTGGGCGCACCGGCCCGAGGCGGTGGATATTCCGCGCCGCTTCGCCGTCGTGGCGCACCTGCTTTCCTACAGGCGCAACGAACGTCTGCGCATCCGTTGCTACGCCCCTGACGACGACATGCCGATCGTACCCTCCCTGGTCGATATCTGGCCCTCGGCAAACTGGTACGAACGCGAAGCGTTCGACTTGTACGGCATCATTTTCGAAGGCCATCCGGACCTCCGGCGGATTCTGACGGACTACGGTTTCACGGGCCATCCCTTCCGCAAGGATTTCCCCTTGATCGGAAACGTTGCGGTCCGTTACGACGCTCAGAAAAAGCGCGTGATATACGAACCGGTCGAGATCGAGCCACGGGTGGGCGTGCCACGGGTCATCCGGCACGATTCCCGTTACAAGACCGACGAGATCGACGAGGCCGCCGAAGCACGGGCGGACGACGCCGCAAGGGAGGCCGCGCAGG
>JASFKQ010000233.1:0-5840 GCA_050118555.1 Lysobacterales bacterium
CGGACAGGTCCCACCATGACGCAAGTCCACTGTGCCGCAAGGCCGCCAGCGACGCCGGCCGCGCGCCGACGACTTCGATCATTACCTGTTGCATGACGGGGGCCAGCCGGGCATACACGAGGTAGGCGAAAATGCAGAGCAGACTGACGGCCACCGTGGCGAAGGGCGGTTGCACCGGGTTTTCCGACCAGTTCGTGACGATGCCGCTTGCCACGCTGGTCAGCCTTTGACGAGAAAGCGGTATTTCCTGTACTGGAACACGGCCCCATCACGACGGATTTCATCGAGGACCACACCCCCGGGAATCTCGTCTTTCTCGACAAGCCGCTGGCCATTCACCAGCAGGAACCGATCCTCCGGCTTGTCGGCAAAAACCAGCACCGTGATCCTGAGTTCCGGCAGGTCGTCCCGGACACTCTGCGGCAATTGCCAGTAGCTGATCGGCTCCAGCGCTGCCGGCGCGGTCTGGGCTTCCGGTTGGGTCTTCGAAGCCAGCCGGCGGGAAGCGGAAGCCTTCGGCTCAGGCGCGGTAGCTGGCGCTTGCTGATCGGAAGCGGCATTTTCCGCCGGCTCTGCCTCGAACGTTCGGAAATTCTCGCTCACCTGGGTCCGAGTGCTGCTCCTGGCCGGTTCGGGGGTCGGCGATGCGCCGGGCGCCGGTTTGTCGTTCCCGGAATACGTCTCGACCGGGGTGCGGGTATGATTCGGCACGGCAGCCACGGGCATGCTCCTCCGTGGCTTCGCGCCGCTTTTCCTGCCTTCCGTCGGACTCTTGTCAGCCGCGTCGCCGGTCTCCTGCACGGTCATGTGCGGCTCCGCCGCAGACGGCAGTTCTTCCGGCGCCCGCAGTTGCAGCCAACCGATCCCGGCCATCAGGATAACGCTGGCCGCGACCATCGCAACCGGGATCCAGCGCGGCGCATTGCCGCCACTACCTGGTGGTTCGACGGCGGCGCTGTGAATGTTCGGCGTCTGGCCGATGCGCCGCTGTTCCTCCGACTTCTTGAGCGCGTCCAACAGGATCGACATGGCTCAGGACCTCCCTTCCGACACCATCACCAGGCGGGGCTCCGAGATAGTCGGCGCCATCAGGTGGATCAGCGTGTTCGGCCCGATGATACCATCGGCCTCGAGGCCGTTGCGGCGCTGGAACTGCCGCAGCCATGACTCGAATCCTTCGTCGAACTCGCCGTCCCCTGTCCAGGCGGGATCCGCAAAGCCGGCCATTTCCATGACGATGTCGACCGCCGCCCCCGATTCTCCCTTGTGGATTTCGGCCGGCCAGCCCGGGGCCTGCGGCCAGGTGACGAAATATTCGCCGAGCCAGGCGCGCTCGACGGCGTCGCGGGATGCAACCAGGCCATCCTCCGGCGTGCCGATCACGAGGCCGTCCGGCGCAAACCCGCGGAACAGAAGCAAACGATTCTCCCGCCCGTGCAATACCAGCAGTACGGGCAAGCCGAGCTGGCGGATACGCGACAGACTCCCGTGATCGCGCAGGCAGGCATAGCCAGTGGCGGCGACGCCATCGCACGCCCGACGTATCGCGCCATAAGCGCCTGCGTCGTGCCACAGGGCGGCCATGGCCTTCCAGGCACTGCGATGCTGCCTTTCCAGCCAGTTCTCGTCGAGGCTCGAAGCCGCGCTCTCCGGCACACCGTTCCTCACATCCGCGATGGAACCATTGTTCGGGCCGTAGCTTCCCACGGTCGCGCCGACGCGGTTCGCAGAACCGGATACGGACCCGGGTTCCGGGGCCACCGTCGGGCCGGGCGGCAGCGCCGGGGCATCTGCGCCTCCGGACTTGGCCGGCCCCGCCAGGGCGGTCGGGTCCGAAGGAGCCCTCTGTTCGCCGCCAAGGTAACCCGCATCCCACAGGGCCAACCCGGCAACCACCGCCAGGACCACCACGGAAAGCGCGGCGACGGCCTGCCACGGACGGTTGGAACGGACACGGGTCTCGCTGGGCTGCACTTCGTTGGCGGCAGCATGCACCAGCGCCGCCGTTACGCGTGGGGTTTCCAGCGCGTAGGCTCCCGCCAGCGCACGGTCGGCGATGATATTGATCAGTCGCGGCACGCCGCCCGACCTCTGGTACAGCACGCGCAGAGCGGAGCGTTTGAAGGGGTTGTTCCGCGCACCGGCGACCTGCATGCGGTGTCGTACGTAGGCCTCGGTTTCGGGCCAGGTCAGCGGCGCGAGGTGATACCGCGCGGTGATCCGCTGCGCAAGTTGCCGGAGATTCTGCCGCTGGAGCAACTGGCGCAATTCGGGTTGACCGAGCAGCACCATCTGCAGCAGCTTCTCCTTGGCCGTCTCCAGGTTGGTGAGCAGCCGCACCTGCTCCAGGGCTTCCGGACTCAGGTTCTGCGCCTCGTCAATCACGACCACGACCCGGCGCCCGCTTGCGTGCTGTTCCAGCAGGTATCTGGTGAGCGAATCCACCATCTGCTTGGTGCTGTCGCTGATACCCTCGGTGGACACGCCGAGTTCCTCGCAGATGGTGGCCAACAACTCGCGAGGCGTCTGCAAGGGGTTGAGGACCAGGGCGACCTGCGTTTCCTCCGGCACCTGCTCGAGCAGGCAACGACAGAGAGTGGTCTTGCCCGTGCCGACCTCGCCGGTGAGCTGGACGAACCCGCCCGAACCGCCCTGCCCCACGCCATAGAGCAAGTGCGCCAGCGCCTCCCGATGAGCGGCACTCAGGTAGACGAAGGCCGGATCCGGTGTAATCGAGAACGGTGCTTCGCTCAGTCCGAAAAACTGCAGGTACAAGTTTTTTCCTCTTCAGTCATCCAGGTCCAGCAGGCTGGCGTTGCCGCCGACTGCCGCCGTGTTCACGGTCAGTGTCCGTTCCGTGGCGAACCGTAACATGTAATGTGGACCTCCGGCTTTGGGCCCGGTTCCGGACAGGCGCTCACCGCCGAAAGGCTGCACACCCACCACCGCCCCGATCATGTTGCGATTGACGTAACAGTTGCCGACCCTAGCCCGCTTTGCTACATGCCGCTGGGTTCGGTCGATGCGACTGTGAACGCCAAGCGTCAAGCCATAGCCCGTGCCGTTGATTTCGTCGATGACCCGGTCCAGATCCCGCGACTTGAACCGGACAACGTGGAGTATCGGTCCGAACACCTCCTTTTCCAGGCTCCGGATCGAGTCGATTTCAAATGCGCTTGGGGCCACAAAGTGGCCATCCAGATCCGCTTGAAGCGGCGCCTTTCCCAGCAAGGTGAACTCCTTTTCCATGCGCGCCGCATGGGCCTCGAGTTCCTCCAGCGCCGCGTGATCGATAACCGGCCCGACGTCGGTGGAAAGATACCTTGGATCACCCACCACCAGTTCCTGCATGGCTCCCGCCAGCAAGCGGATGATATGGTCCGCCACATCACTTTGCAGGAACAGGACTCGCAGCGCGGAACACCGTTGCCCTGCGCTGTGGAAGGCACTCCGGATCACGTCTTTCACCACCTGTTCCGGCAGCGCGGAACTGTCGACCAGCATGGCGTTCTGCCCACCCGTTTCAGCGATGAACGCCGCCAGTGGGGCGTCCCGCGCAGCCAGGCTGCGGTTGATGACGCGAGCGGTATCGGTGGAGCCGGTCAGGGCAACGCCGTCGATGCGCGGGTCCGTGGTCATCTTGGCCCCGACCACGGAACCCCTGCCCGGCACCAACTGCAGGGCAGGTCGAGGTATCCCGGCCTGGTGCAGCGTCTTTACTGCCAGCGCAGCGATGGCCGGTGTCTGGTCAGCCGGCTTGGCCAGCACGCAGTTGCCGGCCGCGAGCGCCGCGCTGACTTGTCCGGTGAAAATTGCCAACGGGAAATTCCAGGGGCTGATACAGGCAAACACACCCCTGCCGTGAAGGCTCAACTCGTTTCGTTCGCCCGTAGGACCGGGCATCACTTGCGGTTGGTCGAAGTGTTTGCGCGCCTGCAAGGCATAGTAACGCAAGAAATCGGCCGCTTCGCGAATTTCCGCCACCGCGTCGTGCGCCGTTTTGCCGGCTTCGCGAGCACAAAGAGCCATGAACTCTGCCCCGTTGGCCTCCATCAGGTCGGCTGCCTTTTCCAGCATCGCCGCCCTCTCGGAGCCCGGTACACCATCCCACTCCGCGCTGAAGGCGCAGGCGTCACCGATGGCCCGGTCCACCTCCTCGAGACTGGCGAGCCGCACCGAGCCGATCAGGTCCGTCTTGCGCGCGGGATTGATATTGTCGTGCCGCCCGCCGTCGCCGGCCGTCAGCCCGGAGGCGAGGATGGGTTCGACATCCCAGCGCTTCTGGGAGAACGGCTGCATACGGCCAGCCAGCGCCTCCACTTCACTGGTGTTGGCAAAGTTGACCCCGGTCGAATTGAGACGCTCGGAGCCATACAGGTGTTTCGGGATCGGTATGGCAGGATGCGCCACTGGCCGCGTTTGGGCGACCAGCTGCAGGGGGTCGCGGGCAACCTCTTCGACGGGCAACTCCTCGTCGACGATGCGATTGACGAAGGAGGTGTTCGAACCGTTCTCCAGCAGGCGGCGCACCAGGTAGGGCAAGAGATCCTCATGGCTGCCCACCGGGGCGTATACGCGACAGGCGTGGCGAAACCCCTCCTCTTTCATCACCACACCATATAGGTCTTCGCCCATGCCGTGCAGGCGCTGGAACTCGTAGTCGAGGCGGTCACCCGCCAGTTCGGTGACCGCGGCGATCGTATGCGCGTTGTGAGTGGCGAACTGGGGGTAAAAAGCCCGCCGGTTGGCCAGAACCTTGCGCGCACAAGCGATGTAGGAAACGTCCGTATTCGCTTTGCGCGTGAACACCGGGTAGCCGGGCAGGCCTTCCACCTGGGCATGCTTGATTTCACTGTCCCAGTAAGCACCCTTCACCAGGCGCACGGGTATGCGCTGGCCGGTCTTCGATGACAGCCCGGCGAGCATATCGATTACGGCGTGGGCCCGTTTCTGATAGGTCTGCAGGGCCAGGCCGAGACCGTTCCAGCCCGCCAGGCTCAGATCCTGGAGGACCGCGCTGAAGACATCCAGCGTCAACATCAACCGGTCCGCCTCCTCGGTGTCCACCGTCAACGCGATGCGATTGGCCATGGCCAGTTGCGCCAATTCGAGCAGACGCGGCGTCAATTCACGAAGCACGCGGCTGCGCTGGTCCGCCTCGAACCGGGGATGCAACGCCGAAAGCTTCACGGAGATGCTCGGGGCCGAGAAAATGTCGTCCGTATCGTCGCGCGAACCGATGGCTTCGATGGCCTCTCGATAGGCGTCCATGTAACGCTCGGAGTCAGCCGCGGTAAGCGCCGCCTCGCCCAACATGTCGAAGGAGTAGCGATACGCCCGGTTCTTTTTCTGCCGGGCCCGGTCCATCGCAGCCTCGATGGTGCGGCCCATGACGTATTGATGGCCCATGATGCGCATGGCCTGACGAATGGCGGTGCGGACCATGGGTTCCCCGCTGCGGTTGATCAGGCGCTTCAGCGCCGTTCGGAAATTGGACCGGGTGGACTCGGACAGCGCGACCAGTTTGCCCGTGAGCATCAGACCCCAGGTCGAGGCATTGACCATCACGGAGGAACTGCGCCCCAAATGGGATTCCCAGTCGGCCTCGCCCAGCTTGTCCGCGATAAGCATCTCCGCGGTGTCGTCATCAGGAATCCGCAGCAGCGCCTCCGCCAGGCACATCAGCACGACACCCTCCTCAGAGGAGAGGTCATACTCCTGCATGAACGCGTCGAGAAGGCCCTGCTCGTGCTTGCGCACGCGAACGGCGGTGACCAGCATCTGGGCCATGCGGTTGACCCGCTCGGTCGCGGCGGCATCCAGTTCCGCCTCAGCGAGCA
>JASFKQ010000234.1:0-5797 GCA_050118555.1 Lysobacterales bacterium
CAGCTGGACGGCGGACGGTGAATCAAAAGAAATCCTGCCCGAGGTTCATGCAGCGTTCGACCTTCCTTTCGACAACGCCATTGCCTTCGTGCGGGTGATAGATGACGCAACAGGAGCGGTGCTCCTCGATGTGTTGGTGTACGACGTTGTTTCCCGGTTTTGCACCACGGATGCTCCGGACAGCCCCCTGTGCACGGATTTCGAGCCGGACCCGGCTCCCACGGCTGACGCCGGCGGCCCCTATTCGGTTGAGCCCGGCAGTTCCGTGCAACTGGATGGAACGGCTTCCTACGATCCCGCGGGTCAGGCACTGCAGTTTGCCTGGGATCTGGATGGCGATACGATTTTCGGGGAAGACAGTCCGGACGGCGAACGAGGCGATGAGACTGGGCCCAGCCCGGTCTTCTCTGCGTCCGGAGCGCCTTCGGGAACCATGACGGTGGCCTTGAGAGTATGCGATTCGGTTGAACTCTGCGACAGCGGCACTGCGGAAATCACCATTGCGCCGAGCGACGGGGACGACGACGGTGTCGCCGATGCCGAGGATAACTGCCCGAACGTACCCAACGCTGGCCAGGAGGATTTCGACCAGGACAAGCGGGGCGACGTCTGCGACCCGGATGACGATAACGACCTTGTGGCGGACGCTGACGACATCTGCCCGCAAACCATCATTCCCGAACCGGCCCCCACCAGCGGGCAACTCGGCAACAACCGCTGGGCGCTGATGAAGGATGATGGCGTGTTCACCCAGGCCGGGCCCCAGGGCGGGAGCAAGCACACCTTAACCACGGCGATGACGCGCGGTTGCTCCTGCGCTCAGATCGTGGAGCGGCTCGATCTGGGGGACAGCCACCTGGAAGATGGCTGCTCGACCAGCAATCTGCTGGAGTGGATAGAGCAACCTTGAAAACGCTTCAGCCTGAGGAGGCGTGAAGACGGGGCTCGTTGAGCCGGTCGAGGATGGCCTGGCAGTCCTTCAGGTGCCTGGAAGGGATGTTGGCCTGTCCCTTCAGCCCCCGGATGCCCATTTTCACCAGCGGAATGCCATCGCCGGGGTCGCCCTCCCTGATCAGCGCGTCGCCCAAAAGGCACTGGCTCTTCAGCCAGGCCGGATGGGTTTCGGGCACCTTGCCCCGCAGCAGTTCGATGGCCTTGCGGGCATGTTCCTCCAGCAGTCCCGGTTCGTCGGTGTAGCTGTAGAGAACGGCCAGTGAAATCTCCGGGTAGGCGGTAACCGGGTTGTCCGGTTCGTTGACCGCCTGGTAGATCCGGGAAGCCTCCAGCAACTTGGGAATGGCGAGTTTGTAGCGGCGCATCCGGGTGTAAATCGAGCCCAGGTTCTGCAGGGAATCAGCCACGGCGCGGTGCGTATCGCCGAAGCGCTCTCGCCGCCGCGCCAGCACGTCTTCATGCAGCTTTGCCGCCATTTCGAGGTCGCCGGCAAGGTCGTGGGTATATGCCACGTTGTTCAATATCGACAGCGTCTGATTGTTCAATGGCCCCAGGCGCTGTTCGAGCGGCCCCATGATTTCGTCGTAGATGGCGATGCCATCCTGGTAGTGGCCGAGATCCGCCAGGTGCGTCGCGATCAGCGCACGGTCCAGCAGCGCGTTGACGTGTTCCGCACCCTGGAGCCGAACGTGGATATCATAGGCACGCTGGGCCATCGTCTTGCCTTCTTTGAAACGGCCCAGGGTTTCATAGGCCACGGAGAGCAGGTAGAGCGATGCAGCCGTTTCCAACGGAGCGTCGCCCGATTGCTCCAACAGGTCGACGGCGGTTTGCAGGTGTGTGACGCCCTTGGCGGCATCGCCATAAACGGTCTGGTAGTTGCCGACTTCCCGCTCGACGACGGCACGCTCCACCAGGGCATTGGGATTTTTCGGGTCGAGCGCCTCACGTATCCGGTTCAACATACCGAGCGCTTCGTCCGTTTTGCCCTGGACCATCAGTACCTGGGACAGCTTGCGCTGTGCAGAGAGAACTTCCAGGGAATTCCCATCGTGCACCCGCGACAGGGTTTCGATCTCCCTGTGGAGCATGGCCACCGCGCGGTCGTTGAGGTCCAGATGCTGATAGACGTCGGCAACCGCTCCATAAAGCTCGGCCTGCGTTTGCGGCCTGTCAGCCAGTTCCTCCCCGATCGCGGATTCGGAACGGGCCAGCATGTCGCTTATCCGGGCGTCGGCGCCGATTCCGGTGTAAGGGTCCGGCGAGGCGATGAATCGTACCAGTAAATTCTTGACCTCCTCGGCCCGGTCCGCCGCGTCGACGGCGAGGGTGCGCTCCCGTTCCAGTTCGTCGTTGAACCAGGCGAGCGTAACGATGTATCCCAGCATGGCAAGAAACGCGAGCGCCGCCGCCACGGACAGGGTCGGCTGCCGGCGCACGAATTTTTTCATCCGGTACAGCGGCGTCGGGGCACGGGCGCTGACGGCGCGGTGCTCCAGGTAATTTTCCACGTCGGCCTGCAATTTGGCAGCCGAGCCGTAACGTGATTCCGGCTCCACTTCGAGTGCCTTTAGCACGATCCAGTCCAGGTCGCCCCGAAGGTCGCGCGCAGCGTACGCTGCGGCTTCGTTCGCCACTACCATGGCTTTGCTGGGCGGCCTGGCGGCATAGTCGGGCGGCCCGATACCCAGCCGCTGCTTCACGCCCCCGGCGCCGGTGAGCATTTCCGCCAGGAGAAGGCCCAATTGGTAAACGTCGGTCGCCGTGGTGACGGCGGCGCCGGAAATCTGCTCCGGGCTGGCGTAGGCGGGTGTCATTGGCTTCGACACATCAAGGGTGAGAGCCGAGAGCCGAGCGTGATCGCCTGGATCGAGGAGCTTGGCGATGCCAAAATCCAGCAGCTTCACCTTGCCGTCCGGCGTGACGAGGATGTTGGAGGGCTTTATGTCCCGGTGTACCACCAGGTGTCTCTGGGCGAACGCCACCGTTTCGCAGACTTCCCGGAACAGGCGAACCCTGCCCGAAAGGCGTGGCTCGTGCCGCCGGCAGTGTTCGGTGATTGGCAGCCCGTCGATGTACTCCATGATGAAGTAGGGCAAGCCGTCTTCCGTTGTGCCGCCGTCCAGTAAAGTTGCGATGTTCGGGTGCCTCAGCTCAGACAGGATCTGGCGCTCGGACAGAAAACGCCGCATCACGTCATCCGTGTCGACGCCCCGCGAGAGGATCTTGATCGCAACCTGTTGCTGCCATTCCGTGTCCTCCCGGCACGCCAGGAAAACCCGTGACCTCAGGCCTTCGCCGATCGTACGCAGAATCCGGTAGGACCCCAGCCGCTGTCCGAGTCGGCCCAGGCCATGCTCCGGGTTGGCTGTCTGCTCCGCGAGGGCGTCTGCAAGCAGGGAGTCTCGGGCCATTGACGCATCGGTTTCCAGAAAGTTGTCGATTGCATCCGATCGTTCCAGCATCGCCAACAGCCGGGCCGCCAGCTCGGGGTCTTCCTGGCGCGCCCTCTCTACGAGCTCGCTGCGCTTTGTGGGACTCGCGTCCAGCGCCTCGGAAAGGAGGTCGTTCAGTCTTTCGAAGTGGTCGGGGCCAGACACGGTTCAGGGATTCATTCGCTCGATTGGGCAGGCTGCAGGTACTGCATGAGGTGGGCCTTCGCGTTGCGCCAGTCCCGTTCGACCGTACGGCTTGAAACGTCCAGCAATTGCGCTGTTTCCTCGGCGTTGAGGCCGCCGAAGAATCGATATTCCACAACCTGCCCAAGCCGTTCGGAATGCCGGCTCAGCCTGTGGATGGCCGCGTCCAGGTCGAGGATATCCACGTTGAGGGAGGGCTCGATGAGGCATTCCTCCAGCAGGTCGCACGCCTGGCTATGATCCCGTTTGGCGGCCTTTCTTCTGCGGGCGTAGTCAATCAGGATATGGCGGATGACCCGCGAGGTCAGGGCCTTCAGATGCACGGAGTCCTGCGGCATCGAAGCCGTGTCGCCGCTGGCGAGGCGAAGGTAGGCTTCATGCACCAGTGCGGTCGTCTGAAGCGTCAGGTTGAGGGATTCTTTGCGCCGGTGAGAGCGTGCGATCTGCCGCAATTCGCCATAAACCGCATCGACGAGGTCATCGAATTTCAAGGACGCCGGACCGGTATCTGAAACCGGGTCTTGCCGGGCATCAGGCGCTCCTGGAGTCATTACAATGAGCACGAATTCAGTGGGTTTTGACTTACAGGTTGGATCAAAAGTCGGCATTACGCAAATTGTGTTGGCCGCGAGCCAACGTCGCTCGGCGCATTAATTGGGGCGCTCGCCCACAGGCCGCACATCGGTTTTGCCCGGGTATACTCGCCTGCGGCGACAGCACCCGTGCGTGCATTTCTACCCGGTTTGATCGGATTGTCGGATGTTTGCCGCGACCGGAGTCGAACCCGTAAACACCTTCCCCCGGACCAATGTTCGGCTTTTTCCTTGGCGACCGGCGGTGGCATCGCGGACGGTGCGCAGTTGGGCGCCCTTCAACACGTGCCAGGCGAACAGGGCGCAAGCCAACGTGGCAGCCGTCAGGTGTGCGACGCTGCTACCCCGGCTGAGTGTTTGGTTGCCGGCGTAGTAAATTCCTACGGCGCTGAGCACCATGACGATCACGAGCGTGAGCAGGGCAAGCCCGGAGAGGTGATTCCGGCGTTGGCGTAATCCTGAACGCATGTGGACCATGGCCAGGGATCCCACCAGGGCGGCGGTCACGAAGCCGGCCAGGCAATGAACGGCTGCCCCGGCGAGCCGGACGCCACCGCCGATCTGCCAGGCGATGTCCAGGTCGAGCCGCATGCTGAGCATACTCGGCAACAGGCAAACCCCGCTGGCGAGCAGCGCCAGCAGAGTAAGCACGAGTCCCGCGTAAAAGCCACGGGGGTAACCGTTCAGGCGCTTGCGCATGCCAGTCTCCCGTGCAGCAGGGCGCCACCAAGCGCGGCCACCGCGGCCGCAGCTTCGTGCGGCGGCGCCATGGCGGCGACCTTTGTCAGCGCATCGGCCCGCCAGGCGCGGGCCGCAAGCACGGTCAGAAACCGCGGGTGGCCGCCGTACCGGTGAGCGTCGGGGATTAGCGCCGGATGGCCCGGCTCTGGCTCGCCACCGATTCGCGAGGTCGCCATGGCGGCCCGTTTCACGGTCGTCAGCCACGGCAAGGCGCCGTCCTCGGTCCGTCCCTGCACGGGCAATTCGCGGTCGCCGAATACGCGCAGATCCCCGCCGGCGTTGATCCAACCGTATTCAGCCCCCTGGGCTTTCAGTGCCAGCACGCCACGGTCCACCGCATAGCCCTTGGCGATGCCGTCCAGCGTGACGCGGACAGGCCGACACAGACGGGCGGCACCCGGGCGCAATTCGATGTCGCCCGCGTCCCCGGACTCCAGATACCGAGGTTGGCCGTGATCAGGCAGCCCACCGCACCGCACCAGGCGGCCGCCCAGCGTACAGTTGAAACGCCCGCCACTGGCCCGCGTCATCGCCCGCGCCAGCGTCAGGACTCGCAGGCTGTCGGGGGAAAGCGCAACCCAGCGCCCACAGCGCCGGTTCAGCCGGTTCAGCTCGCTTTCCGCATCCTGGAAAGACAGCAGGCGTTCGATGCGCGAGATCACGGCGAAGGCGGCGTTGATCGTCGCGACGGCGCCGGCGCCGTCACCATGGACTCCCACCTCGACGAAGGTTCCGAGCAGGGGCCGCATGCGCCGGGTCTCAACTGCCACCGAGCACCTCTTTCTGCAGGACCAGCAGGCGCTTGACGCCGTCCAGCAGGTTGCGGCACGAAAGGGTTGCGCCGCTGATGTTCGGCACGTCCTGGCCCAG
>JASFKQ010000235.1:0-5781 GCA_050118555.1 Lysobacterales bacterium
GGTCGGCTCTGGCTGTAATGAGCGCGTGCTGGAAATCGTACCGCTTCGCGATATGCCCATAGATGGCTTTCAGTCTTTGTGTGCCTAGTGCTTTACGCAATGTCCGGTTCCCTGACTGAAGCGGGCGGGCCGATTGAGCCGGGCGGCACGCCCGCCTGGACGATTGGCCGGGCAACACTGCCGCAAAGAGCCACGCTAGTATGCCCTTGACTTACGCCAACCGGCCGCGCGCCTGCTCCTCAGAACAGAACCAGCGCTCGCCATAGGCAGGGTCGATGCGTGTTGCATCGTAGTACGGCTGACCCGGAAGGTGATAGATATGCTCCCCGCTCATGTTGATATCGGACAAGGACAGGACACCCACATTTTCGCATGGAGCAAGGACAGGCAAGGACAGGACACCCACATCTTCGCAGCCCAAAAGGAAGTGGATGTCCAATCCTACAATCCTATTTGTTCGAACCCGGCGCCTGGGCAAATGTGGTGCGGCTTATCGGTGGATAGGCGTTGCTCGGCGCCTTCAGAAACCCAAACAAATAGGATTTCGTGGGGTTAGAGCGGACAACACCGGACACCCACATCTTCGCAACCCAAAAAGAAGTGGGTGTCCAATCCTATTGGGCCGCCACCGGGTCAGCGCAGCCACAAGACAACCAACGGCATCACCCTGACGCCGCCGGGCCATGCCCTGAGTCGTCGTGATCTGGCGGTCTACGACCGGATTGGCCAGGCGCTGGCGGCGGAAACGCCCTCATGAGCGGGGCTGCCACCACCCTGGACCGGATCCGCGGTCACCTGGTGGGTCTGAAGATGAGCCGGGCCCTGGAAGCCTTGGATCATTGTGTACGGCGGGTCGAGGAAGGCGAGCTGTCAGCCCTCGAACTGCTCGACGAACTGCTGGGCGAGGAACATGCCACCCGCGAGACCCGGCGCATCAAGTCCTCCTTGATGACCGCGCGCCTGACCCGCATCAAGACCCTGGCGGACTTCGACTTCAGCTTCCAGCCCTCATTGGACAGGAACCGCATCCTGGCCCTGGCCGAGCTCAACTTCATCGAGCGCCGCGAGGTCATCCACCTGCTCGGGCCACCCGGCACCGGCAGGAGCCACCTGGCCATCGCCCTGGGGGTAGAGGCGGTCAGGGCCGGCAAAAGCGTCTACTTCGCCACCCTGGCCGAGATCATCGACTCGTTGGCCAAGGCCGAGCGCGAGGGCATGCTGGCCCAGCGCATCGGCCACATTACCCGCCCCGCTTTAATGATCATCGACGAGGTTGGCTACCTGCCGGTGCAAAAGGGCGGCGCCAACCTGTTCTTCCAGCTGATCAATGCCCGCTACGAGCGCGGCGCGGTGATCCTGACCTCCAACCGCGGCTTCAGTGAATGGGGCGAAGTGTTCGGCGACACGGTGGTCGCAGCGGCCCTGCTCGATCGGCTGTTGCACCATGCCATCGTGATCGAAATCGCCGGCAACAGCTATCGCTTGCGCGAACACGCCAAACTGGTGCCGGAAAACCTGCGGTTGCCGCCGATCACCGCGCCCGCCTCGCTGAAGCGGCGTCGTGGTCGGCCGCCGAAAACCGCTCAGGAGTAGCGACACATAAGGTTCATTGGGTGGGGAATTTTACTTCGGCACAAGTGGGGAAAATTACTTCGGCATTGACAATACAACAGGGTCTGACCGTATTCGATATGTTGAAGATGCCGTTCTATCACCCGGTGATCGAGGAAGCTTTGCAGGCGGCACTGAGAGATGCGTTACCAAAACTCGATGTCCGGGAAGATATGGTCGAACTGCACCGGGTTTAATGGTCCGACTGTTAAGCGAATACAACTCTTTTGTTGATCACACATTAATTTTACTCTGACCCCTTTATTCAGGGTAAAAGCGCGTTGGCTTTCCCACCCTTACACCTCAATTTCATGGCTTTTTCGTAACTCTTTCGTAAGTAATTCAGTACACGCGTGGGGCGCTGTAGTAGGTTCATTGTGTAACCACAGAGTGATCAAGGCAGCAAAATGCGCGAATCAAAAACAGCAGGCATATCAGAAACTCACCTTTTGGTTAAGCAACAAATACTTCGATGTTCATTGATCTTGGTTTTGTTGTTTAGTGCCCAAGTGGCATGGGGAGCCGAAGGCCAGTGTGGCTGGGGCGAGGTTGAGAGCACATTCCAGGCCTTGCCGGTCGGATACTTCCATGTAACCGACTTTGGAACTGAGCATCGCCTCGCCGGCCTGGGAGGGGGTTATGAAAACTGCCAGTTCAGGGTTTTCGCCGATGGGCAAACTTACACTTTCAATGCCGGCGACTTCGTCGTAGGCGGCGTGGTGTACATGTTCGACTACCCGAACTGGGGGTTTACCCGGGCCGAAGCCATCGACGATACCGAGGCCATTGAGGATCATATCTGGTTTGGACCTACCGGTGGCGAACTCGTCGAGCAGAATGTCGAACGGACTGGTTACAAGCAATTCGTACGCCCAGACTGGGGTCTGACGCTCTATCAAAGCCGGGGATTTGTGGCCCAACTAACACCCGGCGAATACACCAGCTACTGGGAAGCAACTTATTATGGTGTTCCCGCAAATTCAGCGACAGTGTATATCACGGTACTCCCAAACCAGAGCTTAAGTGAACAGAATCAATAGGTCAGATTGTTGAGGTCAGAAAGCATCTAAGAATGTTGATTTTCGGCATACTGATGCAGTTTTTCAGTAAACGCCTTGTTAAACTTGGCATCTCTTCGTCTGTCCATTTCCTTGACCCAGGCTGCCCACCTAGGATCGGTATGTAGCGGTTCCAGGAAACGTGATACGCGCAACTCTTGGAGTTCATGCCACCAGAAGGAATAAGAACTGCCCGACAAAGCATGTGCATCCATGTCATCAAGTTGCGAAAATGCCCGATCAATTTCACCCGCAAACGCATAGACCGTTACCATATTGGCAAGTGCTTGCGGACTTCCCTCTTTCGCCATTCGGGCCAATGCCAAACCGACCTCCTAACTATTCCCCGCGACGTGGGCTAACATGGCCTCGGCTTTATCACTAGACAAATAGGGCACCCACCTCTCAGGCAAACAACGACGTGGGTGTCCAATCATTTATACCGAACTGCATCGAAGCCGCTCAGCCACGGCGTCCTTTTGGGCCCCGATCAGTTCCGCCATGAGTCTCGCTTTCTTCGCTTGGTGGATCGGGCCACGGATCCGGGGATTGCATCTTGGTAATATCGCGGGGATCCTCTCCGTAAATGTGTTTCCGTTTCCATTTGATCAACTCGTCCACTTGGCGATCGATCTCTTTGCGCGCGCTTTCCTCTTTTTCACTCATCTTCGTTATCCTCAGCGAAGGCCTCTGGCCCTCTTGACTTCTTCAACACACTTCCTGAGCAGTGCCAGATTACTTGGCAAGTCTGCTTCTTTTGCCTGCAGAGACGCTTCAATCTCCCTAGACTTCCTATAGTTGAGTTCCAGCAAATTAGGATCGGGGTGGTTTCTGACTTGAAGCCACAAATCTTCGTACTCAATCCTCAATTCACCCCATTTGCCTGCTAGTGAGGACATTTTTTCGATGGCCGTTTGATAGTTCAGCACTGGCAGAGCAATTGCTACCACTGCTGAGATGGAAGAGAGCGTTTTCCAGAGCCAAGGCACAGCTATCCACAGCCCCCATCCGGCAACTGCTCCTGAGGCCATTAATGCGAGAAAAACTTTCAATGCGCGATCCCGCTGAACATAGCGACTTACTAGATACTTCCAATATCGGGCGTTCATATCCGCATCTAGCATGGATTTCCAGATTGCACTTCTCATCTTTTGTTCGTCAGGTTGCCTGTGTTTACAGGTGTTTTGCACGTTTGGCCTAGCCCTACAGTTCTATAGTGTTGCTAACTCATCGATCCTCGCACCTCCAGCCAAAACTCCCTTCTTCGGACAACATTGGACACCCACATCTTCGCAACCGAAAAAGAAGTGGGTGTCCAATCCCGTCGGAGGAATGTGTAGCGGGTAGGCGCTGAGCTATTTGGCTAACGAAGTGGCCACGTTGGGGCTGTCGGGATTTACGTCCAGCGAGCGAGTGCCCGGGATCACGACGAGGTCCATGTCCTCCATGGGGATGACACCGAACAGCACCTGGTCGCCCATTACCAAGGCGCCCGTGAACCCTGCCCGATTCTTGAAACGGATTTGCACGGGTCCAACGTAGGGCACCATTCGCCTGGAGCCGTCCGCCAGCGTGATTTCGCGTTGCTCGAGTACCTCGAGCCCAAGCTGGTGCTGCACATGTTCAGGAATACAGAGATGCACGGCGCCCGAGTCGGCCAGCGCCTCGACATCGAGTGAATCCATCTGCGGTTTCCGCGGGTTGCTGAGCTGAACGTGGGCGTTCACGAGTCCCATAGTGGCCTGATTCCTACCGAGGTGCAACGTGGTCCTAATCTATCCAACCCTGAACTCGAGCGCTTCGGAAGAATTGCCAGGGCGTGTGTCAGAAAAGAGATAGGGTATTCATGGGGTCGGGCTATTCAATTTGCGGCGACAACAATGGGCGACAACAATGGACACCCACATCTTCGCAGCCCAAAAGGAAGTGGGTGTCCAATCCTGGATCCTCGCAGCCCAAAAGGAAGTGGGTGTCCAATCCTGGTTCTTTGCAATCCTATTTGGGTGTCCAATCCTGGTTTGCGCCAGCCTGAATTCGTAACAGAATTCGCAAGCATCGGACACAGCGCGCTCAACACCGTAAGATGGTCACGGATCCCAGCGGAAAGACGCCCGGGATCGCTCAGCACTTCACTCAGAGAATTACTTTATGTCATGGCAAAGCGGCAATAACGGCGGCAAGGGCCCCCGCGGTATCGGGGCGAGATCTTCAGCTGATTGGGAGAACTTGATACAGCAGGGGCAGGACAGGACCCGGCGAATTCTGCGCGGCGGTGGCTCGCGCCGGCCGATCGTCATCGTCTTGCTCGGGCTGCTCGCGCTTGGAGCCTGGACAGCGTATTACACGGTACCGAGCGACTCGGTCGCGGTCATTCAGCGTTTTGGCAAGTATCTCAAGGAGGTGCCTCCGGGCCTCCACTTCAAGCTGCCCCTGGGGATTGATGTTGCGACCATCGTTCCGGTCAAGCGGCAATTGAAACAGGAGTTTGGTTTCTCTACCCCCGGCGCCACCGATCCCTACCAGCGGCCGGTCGATGGGAAACGTGAAACCGAGATGGTCACCGGGGACTTGAATGCCGCACTGGTCGAGTGGGTCGTGCAGTACCGTATTTCCGATCCGGCCAAATTTCTGTTCGAGGTGCGTGAGCCGCAGGAAACGCTGCGCTATGTTTCTGAATCGGTGATGCGTGAAGTGGTGGGCGACCGCACCGTTGACGAAGTCATCACCATCGGTCGCCAGGAGATCGAATCCGAAGCGCTGACCAAGATGCAGGCACTGTCGACCAAGTACACCATGGGCATCAGCATCGATCAGGTGCAATTGAAGAACATCAATCCGCCCGGCCCGGTGCAGGAGTCATTCAACGAGGTCAACCAGGCACAGCAGGAAAAGGAAAAACTGATCAACGAAGCCCGGCGCGACTACAACAAGGTGATCCCACTGGCGGAGGGCGAGAAAGACCAGAGAATCCGTGAGGCGGACGGTTATCGGCTCAAGCGAATCAACGAAGCGGAGGGCGATGCCGCCCGTTTCAACGCGCTGTTCGCGGAGTACCTCAAGGCGCCGGAAGTCACGCGCCGCCGCATCTATATCGAAACCTTGCAGGCGGTCC
>JASFKQ010000236.1:0-5726 GCA_050118555.1 Lysobacterales bacterium
ATGATCCTCGACGGCTGGGGCTTTTCCGAACAGACGGAGAACAATGCCATTCGGCTGGCAACCACTCCGTGCTGGGACCAGCTCTGGCGTGAGGACCCCCACCTGCTCATCGACACCTCTGGCGAGGCGGTGGGGCTGCCCGAGGGGCAGATGGGCAACTCTGAGGTCGGCCACATGAACATCGGCGCCGGTCGCATCGTGTACCAGGACTTTACGCGCATCACCCAGGCCATCAGTGACGGCAGTTTCCGGAGCAACCCGCAGCTCTGCGCGGCGATCGACGTGGCCAAGGAGGGCGGTGGCGCGGTCCACGTGATGGGCCTTCTGTCACCCGGGGGCGTCCACAGCCACGAGGACCATTTTGTCGAAACCGTGCGGATGGCCGCGGATCGCGGTGCGCCGCGAATCGTGGTCCATGGCTTTCTGGACGGCCGTGATACGCCACCCAGGAGTGCCGAACCCTCGATCGCGCGGATGCAGAAGGTTCTCGACGATATCCCGGACGCCTGCTTCGGCGTTATCAGCGGCCGCTACTATGCCATGGACCGGGACAAACGCTGGGAACGGGTCGAGCAGGCGTACGACGCCCTGGCCGAAGGCGAGTCCGGGATCCACGCTTCGACGGCGCTGGAGGCGCTCAGCCTGGCCTATGATCGCGGCGAGGATGACGAATTCGTGAAGCCCACGGTGGTGGAAGGCTCGCCCCCCGTGCACGACGGCGACGTCATCCTGTTCATCAATTTTCGCGCCGACCGTGCGCGTGAGCTGACCATGGCGTTCGTCTCCGACGACTTCGACGGCTTCGAGCGCAGGAAGATCGAACTGGCGGACTTCGTGTGCATGACTGAGTACATGGAGGGGTTGCCGGTGTCGATCGCTTTCCCTCCGGTGACACTGGAGCACATCCTCGGCGCCGAACTCGCAGATCGAGGCCTGCATCAGTTGCGAATCGCCGAGACCGAGAAGTATGCCCACGTGACGTTTTTCCTGAACGGCGGCAGGGAAGCGCCTTTCCCCGGGGAGGATCGCATACTCGTGCCCTCGCCGAAGGTCGCCACCTACGACCTGCAGCCGGAAATGAGCGCCCCCGAACTCACCGAGCGATTGGTAGAAGCCATCGGCTCCGGGCGCTACGACGTGATCGTCTGCAACGTGGCAAACCCGGACATGGTTGGACACACCGGCAAGATGGAGGCCGCGCTCAAGGCGGTGGAAGCGGTGGATGAATGCCTCGGAAAGGTGCGGGGCGCCATCGATGCGGCTGGTGGCGAAATGCTGATCACCGCCGATCACGGCAATATCGAGCAGATGAAAGACCCCGCCACCGGGCAAAGCCACACGGCGCACACAACGAACCTCGTGCCCCTTTTGTTCCATGGCCGGCCGGCGCGCAGCCTCGCAAAAGGCTCTCTGCGCGACATCGCACCCACGATGCTCGCACTGCTCGGCGTGCCGCAACCGGAAGAGATGACAGGCCACAGCCTGCTGGAATTCGAGGTTGAAGGGGCTTGATCGCCCGTATGGCAAAACGGTGGCGGCCGTCCTGGCCACACTGCTGTGGCTGACACCGGCGGCCCTGGGAGCCGAGGAACTCGACCAGGCGGAAGCGGAATCCCGGCTCGACCAGGTGCTCGAGCAAATCGGCCAACTCAAACAGCAACTCGAAAACTCCCGCTCGGAACACCGTAAGGAACAGGATCAGCTGAAGGCTCTGGATCTCGACATCCAGCAGGCCAACCTGTCCCTTCGCGACCTGCAGGCACAGCGGGAACGACACCTGGCTGAACTCGACCAGCTCGAGGAGCAACGCGCCGACTACGTCGCGAGGCTGGAGGAACGCACGGGCCAACTCGCCGAACAGGTCCGCATGGCCTACCGGACCGGCAGGCAATCCCGACTGAAGCTGGTGCTGAACCAGGACAACCCTGCAAAACTGGGGCGCATGCTGGCCTATTACGATTACCTCAACCGGGCCCAGTCGCGGGCCATTTCGGGGCTTCATGAATCCCTCGCGACGCTTCAGGCGATGCAGCAGTCCATCGATGCGGAACTGGAGCGACTGGCCGCGGTCACGGAGGAAAAGACGGCAGTCATGGATCGACTCACCACACAGCGCGAGGACCGGCGAGCCCTGCTGGCGCAATTGGACCAGAACATCGAGAGCACGCAGGGACGGTTGCAGGAACTGGAGCGCAACCGCCATGACCTCGAGGAGCTGATCGAGCGGCTCAGTGACGTGCTTGCCGACATCCCGGCCGACCTCGGCAGCCACGAGGCATTTTCGCGGCAGAAGGGCCATTTACCCATGCCTGTGCATGGTCCGGTACTGCAGGCTTTCGGGCGGACGCGCAGGGCCGGCCTCAGTTGGCAGGGTTGGCTGATCGGCGGAGACCCCGGAACCGAGGTTCAGGCCGTGGCGTACGGGCGCGTGGCGTTTGCGGACTGGTTGAGGGGATATGGGCTACTGATCATCATCGACCATGGCGACGGATACATGAGCCTGTACGGACAGAACGAGAGCCTGCTCCGGGAAGCCGGGGCCTGGGTCCGGCCGGGCGAAGTCATCAGCATCGTCGGCAGCAACCCGGGCAACACCCAGGGGCTGTACTTCGAGCTGCGCAAGAACGGCAAGGCGCTGGATCCCGCGCCCTGGATGAACAGGTGAGAGCGCAAGCGGGGCCCGCGTCACGTACAATCCCCTTTCGCCCTCCGATGAACCAGGTTTCGAACATGCTACAACGACTGAACACTCCTCTTGCGGCAACACTGTTCCTGTGGCTGGCCGCGTTCAGCGCCACTGCGCAGGCGCAGCCGGAAGCCACAGCACAGCCTTCGGATGACGGGCATGGCAAACAGGCTCAGCTGACGCTGGATGACCTCCGGACATTTACCGATGTGTTCAACCAGGTGCGGCGCAACTACGTGGAGGAGGTCGACGACCACACGCTGCTGGATTCCGCGATACGCGGCATGCTGATGGAACTCGATCCCCATTCCAGTTATCTGCCCGCGAACCAGTTCAGAAACCTGGAAGAAACCTGGCGCGGCAGCTTCACCGGGATCGGCGTCGAGGTGGAGGCCCGCGACGGCCGGATCCTGATCCGCGCTGTCATCAACGGGAGCCCGGCCGACGAGGCCGGCCTCAACCCTGGCGACGCAATCACCTCCATCGACGGGCAGCCCGTCGACGACGCACACGTGCCCGAGGCCATCGACGAATTGTCCGGCGACCCCCAGACCGAGGTGGAAGTTGGGTTCACCACGCCGGACGGCGAAGAGCGGACCGTCAAGCTGAGGCGCGAGTACCTCAGGATTCCGACCCTCAGCTTTCAGCTGCTGGACGAAGACTGGGGGTACTTCAAGATGACCGCGTTCCATCGCGAAAGCGCTACCGATTTCAGGAATTCCCTGGATTCCATCGCCGCCGACGGCATCCATCTGCGGGGCATCATTCTCGATTTGAGGGGCAACCCCGGGGGCGTGCTGCAGTCCGCCGTCGCGCTGGCCGACGGTTTCCTGGACGAAGGTGTCATCGTGACGACGCGGGGCCGCAATGCGTCCATGCAGATGAAATTGAGCGCTGAACCCGGCCAGTGGCTACCCGACGCGCCCCTGGCGATCCTGGTCGACCGGGCCACGGCCTCCGCCTCGGAAGTGTTTGCCGGAGCGATGCAGGATTACGGACGAGGGCTGGTCATCGGTGAAAGAACCTTCGGCAAGGGCTCCGTGCAATCGGTGCTCCCACTGCGTAACGGCGGTGGCATCAAGCTGACAACGGCGCTCTACTATACGCCGTCAGGGCGATCCATCCAGGCCGAAGGCATCGTTCCCGACGTGGTGTATCACTTCGCCGAAGAACCCCATGAACGGGAAGCTGATCTGGCGCGCCACCTCGAAAACGGCGGCCAACCCCAGCAGGAGGAAGGCGCCCTGACCGTTCACCAGGGGCCGGAAGTTCCCGTGCAGGACGTCCTGGCCGTGCTGGAAGCAGCCGGTCTCATCGCACCGAAAGACGATGGCGCCGAACCCGACGAGGAAGCGCCCGGGCAAACGGAGACGGAATCGTGAGCCGGGTTCTGGTCCCGCTCGCCGACGGTTGCGAGGAAGTCGAAGCCGTCACGATCATCGACCTGTTGCGCCGCGCCGGCATCGAAGTCGTTGTCGCCGGCCTGAACGAGGGACCGGTCACGGCCAGCCGCGGGGTGAAACTGGTCCCCGACACAACGCTCGAACAGGCTCTGGAACTGGAGTTCGACATGGTCGCACTGCCTGGTGGCCAGCCCGGATCGGACAGATTGGCCGGCGACGAACGACTCGCGGGCCTGTTGCGCCGCATGCACGCCGAAGGCCGTTTGATCGGCGCCGTGTGCGCAGCACCCAAGGTCCTGGCCCGCTGCGGCGTCCTCGACGGCAGGTCCGCGACCGGCTATCCCGGCGTTCTGCAGCAGGAAGGGCACCCGGCCATCACCGGCGACGCAGTGACGCGCGACGGCACCGTGATCACGTCCCGGGCAGCGGGCACGGCGATGGACTTCGCGCTGGAACTGGTCCAGGCGTTGGAAGGACCCGGCGCGCGCCGGGAAGTGGAAAAAGGCCTGGTCAGGGACTGACCGGCGGCTGGGCCACTCAGGTCGTGGAGCGGTTGGGCGGTGAGATGGGGAACGGCGTGACCTTTTCTCCGGATTCGCGGTCCCGGATCAGGCACTGACCGCGCTTTTCGACCTCTTCGATCCGCAGCACGCTCTGGATGGGAAGGTGCAGAACCCGTGCTGACTCGAACTCCTGGCGCATTTTTTCTTCAGTCGGATCGACCACGAGCCCTTCGCCGGTCTCGAAAATCAGGTCGGAAACTTCGATGAACCCCCACAGACCGCTGGTCTCCACGCCGTTGGCATACAGTTCGTAAACCTTGCCCTGGTTGTGGAAGATGATTTTGTACATGCGTTTTTCAGCCATATCGACAATCGTTCCCGGACCCTTAGCCCGCATATTGCGCCAGTATCCCGGATGATGGCGCAGGACAGGTGCGGCTGGACGCCGGTCTGGACCGAAGGCCGTAGCTGTAGCTACGGGTTGAACGAAGACCAAGTCCAGACGTGCCAGGACCAGCCAGGGCCGGGATAGGATTTGGCGGTTGAACACATTGTAACCTGCAAATCTTCACAAAATATCTCCAGATTCCGTCCAGGATTCAATACTTGGGGAACCGAGCCAAATCCGACTGGTGCAAGATGCGGGTTAGGAGCCCTTCATTGCAGCCGGACCTGAACCAGCGCCCGGGTCAGTAGCGCAAAGCTGACGCCGAGCGCGAATCCGGCAAGGTGCGTCCACCAGGCCACAGCAGCATCTATGGGGCCGAACGCGGTGTAAAGCAACTGCAGGGTGAACCAGGAACCGATCACCAGCAACGCGGGGACCCGCGCGAACTGGAGATAGACCCCGAGTGGCAGGAACAGTCCGATCCGGCGCCGTGGAAACAGGCCGAGATAGGCGCCAACCACTGCGGAAATCGCTCCGCTCGCACCGATGATCGGCGTTTCCAGTTGGGGCACCCGCAGGGCGACGATCACGTTGGCCAGCGCCCCGCCCAGCAGGAACACGGTGATCAGCCCCAGGGCGCCGAGCCTTTGTTCGACCTTGATTCCGAACACCCAGAGGTAGACCAGGTTGCCAACGAGGTGCAGCCAGCTGGCGTGAACGAACAGCGAGGTGGCCACAGTGAGGGC
>JASFKQ010000237.1:0-5723 GCA_050118555.1 Lysobacterales bacterium
TCAACTCGCTCAGCGTGTAGTCGCCAGCCTTAACGTCAACCCCGCCTGCCCAGTAGTTGGTCGTATCGCCCGAGTAGTTCTGGTCGCCGGCGGCTCTCAGCGTCCAATCGTCCACGCCGGCATCTCCGCCGCTGTCGTTGCTGACCGACTTGACCAGCGTCAGGGTCGGCGCGATGTCGTCGTTGCTGACGGTGCAGGTCCAGGTCTCGCCCTCGGCGAAGTCGAAGGTCGCGTCATCCGTAGCCCCACCAGCCTCTGTACAGACGATGCCGGTGTTGGTGTACCCGGTCTGCTCCGTTTCACTGACGGTGTAGGTGCAGGCATCGACCGGGTTCGATAGCACGTAGCCGGTGGTGACGTCACCTGCCGGGGCGTTGCAGCCTTCCGCTGCGGTCAATTGCAGCGGAAAATCGGGGCCCTCCAACTGGCCGCCATCGTTGCTGGTGACGGCCTTCCGTACGGTGATGCTCCCGGGCGCCGCATAGGTATTCGTGACGGTGCAGGTCACCGTCGCGCCTTCGTTCATCGTCAACGGGTAGCCGGCGCCGCCACAGCTGATATTCGTCGCCGTGTAATTGGCCACCGGATCTTCGGAAATGGTGTACTCGCAGTTGGATTCAACCGGCGTCACCGCCACACCGTTGCCATCCGGATCCACATAATCCGCTGTTCCGTCCTGCTGCCCACATCCGCCCGTGCCGGTCACGTGCATCGTGAAGTCGGACGGACTCGCCTCACCACCGGAAACGCTCTTGATCAGCGTCAGGGTCGGCGCCACGTCGTCGTTGGTGATCGTGCACACCGCGCTTTGGCCCAGCGCCAGCGTGATGGAGCTGTTGTTCTGGGTGCCGGTGCCCGTGCAGTTCCAGCTGCTTGCCGTATAGCCCGTGGGCCCGCTCTCGGACAGCGCGAATGTGTCCGGGCCCACCGAAATTCCACCCGTCCACTCGGTGGTGGTGTAGGTGTAGTCGTTGGCGCCGGTGCCGTCGGCCGTCAGGTCCCAATCGTCGGCTACCGCGTTGCCGCCGCCATTGGTGTTGTCGACCTGCTTGACCAGCGTCAGCGTTGCCGGAATGTCGTCGTTGGTCACGGTGCATACGGTCGTACGGGCGGCAGGACTGGGGTCCGTTGAATTCGCAAGGGTCAGCGAAGTCCCACTGTTGGTGGCAGCGCCGGTGCAGCTCCACGAGGCGCTGTAGCCCGAGGGCCCTGTCTCGCCAAGGGTGTAGGTGCCTGCACCAACCGTCTGATTGGTCACACTGGCCGTACCGGTGACGCCGGAAATCGGATCCGGACCACCACTGGCAGAGAGTGTCCAATCGGTGGGCTGCGCGGTCCCACCGTCGTTGGTGATCACGGTCTTCTGCAGGGTCAGGATCGGCGGATACACGATGTCGATCACCGTGTTCAGCAACTGGAAGTCGCACTTGGACACCGATCCCACGGTCGGGAATGACTCTCCTCCTCCGGTGCCGCAGGCCTGGTTGGCGTTCTGCGACCAGGTCAACAGCACCTGGTAGTCCGCCTTGCCGTCGCCGTCGTTGTCCTGGCACTCCGCGCTGACATTGGTGAACGTGCGCGATGCCTGGTCGACCGAGAACGCCAGGTCGCCGCACTGGTCGCCATCGTTGTCGCCGAACGGGTTCACTGCGTCCGGCGTGGGATTGAAGGGTTCGGGAAGGGAGTACGCCGAACAGGTCTTGCCACCCCCAGAAGCCAGGCGGGGATCGGTGCCCTGCTGGTCGCCGATCCACATGATGAGGTCGTTTCGCTCCTGGGTGTTGATGGAGTAATTTACCGTTGCGCTCTGGATAGTGAGCGGGTCGCCGGCCACGCACTCGGTGATCGGCCCACCGGCGTATATGACGTTCACGACCTCGGAGATGCTGATCTCACCGGCGGTGCAGCCCTTGTAGTCCTGCCCCTGCACATCTGCGCCACACACCCCGCCGGTATTCGATATCTGGCTGACCAGGGCGGCCTGGGCAGTGTTGCCCAGGGCAGTGATCGCCATCAGAACTGCGAAGAGCCATGCAGGTTTGACGGGTACGAATCTGGAAAAAGAAGTAGTCGTTTTGTTCATTATCGTGTTCAGGCCGGTCTGACCGCGAGTACGCATGGCTGCACTCCCCATTTGGATTGCGAAATCGTTTTATGTACAAACCCGGGCCACCGTGAGTATACGGAGCCCGGGCGTTCGTTCACGCCACTCTGCCCAAAAAAACTTCCGACCTTTCCCTGGTCATGTTTCCCACCCGCACGCGGGCGGAAACCCCGTTTAGTGTCGCTGTTTTTCCTTTATCGAGACATTTTGCGGCGCAGGTTTGACAAAGTCAAACAAAGCACGCCCATAACAAACATCAAGAAATACCCATAATTTCCTAAAATAAATAAATTTTCATGCCAACAAGTCTGAGCAATGCAGGCTTGCGCGGCTCGTTACGGCCGACAGCCGGTCGGTAGCCGGGAAATCGGCCTTCATATCTGGATCATCACCTTTCGACAAGATTGCAGAATGGTGCCGGCACCAGGATTACTCCGGGCATCCTGCCCTTCGCCCCTGCGGGGCCGCACTGGCTGTGGGAGCACCCTTGGGTGCGATCGCGGCGGGGCAAACGGATATCGCAGGCAAGCCTGCTCCCACAACTGCGATCTTGGTGAACACTGCGGGTTCGATCAGGGTAACCGGAGTGCGCCTTTTACAAATTGGTGCCGGCACCAAGATTCGAACTCGGGACCTACTGATTACAAATCAGTTGCTCTACCAACTGAGCTATACCGGCACGGTGCGGTGGGATACGGTGTGTATTCTAAACCAAGAGTGCCGCCCCGCGAACAGGCGCGGCGCGTTGGCCTCAATCAACCAGCATGCCCCGGAAGACCAGCAACGGGTCGAATACATGGTCGATGTCCAGCGCCCCGAGCAGGTCACCAGCGGCGCCGCCGGTCACGACCAGCGTGGCATCATCGCAGTCCCTATCGCTCAAGGAGCCAATGAAGCACTCCACCGCGCCGACCTGGGCGGCCAGCACACCCGTGCGGATCGCCTCCGCCGTGCTGTCGCTGGCGTGCAGGCCCTTCACGCCATCGACGTCCTGCGGCACGTTCAGCTTCGTGTGATCGCGCAGCGCCCGGAGCATCGTACCGGGCCCGGGCAGAATCCAGCCACCAAGGTGCTGACCCGATGCATCCACCGCATCGAGGGTCGCGGCGGTGCCGAGGTCCCATATCACCACCGGCGCACCGTGTACCGTCGCCGCGCCGACGATCGCCATCCAGCGATCCACACCGAGCGATTGCGGCCTTACGTAGCCGTTCCGTATACCGCCCTGCTCCGCCCTGGATTCCATCAGGCACGGTTCGAGATTCCAGCGACCCAGGCAAAGCTGCCGCAAATCCGCCACAGGCTCGGGACCGGCAACGCTGCAGATCCGGATTCCGGTCGGGCCTGGTGTTTCGCCCGGCTCCAGGGCCTTCGCCAGGTCGCCGAGGCTGCCGCGGCCTGCCGTGTCTTCGGCGATCGCGCCGTCGCGGACCCAGATCCACTTGAGCCGGGTGTTTCCCTGGTCGACCAGCAGTTGCAGATCAGTCACGCAGGATGCTCGCTTCGCCGTGATGAATGGCGTGTGAGCGGCCATCCGGAGGTTCCAGCAACAGGCTGCCGTAACGGTCGATGCCACGCGCGACACCCTGTCGCAAGTGCCCCCCGGCTTCGATCCGCACGGTGCGGCCCGCCAACAGGTCGAACCGCGCCCACTCTTCCCGATACGCCGCGAAGCCCTCGGCCTCGAAGCGGGCGAGTCCCGGCAAGAGCTCATCCAGTATCGCACCGGCCACGGTTTCGGTATTCAAGCCGTCCATCGCGCCGGCGCCCAGCTCCTGCTCGAGGTCCGTCCACGGCCGATCGATGACCGTCGTCTCCGGCATGCGCACGTTGAGACCGATGCCAATGACGGCCTGGAATCGTCCTCCCGCTGCGGTCTGCGACTCCACCAGCACCCCCGCCAGCTTGCGGCCGTCCGCCAGGATATCGTTCGGCCACTTGACGCCGTGCCTGTCGAGACCCAGCCCTTCCAGCGACCGGGCCAGGCAGACGGCTACCAGCAACGGGACCGTCGAGGGCTCGGCCGGCCCCGTTCCGAAGCCCCACCCCAGGCTCAGGTACACATTTCCGCCGGCGGGCGAATGCCATTCACGATCCCGGCGCCCCCGACCCCGGGCCTGGCGCCGCGCCAGCACGGCGAAGCCATGCCGGTGCCCGGGCGGCATTCGCCCCAGCCAGCTGTTGGTTGAATCGGTTTCCTCCAGCACGACGAGACCGCTGAGCAGGGACCGCGCCGCGGAGCCCAGGCGGTTCACAATGCTGGCAGCAGCGCGCTCGTCCCTCTGCTCCCGGACCGTCGGGCTGCTCATCGGCCACCGAACCAGTTCACGATCCGGATCCGTTCGAAACGGTGCTCCGTACGTGCCATCATCCTGGCGATGTTCGAGCGATGCGTGAAAACGACGAACAGCGCCAGTAACACAACAAAGACCAGGTTCATCCCGGCGCCATCCAACCACGCGATAGCCGGGACCAGGCTCAGGGCAGCGAGGATGGTGGCGAGCCCCACCCAGCCCGTGGCGACCAGCACCAGCAGCCAGGTGGCGATCATGGGCAGCAGAACGAGCGGCTGTATGACGAGCAGGGCCCCGACCGCCGTCGCCGCTCCCTTGCCGCCGCGAAAACCGTACCAGACGGGATAACAGTGCCCCACGACGGCGGCAAGCCCGCACGCCAGCATCACGGCATGCGCGTCCGCCTCCGCGCCCGGCATCGGGAGATGCAGATGGGGCAGCAGCCAGGCGGCCAGCACACCCTTGCCGATGTCGATCAGCACGACGCCGAGCGCGAAACGGAAGCCTTGTGTCCGAAACGCGTTGGTGCCGCCGGCGTTCCCGCTGCCGCTTTGCCGGATATCGACGTGCCGGATCCTGCCCATTACCATGCTGCCGGAAACCGACCCCATCAGGTAGGCGAGCAACGCTTTAGCGGCGAGGATGATCATGAAGGGAGACTACCGCAAATCGGTCTGCAACGGTCGGTTCAGTGCTGCCGGTTGCGGCATGAATCCAACGATCAGCCCACCCGGTCCGAAATGCACGCCGAGCGCCGGACCAGCCTCGGTAACGTGGCAGGAATGGATACGGCCGTGCTGCTCCAGGATACCGTGCCGTGTTTCCGCCGCACCCTGCTCGTTGTCGGCGTGCGCGATCACGACGCGGTAGACTTCCGCCGGATCCATTCGGCGCACGACCGTGCGCGCCAGCTTGCGGGGATTGGCCCCAAGCCCGGTGTGCACGCCGCCCAGGGTCACCTTGCCCTCTTCATTGGCTGTGAGCACGGGGTTCAGACGCAGCAGGCCGAACAGGGTTCTGACCCATGCCGGCACGCGCCCGCCCTTCACGGCGTATGACAAGTCGTGGCAGATGCCGACGACCCGCGTTCGCGGGATCAGGTCGCGCACCAACGCTTCGGTTTCGTCAGCCTTCATTCCCGCGATCGCCGCCTCGGCAGCCGCCATCGCCAACAGCCCTTCCCCGGCCGTTGCACTGAGGCTGTCGATGACCCGGATGTCTCCGGCGTCCCGGCGTCCAGCGGCCTGGCGGGCGGCCGCGGTGGTGCCGCTCAACTGCTCGGACAGTCCCACGGAAATGACCGTGTAGCCGTGCGAGGTCAGCAG
>JASFKQ010000238.1:0-5685 GCA_050118555.1 Lysobacterales bacterium
CACGGGGCCACCCAACCCCATCCCGGGCAAGGCCCGGTCCTACAGCAGGTTTCGCTACGCCCCCCGTAGGAGCGACCGTTGGTCGCGATTGTCCCACCGGGCCACCCAACCCCATCCCGAGCAAGGCTCGGTCCTACGGGGCCTTGGGCTTCTCCGCCACGTTATTGCGGATGTAGGTGGGTTGCGCCTGGGCCGCGGGCAGGGGCTCGTTGTGCCGCAGCCAGTCGTTCGCAAGCCGGATCACGGTCGCGGCCCGGGGCCAGGCTTCCGGGTCGCAGCGCGCCGCCTGGCGCCCGAGGGCCGAAAGGGCCTCGAAACGCTCGAAGCCATTACCCGCCGCAATGAAGGGAACCGCGGGATCCGCCGCCAGCGCGGACGGCGCACAGACCCGTTCCTCGCCGTGGAGGCGGACCAGACCGTTCCCGTCCGTATCGAAGTCCGCCGTCCAGACCTCCTGCATCCGGGCGTCCAGCGCGACGCGAATGCGACTGACCGAAGCCGCCGCTCCTTCCGTCGCCGCTCCTTCCGCCGCCGCCTGCGCGGCGCTGGCCAACGAGGAAACCGGGACCACCGGCAGCTCCGCGCCCCAGGCCAGGCCCTGGACCACGCCGATGCCGATCCTCAGACTGGTGAAGCTTCCCGGGCCGCGGCCGAACGCGATCGCATCCAGCCCGGCCAGGGCCTGGTCCGCCCGGGCCAGCAGCAACCGCACGGCGGGCAGCAACAGCTCGGCGTGCCGCATCGGCGCGAGTTCGAAGACCTCGTCGATTTCGTCGCCGATACACAGGGCCACCGAACAGGCCTCGGACGATGTTTCAACGGCGAGCAGTCTGGTCGTCATCGGAGCGTTCTCTCATGCACAAGCGTCCGCCCGTTCGCTCAGGAAGCACTCGGCCTCGTCCTGGTCTGCCGCCTGCCGCATCGGCGGCAGGCTCTCGAGGAACACGCGGCCGTACGAGCGGGTGCGGATTCTCGGGTCGCATAGTACCAGCACGCCCCGGTCGTTGTAGTCGCGGATCAGCCGCCCCGCACCCTGTTTCAGGGCGATCACCGCCTGCGGCAGGTACAACTGGGTGAACGGATTGCCGCCGGACCGCCGCAACAGGTCGCTGCGCGCTTCGACAACCGGGTCGTCCGGCGCCGCGAAGGGCAACTTGTCGATCACCACCAGCGACAGGGCGTCGCCGATCACATCCACGCCCTCCCAGAAACTGGCTGAACCCAGCAACACGCCGTTGCCGGATTCCCGGAACTGTTCCAGCAGCAGGCTGCGCGACTGTTCCCCCTGCACGAACAGGGGGAAATCCACCCGGTCAGCGAGGAGTTCCGCCGCCCGCCGCAGGGCGCGGTGCGAAGTGAACAGCAGGAACGCCCGGCCACGGCTCGCTTCGAGCAGCGGCACGACCCGGTCCAGCAATTCCGGGACGAAATCGGGGTCGCGCGGTTCCGGCAACGCGTCGGGTATCCACAGCCGGGCGTTATTGGCGTAATCGAACGGCGAATCCAGCTGCAGCGTCTGCGCATCCCCCAGACCCATTCGCGCAACGAAGTGGCTGAAGTCGCCGCGCACGGAAAGCGTTGCCGAGGTGAACAGCCAGGCAGCCTCGGCCCGTTCACGGAAGTGATTGAACATTTCCGAGACTTCCAGCGGCGTGATGTTGAGCACGAAGCCGCGTCCGCGTTTCTCGAACCAGCGGACTTCCCCGGGCCCCTGCTCCGCGTCCAGGCGGTCCAGGCACACCTGGACCTGGCCAATTCTCTCGATGCAGCCATCCATGCCCCGTGCGCTCCCTTCCAGGCGCCGCGCCGCCGCGGCCAACTCGGCGACGGCGTGGTCCAGGCCCTGGATCGCCGACCTCACTACCTCGTCGCGGACCAGGGTCTGCCAGGGGCCGCGATCCGGCACGCGCTCGGCAACGGCCAGCTGCAGCTCCTTCAGCCGTTGCAGCGCCTGCGCCACGGGGTCGCGCAACACGCCCATGGCGCCCGACACGCCTGCGGATTCCGCGATGAAATCCCGGAACAGGTCGGACAGCTGCCGGGCCGACAGGCTGACGCTGAAGAATCGCGACGCCGTCTCGGGGGCCTGGTGCGCCTCGTCCACGATGAAGGCCGACGCCCCGGGCAGGACCTCCCCGAAACCGCTCTGCTTGATGGCCATGTCGGCAAACAGCAGGTGGTGGTTGACGACGACCACGTCCGCCTCCTGGGCTTCGTGCCGGGCACGCGCGACATGGCACTCGTCGAAGCGCGGGCAATCCGAGCCCAGGCAGTTCTCCGCGGTGGAGGTCACCAGCGGCAGCAAGCCGCTGTCATCGCTGACGACCCCGGCCACCGACAGGTCGCCGTCGATCGTACGGACCGACCAGTCCATCACGGCCTCGAGCTCCGAGACCGCCTCGCGGCTCGGCAGCCGGCCCTCGCCCCGGGCGATGTCCAGGCGATGCAGGCACAGGTAATTGGCCCTGCCCTTGAGCAGCGAAATCCGCGCGCTGACGCCCAGCGCGTCGCGCACCAGCGGCAGATCGCGGAAGTACAGCTGGTCCTGGAGTGTCTTGGTGCCGGTGGAAATGATGATCCGATCGCCGCTGAGCAGTGCCGGCACCAGGTAGGCGAAAGTCTTGCCGATGCCCGTCCCGGCCTCGGCCACCAGCGTCGAGCGGCTGGCGATGGCCTCCTCCACGGCTTCCGCCATCCGGATCTGGGCGTCGCGGGGAGCGAAGCCCGCGAGCCGTTCGGCAAACGGTCCGGCTGCGCCCAGCAACCCGCCGCTGCGGGCCGTCATGGAATCCGCCCTTCCCTGCCCGCGCACCGCTCTAACCCGCACATTGCACCAGTATCCTGGATGATGGCGCAGGACAGGCGCGGCTGGGCGCCGGGCTGGACCCCATTTCCATCGACTCTGGCCCATAGCCTAAGCTACGGGTCGAAGGAAGACCAAGCTCAGACGTGGCTGGACCAGCCAGGGCCAGGATAGGAATTGGCGCGGCGACGAAGTGTACTTTCCAAACTTGCCAAAAGCGCATAAGAGTTCACTTACGTTGCAAATGCTTCGGGGTCAGCGCCGATTCCGACTTGTGCAATGTGCGGGTTAAAGACCCTCGGGGCGGGTGTTCATGCACTCCGTTGCGCGCTGCTCCGCCAGGCGGGCGCCGGAAGTGTCCCCCAGGTGCTCTCGCGCAACCCCGATCGTGCGCCAGTTCCGGCTGCAGATTTCGCCGACCCGTGGGCCGGAATCGTAGGAACGCACGGCGAAATTCAGGGCCTGTTCGTAATCTTTCATCCGCAGCTGGACCTCCGCCATGCTCTGCAGAAGCTGGGGATCGCGCGGCTGGATTCGCAGGGCCCGTTCGAGCAGCACCGCTGCCTGCTTGTAGTCTCCCGTGTCCTCGGCGGCGGAAGCATCCGCGATCAGTTCCTTGACCGCCGGATTCTGCAGCGGGAAGACCTGCACGCCGGCGCTGTCCTGCCGGGCAGGCTCACGCACGCGAGTATCGACTTCGCGGTCTTCGACGGACGCCGGCTGCCAGCCGGTACAGGCGGGCAACAGCAGCACGAGCAAGAGGCCAATCAGCAAGGCGGGGCCAGCGGGCGCCCGCCGCGCCAGGACGAAGTCCGGGGTCATGTCAGTCTTTCTTTCCAAAAATCTTCCTCCAGAAGGATTTTTCCTCATCGCTCTGCCTCGCGGCGAGGCAGGCGGTCATTTCAGTGGGTTCGGAGCCCTTGACGAAGGGAATCTCCACTGAACCCTCGCAGGATGACGCGCTGAGCCGGCCGCTGTCCCGGTCGACCCACAGCCAGAACGCGCCGTCGGGCATGCGCAAATCCACGGGCTCGATCGCCTGGCCTTTGAAAAACCGGGCCCAGAGACGCATCGCGGCGTTACTGCCGGTGACCCGCGCCGGGCTGAAATCGTCTTCGCCCACCCAGGCCACCGCCACGCGGTTACGAGTATATCCGACAAACCAGCTGTCACGCCGGTCGTTGGTCGTCCCGGTCTTGCCGGCGATGGTCACGTCCTGCCCCAGCAGGCCGGGCAGCGCCGACGCCGTGCCCTGCTCCACCACCTGGGTCAGCGCGTAGTTGAGAACGCTGATCGCCTCCCTGCGGGGTTGCGGCAGCATGCGCAGCGGATAGCGCACCAGCTCGTCCCCCTGCGACGTCTGCACCGCGATCACCGACCGCAGCGGCACGCTATAGCCGGCCGCGGCGATGGACTGGTAGATCTGGGTGACCTCCAGCGGGGTCAGTTCCACGGCGCCCAGGAACACCGAGGGCACGGCGTCGACGTCGGCGGAAACGCCCAGCTGCTTCAGCCGGTTCACCAACGGGTTCACGCCGACCGTCATCCCCAGCCTGACCGTGGCCTGGTTGTAGGAGTGCGTCAGGGCGTCGAGCAGCGTGATCTCGCCGTGCGACTTGCCGTCGTAGTTGTCTGGGCTCCATATCTTTCCGTTCGGCTGGCGCAGGCTGATCGGCTCGTCCTCGATGTGGGTCATCAGGTTGTAGTCCGGGGCATGCTCCAGCGCGAGCAGGTAGACGAGCGGCTTGATGACCGAGCCGATCTGTCGACGGGCGTCGATGGCCCGGTTGAAGCCGACCCGGCCCGGGTCGCGGTCGCCGACCAGGGCCCGGATCTCCCCGCTACCGACGTCGGCGACGACCATGGCGCCCTGCAGGGTCTTCGACAGGCCGCGCTGTCCGAGGTCCACGAGCCCTTCGCTCACGGCCTGCTGGGCCCGCTCCTGCTCGAACGGCGCCAGCGTCGTGTAAATGGCCAGGCCCTCGGTGCGCAGGTCGTCCTCGCGGTATACCTGCGCCAGCTGGCGACGCACCAGGTCGACGAAGGCGTGGTAACGCGCGCTTCCGAAATGCGGCTCGGCGGTGACGCCGAGACCCGTCGCCTCCGCGCGGTCGGCCTGCGCGGCGCTGAGCAGCCCGGTTTCCTCGAACGCCGCGAGCACCACGTCGCGCCGCTCGCGGGCGCGCTGCGGGTGTTTCCGGGGGTTGTAGAAGGACGGCCCCTTGACCAGGCCGATCAGCAGGGCGATCTGCTGCGGCTCGAGGCGTTCCAGGGGCTGGTCGAAGTAGTACAGGCTGGCGCGCCCGAAGCCGTGGACTGCGTACGCACCGTGTTGCCCGAGGAAGACCTCGTTGATGTACGCCTCCAGGATTTCCGCCTTGTCGTAGTGGACTTCCAGGAGCAGCGCCATGATGGCTTCGTTGATCTTGCGCAGCAGGGAGCGATCCTGGGTCAGGAAGAAGTTCTTGACCAGCTGCTGGGTCAGCGTGCTGCCGCCCTGCACGGCCCGCCCCGCTCGAAGGTTCGCCAGGGCCGCCCGCAGGATGCCCCGCACGTCCACGCCCGGGTGGTTCTTGAACTGCCGGTCCTCTACCGCCTGCAGCCCGGTCACCAGCAGCGGGGGCACGTCCTCGATCCGGACCAGCGTCCGGTCTTCTTTTTCCAGCGGATAGATCGACGCGATTTCGGCCGGGTCGAGCCGCACCAGGTCGAGGCTTCTCTTCTGGCCCAGGTCGCGCATGGAGACCACGCGGTCCCCGGCGAGGCGGACCTCGAAATGCAGCGCCGCCTCGTCGCCGTCGTGAAAACGGAACGAGCGCCGGTAGATCTCGACGCGGTCGCCGGCCACGCGGTAGAGCCCCGGCCGGGAAACGTCGTCGCCA
>JASFKQ010000239.1:0-5674 GCA_050118555.1 Lysobacterales bacterium
CCAGTGCGATTTCGGGTCGTAACCGGGTTCCTCTATCTTCTTGTGCATCGTTTCGATCATCACGATGGCCGCATCCACCATCGCGCCGATCGCGATCGCGATGCCCCCCAGGGACATGATGTTTGCGTTCAGGCCCTGCGCATTCATCACCACGAAGGCCGCGACGATGCCCAACGGCAGGCTGAAAATAACCACCAGGGACGACCGCAGGTGAAACAGAAACAGCAGGCAAACCAGGGCCACGACGATGAATTCCTCGAGCAGCTTGTGCTGCAGCGTTTCCACTGCCCGGTTGATCAGCGCCGAGCGATCGTAGGTTTCGACGATTTCCACGCCTTCGGGCAGGCTCTTTCGAAGCTGTTCCAGCCTGGCCTTGACCCCCTGGATGGTTTTGCGCGCGTTCTCGCCGTAACGCATGACGATCACACCGCCGACCACTTCGCCCTCCCCGTTCAGTTCGGCGATGCCGCGCCGCATCTGCGGCCCGAGCCGCACCTGCGCCACGTCACCCAGGCGGATAGGCGTGCCATTCTGGTTCAGGCCGAGCGGAATGGCCCGCAGGTCGTCCATCGACTTCAGGTAACCCGTAGCACGAATCATGTATTCGGCTTCACCCATCTCGATCACCGATCCGCCCACTTCGCGGTTGCCGCGCTGAATGGCGGAACGCACTTTCGTCAGGGGCAAGTCGTACGCCCTGAGCGCATCCGGGTCGACCACCACCTGATACTGGCGGACCATGCCGCCCACGGTGGCGACCTCGGAAACGCCCGGCACGGTCTGTAACTCGAATTTCAAAAACCAGTCCTGGATCGAACGCAGTTGCGAGAGGTCGTGTCGGCCGGTGCGATCCTGCAAGGCGTATTCGTAAATCCACCCCACACCCGTTGCGTCCGGCCCCAGCGCGGGCTTGGCTGTCGACGGCAGTTGCGAGGCGACCTGGTTCAGGTACTCGAGCACGCGCGATCGCGCCCAGTATAGATCGGTGCCGTCTTCGAAAATCACGTACACGTAGGAGTCGCCGAAGAAAGAATATCCGCGCACCGTGGTCGCCCCCGGCACCGACAGCATGGCGGTGGTCAATGGGTAGGTGACCTGGTCCTCGACCACCTGGGGCGCTTGTCCCGGGAACGGCGTCTTCACGATCACCTGCACGTCGGACAGATCCGGAATGGCGTCCACGGGCGTGTTTACCATCACCCAGGAACCTCCCGCCGCGAGGATCAACGCAAGCAGGACGACCAAAAAGCGATTGGCGACCGACCACCGGATCAGTTTCTCAATCATGGTCGGACTCCCCGACCGTGGCGCCTTCATCCAACACGTGTATCCGGCGAATGACCCAGGAGCCCTCCGCGTCGCGTGACATGCTGAAGTGGATTCGCTGCCCAACGGCCAGACCGTCGATATCCACCCCCGGGTCGACCGTGAAGTTCATCGTCATGGACGGCCATCCGAGCGACTCGATCGGATCGTGCTCGAGCCGCAGGACATGTGCATCCTTGTCGATCCCGCGCACGACGGCTCCAGCCATCACCGGGCTATCCGGTACCGGACTCTCTGTGGTCTCGTCCGAAGCATCCGGACCGGCCGTTCCGGTCGCACCGTCTTCGTCGTCCGCGTGGATCTGCTGCAGCAGGTACTCACCGGCCCTGCCCTGCACCAGCACGAACTGGACCTCCTGACCTACGCGGATCGCGCGGAGGTCCACGCCTGGCTTGACGTCGAAAACCATGTCCATGCCCGGCCAACCCAGCGCGTCGATCGGGCCGTGCAGGATACGGACCCGCCGCTTCGCCGGATCGACTTCCTCGACCCGTCCACTGGCGAACACCTTGCCCAGTTCGCGCTGTTCACTCGGCTCCTGGACAGAGTCCAGACGCTGGATGCTGCCCGCGAGGCTGGCTTCGGAATCGATCAGGAACTGGGCCGAGGTGACCACATCATCCCCTTCGGATATACCGGCCAGGATCTCGACGAAATCACCGCTCTCGAGCCCGGTGAGCACCTCTATCACGTGGAACTCGCCCTTACCCAGGGCGACCACCACGCGGTCACGGCCCGGTGCCGGGATCAACGCCTCGCGAGGGATGGTCAGCGCATTCGGCTTCAGACGTCCGTATATGGAAACCCGCGCGTACATGTTGGGCTTCAGACGTTCGTTGGGATTGTCGAAGCGCAGGCGGACACGGAGCGTGCGGGTCTTCGCATCCAGCACGGGATAGACGTAATCGACCTGGCCCGAGAATTCACTGCCGGGCATGTACTCGAGCCGCGCTTCGGCCGCCTGTCCCGCCGCGACCCATTCCGCCTGTGACTCGAACACTTCCGCCAACAACCACACGCTGGAAAGGTCCGCCAGCCGCATGATGGTGGTGTTGGGCTGTATGTACATGCCTTCGCGCACGTTCAGCGCGGTCACGACACCGTCCTGGGGCGCGACGATCTTGGTGTTTTCGAACGCCTTGCCCCGCTGGCCTAGCGCCTTGATTTCGGAAGAGATCATGCCCAGCGCCCGCAGTTTGTCCTCGGCGCCGGCCAGCAGCCTCGGCTCGCTGCGCTTGTAGGCCTGCAGGTATTCTTTCTGCGCGTTGACGAGTTCCGGGGAATAAAGTTCGAACAGCAGGTCGCCTTTCGCGACCCGCTCACCCTCCGAACTGACCGGAAGACTGACGATCCATCCCTGAACACGGGTATTGATGTCACTGATCCGTGTTTCGTCGAAGGCAACGTAACCGGTGGCTTCGATGCGCCGCCACAGCGGCCTCACCCTGGCCTTCGCGGTGCGGACCCCCAGGCTGTCGACTACCGCAGGATCGATCCTTACCGAGTCGCCCTGGGAGGCGTCGTCCGCGTAGACGGGAACGAGGTCCATGCCCATCGGCGATTTGCCCGGCTTGTCGCGGCGGAAGTTGGGGTCCATCGGCGCGACCCAGTAGAGCACCTTACGCTCCGCCGGCTTGGCTGACTCCTGGTCCGATGCGCCTTGATCCAGGATTCTCGGCCCAAGCACCAGGCCCAGCACAAAGGCCACGGTGACCAGCGCCAGCAGGATGATTTTGCGGTTCATTGATCTTCTCCTTGCAGGTACAGCAATAGCGCCTGCGTTTTGAGCAGGTCGGCTTCCAGCCGGACGTAATCCAGTTGCAGGTCGTATTCGGTAATGCGGGCGCGCATCAGCGTCGTCAGGTTCTCGAGCGCAGCCTGGTAGGCGGAAAGGGCGGCGTCGGCGTTGAACCGGGCGTCAGGAAGCAGGCGCTTCTGATAACGATCCTGCCGCTCCAGCTGACGTTGGCGGGCCGATGCAGCCGCCCGGACCTGGCTGGCCATCCTGCGCAGCATGTCGTCACGGTCGTACAGGGCCGCGGATGACTGCGATACGGCGGCCGCGACATACCGGTCCTGGCGGTTCCCGTGGAAGAACGGCAGGTCCATCACCAGCATCACGGAAAACAGGTCGCTGCGGCTGCTGCCGTCCATGTTGTTGCCCGAACGGGCGCCATATGCCAGATCGACCCCGAATTCCGGCTTGTAGCGTTGCCGGGCCAGTTCGACACCGGTGTCCGCCGCAGTGGCCTGCTGCTGCAACGCGGCGATACGCGGGTGATTGAGCAGACCCTTCTCGATCGTGTCCTGGTCGGCGACTGCCGGCAATGCGGGCCAGTCGGAATCCAGCTGCCGATAGGCATCGTCTCCGACCCAGGCGGCCAGTTGCGCCCGCGCGTGTTCTTCTTCCTCGGCAATGCGCGTGGCCCGGTCTTCCGCCTTGGCACGCTCCACGGAAGCGCGCAGGACGTCCTGTTGCTGCACGCGACCGGTAGCGTAATAGTCCTGCGTGATGTCTTCGAGGTCGGCAAAGGCCGTTATGGCTTCGTTATTGACCTGGGCCAGCTTGATCTGCCTCAGAACATCCAGGTAAGCATCCCTGACACTGAGCCGGATCCGGAGCCGCATGTCCTGGGCGGATTCATCGAGCGCTTTTGACTGCTCGCTGAACTGCTCCGACTTCAGCTTCCGGGATTTGCCCCGGGGAAACTTCTGACTGATGCCGATCAGCACTTGCGTCATCGGCTCCTGGTCCAGCTTCCAGGTATCGGTGGGCAGTGACATGAGCCCCGCTTTGACCATCGGGTCGGGCAGCTGCGCGCTGGCGACCGCCATCTCGTCCAGCGCCTGCCGCCGCGATTCCATGGCCTCGACAGACGGGTCCTGCCGGGTTGCGATCGCTTCGGCGGCCTGAAGACTCAGACCCTCTGCCTGCGCCTGCCCCACACAGGCAAGCGCCGCCGCCACCAGCAAACGGTGCGTGATACGGGCCCTGGATGAGCCCTTGTTTCGTGAAAACATCTCCTTCTCCCATTCTGCGGCGGGAATATAGCGCCAGCCGCGAATCAGCCATGGCAAACAACCGGCTCAGCCGCAACGGCCGCCGGGTCGGCGTGATTCAGATCAGGGAGATCGGAGGTCGGAACGGGGGAGAGGAATGGCTGGGCGACAGACCGGGTTCCACCACAGAAAAGTGGTAAGCGGATTCCGGGGCCTGTAGGGCTACCGCTCTGACCGGAACGGCCGAGTGGCCGGCCGCGCAGCTGCCGCAGTGATTGCTTGATGAGCAGTCATGCTTCTGTTTCGGTGCTTGCTGCTTGCAGCAATCATGAGACTGCTCCATGCCGCCGTGCATGTGTTTCATCGACGACTGCGCAGCGGGCTGACCTGCCATTTCCATCGCACAGAAACCCGCCTGCAGCGGTTGCGCTACAAGAAACAGAACGAGCAGGCTGGCGACAAACTTCATGTGCGTATTCTAGGTTATTGATCCTGTTAATCAAAGGATTCGGGAATCAGGCCCTGTCAACGTGCCCTAGTTCACCAATGCCAATGATAGATGCGGCCAGAATGCAACAATTATGACCGAGATCAACAGGAACAGGAAAAACGGCAGCGTCGAGAGGTACAACTCCACCACGGGCCGCTCGAAGCGATAGCTGGCGATAAACAGGTTCAGCCCCACCGGCGGTGTGATATAGCCCAGTTGCATGGTTGCCAGGAACACGATCCCGAGGTGTACCGGATCCACGCCGAATTGCAGCGCGACCGGCAGGATCAGCGGAACGACGAGGACGATCGCGGAGAAGATGTCCAGGATGGCGCCCAGCACCAGCAGGAACAGCAGGAGCAACACCAGGAAACTCGTCGGGCTGGTCACCAGGGCGCGGACCCACTCCAGCAACTTCTGCGGCACGCCCGCATCGATCATGTAGTTGGTGGACGCGAGGGACATGCCGAGAATCAACAGGATGCCGCCGACCAGCACCATGGATTCGCGCATGATCTGCGGAAGTCTGCGCAACGGTATCTCCCGCAATATCGCCACTTCCACGACCAGTACGTACAGCGCCGTCACCGCTGCCGCCTCCGAGATGGCGAAGTAGCCGCTGTAGATACCGCCGAGCACGACGACAGGCAGGGGGATCTCCCAGGCTGCTTCGCGGATCGCCGCGGAAACTTCGGACCAGGAGAAGTCCGACAGCGGGACTCGTAGCGCGCGGTTTTTCCATACGCTGTACCCGGACAGCAATACCACCATCAGCAAGCCCGGAAAAATGCCCGCCAGAAACAGCTTTTCGATGGGAATCTCGGCTACGATACCGTACAGGATCAGTGGCAGTGAAGG
>JASFKQ010000240.1:0-5634 GCA_050118555.1 Lysobacterales bacterium
GCCGAGGGCATCGAGGTGTACGCGCCCAGGCTCGCGCAGATCCTCGAACGGGCACTCCGTGAACCGCTCCCACGAGTGGCTGTCCGCCCGCGGTGCGAGACGTTGCGCCGCGCGGCCGCGGAACACCACCGCCGACTCGCCAGGCGCGATCTGGCCGCGGCGCGACGCGACGTGCGTGGCCTCGGGCGGGGCAATGCTGATCACGTCCATCGGAATGTCCAGCTTGGCCGCTGCGGACCGCGCCAGCTGGGTGCGGCGATCGTCCTCCTGGCTCCAGTGATACGCGTCGCTGCTGACGGAAAAGTCCTGCACCAAACCGGCCAAGGGCTCGAGGCAGGCCCGTGCATCGTCGGCGCCGGTCGCCCAGTAGGCGTTGGACACGATGCCCACCCGGAAACCGTGGGCGGCCGCCATTTCGACCCCTCGCCGCAGCACCGGATAGTAGAGGAACGGCTCGCCGCCTTCGAAGTAGATCCACTCGACGGTGCCCACGTCTTTCGCCTGCCGCAGGATCTCGCCGATCAGCTCCAGCGTCATCGTGCCGTACTGATGCGGACCACCCCAGACAAAGCAGTGGTCGCACTCGAAATTGCACTGATAGGTCAGCAGCAGATGCAGACCGTTGACGTTCATCGGGGTTACCCCCCGCCGCTTACACTCCTACCACGCTACCCCGCGAGCGCGGGGGGCCGCGTGACGCAGGTCAATCGCGCCAACGGGTCCGAAAAAAGGCTCTGACCCTTTTTTCGATTCTCCTCTTACCTCGGCGGCAACGTTCGCAGATAGTCCACGATGTCGGTCAGGTCCGTGTCCGTCAGATGCGCGTAGTAGTGAACGCCCATCGGCGGCAGCAGTCTCGTACCGTCGTCACGCACGCCAGTGGTGATGATCTTCTTGATCTCTGCGTCGCTGCGGTGAGCCAGGCCGGTCGGGGTGATGTTGCGCGAGACCGATACGCCCCACGGTCCCGGAAACTCCATGCCGCCGGCGCCCAGATGGTTCACCACGTCGGGAACCCCGTTCTTGTCAGGCGTTGAATGACACTCGATGCAATGGCCCAGCGGCCCCGCCAGGTAGGCCCCGTAGGCCACCTTGTCGTTATGGTCCGGGTCGGGCACATGGCCGACCGACGGGCCCCAGGACGGGGGTAGCGGGAAATCGTAATGAGAGGGTTCGGGCGTGTTGTGGACGGGCTTGACCGTGCGCAGGTAGGCGACGATCGCCTTCACGTCATTGTCCGAAATCTGACGGTACATGCCAAACGGCATCGGCGGGCCCAGCACCCGGCCGTCGGGTCGCACGCCCTCGCGGATCGCGTGGATGATCTGCTCGTCGGTCCACGAGCCAATCCCGGTTTCCTTGTCTTGCGTGATATTGCGCGGCACCGCGTGCATGCCCGGCATGTCGATCGGGTTACCTCCGGCGAGGTGCATGCTCATGTTGGGACCGTCGGGCCCCTGCGGCGTGTGGCAATTGCCGCATGCCCCGATCACTTCGACAATGTAACGCCCCCGTTCGACCGGGGTCTCGGCCTGCACGGCTTGTACCCAACCACACAACACCGATAGAACAACGACCCATATCGCTTTCATACCGACTCTCCATCCCGTTGATTATTGTCATTTCCCCGGCGTCAGAGCGCGCCAGATGAACTGAGTTTAGCAAGTATTTTCGAAAACGCACTCAAAGCGCGACGCCGCGCTGGACGCAGGCCCCGGCGCCCCGTTCCTGCTGCTGATGGCGGTGGGGGATGTGCCTGTGCGGCGGCTGTTCGACCTCGGGCTTTTGCTGAAGTTCGAGGCACAGCGGTCGAGTCGGTCAAAGAAAGTCACGTTCCCGCGGGAACCTCCCCGGCCGCCCTCGTGCCGCTCGAGGTCTCCTGCGCCACCTCGCCATCGAAATCCGCCGCGCTGCCGGACCCGTCGAAATGGGGGTAGTACTTCGCGAAGTCCCGCTTCATCTCCTCGAACGGCAGGTCCGCGTACTCGCCGCGGAAGTTGAGGTATTCCATGTGCTGCCGGCCGTCGAGGTCGAAGGGATGGTAAATGGAGTCCTCGCGGCCATCGAACTCCAGCGGCCGCAGGCGAAACCGCTCGCACAGCTCGATGTTGAACACCGGCGTCGCCTTCACCCACTGACCGTGCAGCCAGACCGAGGTGTAGCCGTGCCAGTAGAAAATGTCCGTGCCCATCCGGCGGCGCAGGTTCTCGGTGGACAGGTGGTTGCGCACGTCGGCGTAACCGAGCCGCGCCGGCACGCCCAGGGCGCGGCAGCAGGCCGCGTACAGGATCGACTTGGGCACGCACCAGCCGCGCATACGCTGCAAGGTGCAACTGGCCGCGAAGTCGCTCAATTGCTCGTCGGGCGTGTAGGGGTCGTAACGGATGAGGTCGCGCACCGCGTAGTAGAGATCGATGACGCGCTGCTCCGGCGGGTCGGAATCACGGCTGTGACGGGCGATGAAGTCCCGGACGACTGGGTTTTCGTAGTCCATGGTAGGTGTCGGGCAAAGAAATGACTGCCACTCCGTGCCCCCGGGGGCTGTGTGATGAGCGTTCATCCTTGTAGCTTGCCAGAACGGCGGCGCAGTCGACAGGGGGCAACCCGGGAGTGAATCGCCTGGGCAGCTACCACGGTGACCACCTTCACACTTTACTCTGACTCCATTATAGCATACTGTATGCAGTATGCAGACAAATCCAATCCTGCTGAACCGCCCCAACATGGCCGACGTCGTGGCGCAGACACTGCGGCGCATGATTGTCGACGGCAGCCTGCCGGCCGGTGAGCGGATCAACGAAGTGCGGATTGCCGCACGGCTGGGCGTCAGCCGTACGCCGCTGCGCGAGGCGCTGGCCGCGCTCGCCGCCGAGGGCGCGCTGCTGCAGCAACCGCGCAGGGGCTTCTTCGTGCGGCCCCTGAGCCGCGCGGAACTGGAACAGATTTATCCGATTCGCCAGCTGCTCGACCCCGAAGCCATGCGGCTGACCGGTATTCCAGGCCAGGCACGGCTGGCGCGGCTGAGCGCGGGACTCGATGAGATCGCCCGCGCCCGGGAACCGGAAGAGGTACTCGATCGCAATGAAGCCTGGTTCAGGGAACTCTACGCCGACTGCCCCAACCGCGAACTGGTCGAGCTGATCTGGCAATACGGCCGCCGCACCAGTCGCTACGAGATTCTGCTGATGCGGGATCCGGCCAACGCCAGGCGCTCGGTGCAAACCAAGCGCCGGCTTCTCGCCGCCCTGCAGGAGGGTGACCTGTCCGCCGCCTGCGCGCAGGTGCGCGAGATCATGAGCTTCGGCGCAGCGCCGATTACAGCGGCGCTGGCCGGCCGCGAGTCCGCAAGCACGGACGGTGGCTAAGATGAAGGCCGAGCGACACATGGCGATCCGAAGCCTGTTATGCGTCCTGCTGCTGAGCCTGGCGCTCGGGTTCCCGCCCGTCCCGGCGGAGGAAGGCTCGGGACCGGCCCCCGATCTGAATGGTGTGTGGAAGGCCTATCAGCACGACGAGCCCCGGGTCGGCGGAACCTTGATCATCCGTCGCGACGGTGCGGCCTGGGCCGGCGATATCGCCAATCTGAGCGCTACGGCTCGTGCGGAAGACGGCCGCCTGATGCTCGATTTCGGTCCGCAGGCGGGCCGTTTCGAAGGCCGCATTGGCCCCGGCGAGCGGTTGCTGGGCGGGCACTGGATTCAGCCGCCCGGGCAACTTCGCTACTTCAGCCGCTACGCGATACCCGTCGCGTTCCAGGAACACGAAGGCTACTGGCAAGGGCAGGTCCGGCCATTGGAGGATTTCGTCAGGCTGTACCTGGTGACCCACCAAACGCCCGACGGCAAGGCGCTGGCGCTGATCGAGCAGGAAACCAACGTCGGCCGCTTGTTGCACTTGAACGGCCTGACGATCGCCGCGGACGGCACCGCCGAACTGCGGGGCCGTTACCGCTGGGAAGACACCGACCACGCCGTGGCCAGCGGGCATTGGGACGACGAACAGCGCAGGCTGTCGCTGTGGTTGCCGCGCTACATGCGCACCTTCGATTTCCACCCGCTGGACGATACGGACAGCGGCTACGCGGCCTGGAGCCCGCGGCGGGGGACATACCGGTATCACCCGCCGCCGGCGCTCGACGATGGCTGGGCCGTCGCCGACCTGCGGCAATCCGGCCTCGATCCGGCGCCGATCGAAGCGCTGGTCCAGCGGATCATAAGCACGCCGCTGCTCGACCCTGCCGATCCCTCCGTTCACGCCCTGCTGATCGCACACCGGGGCAAGCTGGTGTTCGAGGAGTACTTCCAGGGCTTCGACCGCAACAGCCTGCACGACACCCGTTCGGCCAGCAAGAGCCTGACCGGCACACTGGTCGGCCTCGCCATGCACGCGGGCGTGCCGGTCAAACTGAGCGACAAGCTGTATCGCGGACTGCCCGCCTACCGCAACCTGGCCGCGGGCGACCCGGGCAAGCAAGCTATCACGCTGGAACACGTCATCACCATGAGCACCGGCCTGGCCTGCAACGACTGGGACGGCGACTCTCCCGGCGGCGAGGACCGTATGCAGGAACAGACCGCGCAGCCGGACTGGTACCGCTTCATCCTCGAGTTGCCTCTGCAGCACCCGCCGGGCACCGTTGCCGCCTATTGCAGCGGCGGCATGAGCCTGGCCGGCGGCATGCTGGCCCAGGCCACAAGCAAGACCGGCGCCGAGCTCATTCACGACTACTTTGCCGCTCCGCTCGACATCGATGCCTACCAGCTCAACCTGATGCCGACCGGGCAGGCCTACATGGGCGGCGGCCTGCGCCTGCGCGCCCGCGATTTCATGAAACTGGGGCAGTTGATGCTGGACGGCGGAACCTGGAACGGCCAACGGCTGCTGGCGCCGGAATTCGTGGCGGCCGCGCTGGCGCCGCAACAGGAACTGGGCGGCATGCATTATGGCTATGGCTGGTGGCGCAAGACCTACACGGTCGACGGCGTCGACTACCCCGTGTTTTTCGCCGGCGGCAACGGCGGCCAGTACATCATCGGCGTACCCGACCTGGAACTGCTGATCGTCATGTTCGGCGGCGCCTACTCCACCGCCGGAACCTTCGCCGGGAGGGAAGACTTTCTGCCCAACTACCTGATCCCCGCGGCCGCCGGGCCGAACACCCGGTAGCCACCGGTACCATCATCCGTTATACCCCAACCTGCCAGCGGTCTCTCACTCCACCTCACGCCCGCAAAGGCCAGGCAAAGGTGCTTTGGCCCCGAATCCCGAATCCGCTCACCGCCACAGATACACGCTCGCCTTCTTGTTCATGATTTCCATCTCGAAGTACTCGCTGCAGGCTGCGCCGGCCATGCCGTAGCACACGTGCAGGGGCAGCAGGTGCTCCTCGCGAGGATGGCAGTAGCGCGCATGCGGCGCCTTGGCCCAGTTCGCCAGCCGCCGGGCGCGCTCGTCCTCACCCAGGTCAGAACTCGAGCAGGTTTCGATCAGCCAGGTCTCGAAGGCCTCGTTCTGGCGCCGTGTTTCGCGGGTGTCCTGCCCGAAGAAGGCCCGCATGTTGTGGAAGCTGAAGCCCGACCCGATCACCAGCAGGTTCTCGTGCCGCAGGCCGTCTTGTTGCAGTCTGGCCAGCGC
>JASFKQ010000241.1:0-5617 GCA_050118555.1 Lysobacterales bacterium
GCCGGCGACGCGACGGCGGATGGCTACTACAACCAGGGCAATGCACTGGCGCAGATGGGCGAATACGACGCCGCGATCCAGGCTTACGACGAGGCGCTGGCCCTGCAGCCGGATATGCCGGATGCAACATTCAACCGGAACCTGGTGGAGCAGCTGAAAAAGCAGCAGGAACAACAACAGCAGCAACAACAGGAACAGCAAGGCGACCAGGGCCAGTCGTCCGAGGATTCCAACGGTCAACAGCAGGACGACCAGTCGCAGCAGTCCCAGGACCAGAAGGGTGAGCAGGGCAATCAGGACGAGCAGTCGGAGCAGCAGGATTCGGAACAGAACCCGGACCAGCAGGGTGAAGAAGGCCGTAAGGACTCTGAGAACATGGACTACAGCGAAGCGTGGTCCGAAGAAGACGCGCAAGCGATGGAGCAGTGGCTGCGCCGCATACCCGACGATCCGGGCGGCCTGTTGCGCCGCAAATTCCGCAGCCAGCACCAGCGCCGCGGCGCCCCCAACGACGAATCGCAGGGCTGGTGACGACGATGCAGAGGAACGGGAACATGACATCGCGGCGCGTGGCCGGCCGCCTGTTGGCCGCGGCGCTGCTGTTGCTGGCGGCTCTGCCGGCCATGGCCGGTGTGCGCGCCGAACTGGACCGCAACCGCATCACCGAAGGCGAAACGGTTACGCTCACCTACGTGACGGATGACCCGGGCAAGAGCCTTGACGCAGACCTGAGTCCCCTGGAAAAGGATTTCGAGATTCTCGACCGGCGCACCGAAACGCAACTATCCATCGTCAACGGCCGCCAGACCGCCGTTGTTCGTCTGCTGATCACGCTGGAACCCCTGCACACCGGTGCGCTGGAGATTCCCGCGATGGATTTCGACGGCGACCGGACACAGGCATTGAGCCTGCAGGTCCAGCCGGCACCGAAGCTGGCGCCAGGGGAACTGCCGCCCGTGTTCCTCGAGACCGAGATCGTGCCGGCGGATGGCCCGCACTACGTGCATGCCCAGATGGGGCTGGTGGTGCGTGTGTTCTACCAGCAGAACCTGACCGAAGCCAAGATCACGCAACCGGATCCCAGCCCGGGATCGGTGCGACTGCTTCACGAAACCCCCTACCAGGCGGAGCGCGGTGGCCAGAAGTACCGGGTGCTGGAACGCAATTATGCGATCTTCCCGGAGCGGTCCGGCGACCTCGAAATACCGCCGATGGAACTCAGCGGCCGGCTGGTGGAACGTCGTGATAGCGGCATCTGGCAGCCGGTCGTGCGTGGCCGCCGCATCACCGTCAAGAGCGATCCCATCAAACTGCACATCGAACCACGGCCGGCCGCGTTCTCCGGGGAATGGCAGCCGGCGCGGGACTACCAGCTGTCGCAGCAGATTTCGTCCTCCGATGCGCTGCGCGTCGGCGAACCGGTGACGCGGACGGTCATCATCGACGCCGTGGGCCTTGAGGAGAACATGATCGTCGAGCCGAAGTGGCCTGAGCTGCAAGACGCGCGCGTCTATCCCGATCAGCCGCAGGGGATCACCCGAGACGACGGAGAATGGGTGCTGGGACACAAGGAATTCCGTTACGCCGTGGTGCCTGAGAAGCCGGGCGAACTGGTTCTGCCGGATCTGAAAGTGCATTGGTGGGACACTGTCAACAACCGCGAACAGACCGCCGTGCTTCCGGGAAAGACCCTGCAGGTGCTGCCGTCCGCGTTGACACCTCCGCCCCCCCCGCAGCAAGCGGCCGGGCCGCAGCCTTCGGCCGCCCCGCAGTCCGCCGCGCCCTCGAAGGCGGCCGGTCCCGAGCCCGCTTACTGGCGCTGGGGGACCTTGTTGTTTGCGGGCCTGTGGTTGGCCACGCTGATGCTGGCCTGGCGCTGGAAGAAGGTCCCGGCGGGCCCGGGCGCGGAACGACAGGCCGAGACGGCTGAGCGCGGCGAAGTCGACATACTGCGCAGTCTCAAGAGCGCCTGCGAGCAGGACAATCCCGCCGCTGCGCGCCACGCCCTGCGAGACTGGCTGCGCAAGACACGGGACGGGACGAGCCTGTTCGAATTCGCACGCAGTGTGCAGGACGATGCGGTGCGGCAAGGTGTGTACTCGATGGAATCCGCGGGCTACAGCGCCTCGGGCGCCGACCGCTGGAACGGCCGGGCATTCTGGACATCGTTTGACGCCTGGCGCAAGCATTCGGCTGGCCGGGAATCGCACCGTCAGGTCGAGCCCGATGATCTTTATGCGCCGGAGAATCGGCCGTTGGGATAGGGCAAGCTACGAGCGTTTGATCGGAGTCTGCAGCGGCGGTTCATTTGCCTGATCGCGAACAAGGTTCGCTCCTACGGGTGCCGGAACAAGGCTTCCGCAGGACCGGACATAGTTCGGGATGGTTTTCCTGGTCAGGGGTTCTTGAGGACCAGGCTGTCGATGCCGTTGTCGGCGAGTTGACGCCGCACTTCGTCCGCCTTTCGGGCCCCGGTGACCGGGCCGACGCGTACGCGGTGCCACGTGGCGTCGTCCACCTTGACCGACTGAACGCGGGCGACGATGCCGAGTAGCGCGAGCCGGGCCTTGAGTTGTTCGGCGTCCGGCATGTCCCTGAAAGACCCTACCTGCAACATATAGCTGTCGGCGTCCGCCTGTGGTGGTGTGTCCGCTTTTTGCGCCTGGTTCTTTTTCTGCAGTTCCTGCTCCGGGACCACAACTTCCATTTCCGGTAGCACGGTAAAGAAGTCGTAACGTGACTTGCGATCCGTGCGGGTGGCCGGCGCCACCTCTTCGCTGCTTGCCGGCCCCGGCAGGTTTGCGTCCGCCGATCCGTCCGGTTCCGGTCCGGCGTGGGGAATGTACCCCTTGGCGAACAGGTACCACGCCAGCCCCAGGCCTATGAGTATCCCGCTGAGCAGCCAAATCCAGGCGGGTGCACCCTGGCGGCCGCGGCGGGTGGCCGGCCTGCGCCGGGCCACGGCTACATCTCCTCCGGCGCTGAGACGCCGAGCAGCGCCAGCCCCTTGTGCAGCACCGTCCGGGTCGCCAGGACGAGATTGAGCCGCGCGTTGCGCAGGTTCTCCTCCTCGACGAGGAACTGGTGCGCGTTGTAGTACGCGTGGAGATCGGTAGCAACTGCGTGAAGGTAATGCGCCAGCAGGTGCGGAGCACGCCTGCGCGCCGCCGCATCGATGGTTTCCGGGTAGCGGCTCAAAGTTCGCATCAGTTGCAGTTCGTGCTCTTCGGTGAGACGGTCGATGGCGGCGTCGCCGATGGCGACATTATGACGCTCGTCCATCTGCTCCAGGTTGCGGAACACGCTGCAGATGCGCGCATGGGCGTACTGGATGTAGAACACGGGGTTTTCGTTGCTGCGCGACTTCGCGAGGTCGAGGTCGAAATCCAGGTGCTGGTCATGCGAACGCATGACGTAAAAGAAGCGTGCCGCGTCTGTGGTTACCTCGTCGCGAAGCTCGCGCAAGGTGATGAACTGGCCCGACCGGGTCGACATCTGCACCTTTTCGCCGAAGCGGTACAGAACTGCGAACTGAACCAGCATGACCTCCAGGCGACTCGGGTCTTCGCCCAGACCGGTCGCCGCAGCGCAGAGCCGCGCCACGTAGCCGTGGTGATCAGCGCCCAGCACGTAAATGGCGCGATCGAAACCACGTTCGAGCTTGTTCAGGAAGTAAGCGATGTCCGAGGCGAAATAGGTGGTTCGCCCGTTTTCACGCACGACCACGCGGTCTTTCTCGTCGCCCAGTTCCGATGCGCGGAACCAGGTCGCGCCGTCCTTCTCGTAAAGGTGACCGTTTTCGCCTAGACGTTCGATGGCGTGTTGCACGGAGCCGCTCTCTTCGAGTTCGCGCTCCGAGAACCAGGTGTCGAAGCGGACGCCGAAACCGGCCAGATCGTCCTTGATGTCCTCGAGGTTGTAGTCGAGCGCGGCGCCGAAAAAGATCTTGTAGCCCGTCGAGCCGAGCAATTCCCGCGCTCGCTGGATCAACGCATCGAGGTAGATCTCCCCCTTGCCGCCGTCCTGCATGGATGGCGGCAGGCCTTCCGTGACTTCACGGCGGCTGAACCGCCAACGGTCACCCTGGTCGACGCGAACCAGCCGGGCGATGTCGTAGATGTATTCACCCCGGTAACCGTTATCCGGAAAACCGATGTTCTCGCCACAGAGTTCCAGGTAGCGCAGCCAGACGCAGACTGCCAGGATATCCATCTGGCGCCCGTTGTCGTTCACATAGTATTCGCGCTGGACCCGATAGCCAGCCGCTTCCATGATGTTCGCGAGACTGGCGCCATATGCGGCGCCGCGCCCGTGACCCACGTGCAGGGGTCCTGTCGGGTTGGCCGACACGAACTCCAGCGTGATGCGGTTGCGAGCGCCCTGCACTCCCTGCCCGTATTCCGGGCCCAAACGGACGATGTCTTTGACCACGCCGGTCAGCGCGCTGGGGTTGAGATGGATGTTGATGAAGCCGGGTCCGGCGATCTCCATGCGATCCACCTGACGCGAGCGGGGCGTGCGGTCGATGATCGTCTGGGCGAGATCGCGTGGCTTCATCCCGGCCGCCTTGGCCAGCACCATGGCGAGATTGGACGCGAACTCGCCGTGTTCCGGCGAGCGCGTGCGTTCGAGCTGGACGTCGAAGTCGGCAGAGGCGGGGAGCACGCCGTCACGCTGCAGGTGCAACAGGGACTGTGCCAGCAATTCTTCCAGATGTTCTTTCACGGAGTGGTTATTTACCTAGGATGCGCGATTCGGTCTGGCTGGGCCTGGGCCCCTGCAAACGCCATATTGTAAACCGTTGAGAGTAGCAGAAGAAACACCATCACTGCGCGTTCCTCTCACGGGTGACGCCCCCGCATCATCGGTTCAGAACCTGTGGATAACCTTGTGGGAAAAACAGCACGGACGACACTCGGGGTATAGGGAAATGCCTACCCCTTTCCCGCAGTCACTACGGTGACACAAATTAACGTGTTTAAAAACAGAGCATTACAGAATATCTCTGCGAGACGATACACATTTGATCCAGTAACTTGATGATTTTTTGCCGACTGCAGATTCTGTGCATAAGAAATCGGAACGGTGATACCATCGCTGCGTCATGAACCCTTCGGACACCAGCAGCCATCTCGATAATGGGACGTACGGATACGGCTTCTAAGGACATCTACCGGTTCAAGGACCGGCAGCCGCGGTTGGGCGAGCGAGTCTACGTGGACCCCATGGCGTCCGTAAGCGGCGATGTGGAGCTGGGCGACGACACATCGGTTTGGCCGATGGTCGTCATCCGCGGCGACGTGAACCGTGTCGAGATTGGTCCGCGCACGAACATTCAGGACGGCAGTATCCTGCACGTGACCCACGAGAGCATCAGGCAGCCGGAGGGAAGGGCGCTGATCATCGGCGCCGACGTCACTGTCGGTCACGGCGTTATCCTGCATGCCTGCACCGTTGGCGACCGTTGCCTGGTGGGCATGGGCGCGACGGTGCTGGACGGGGCCGTGCTGGAGCCGGATTCCATGGTCGCCGCCGGGGCGCTGGTGCCGCCCGGCAAGACGGTGCGCTCGGGAACGCTTTGGCGCGGCAATCCGGCGCATTTCGCACGGGAACTGTG
>JASFKQ010000242.1:0-5612 GCA_050118555.1 Lysobacterales bacterium
GTCCATGGAAAGGTTGTTGTAGGCTTCACTGCGACCGTCGGAGGACCGGGACAGGTTAAAGTTGAAGGTGCTTGAGGGATTGCCGGTATGCCAATCGACCCGGATCTCGATCTCATTGCCCGAACTTCCGGCATCCAGCGCCTCGACCCGGAGCACGTTGGCCGCGTTGTCGTTCACGAGAGTCCGTTCCGCTGCGCTGGCGTCCTTCACTACCCGCACGATCCACGCTTCAGTGCCGCCGTTCTGGAAGAACTGGCGGACCCCGTAGCTCATTTCCGAATCGGCATCCAGCCCCCCGAAGCGGCGTTCGAAATCCGCAAAACTGAAGATGTGGACGGCCTTATTGACTGGACCGCGCGCGGCCGCCCCGGCAAAGGCCGCAACCGAGGTGGCGACGCCGGAAATGGTGCGCACACCACTCGGCAATTCTTCGATGTAGACTCCGGGATAGCTGACTTGGGCAGACATGAAGCGCTCTCCTTACCTGATTGAACGATGATGGCGTAGCGAGGCGAGCTCTCCCGGCCTCGCGATCAGCGGCACGAATTCCGTGTCACGAACAGTGGTGACGTGTATGACCTTCCTTGCGACTTTCTCCGTGAGCTCCGGATCACCCTCTGAGGCGGGCAAGGGTCTGCCGAGATGACCCAGCTGCACTGCGCGAACTCTCCAATGCGTGGTGAGTTGTCTGCCAAGCCTAGGTCTCGGCATGCTCAGTTTCCTCGAAGCAATCCCGATCGATGCCGCGCTTCGACCGCTGAAGAATGGGCTCAATCTGGCGGGTCAATTCCATGACGACCTCCTCCAGGTTCCGCAGGCGCCGTTTGGTTTGCAGGTTAACGTGTTCAAGTGTGAACTGAGGACGGGGAACTCCGTATCCGCCGGGGGCGGGATTCAGATGCAAGCGCAATACGAAGGAATGCACATCATCCAGGTCTGGTACACCACCTCTGTAACCACTCGTGATCAAGATTTCTTCGATCTCCTGCGATGCATCGACAAACTTTATTTCTTCCGTCCGGATTTCGAGTTTCGCGGAGGAAGGTACAAAAACGCGTGGGAGAGAGATTACCGGGGCTCCATCTCTTCTGGATGATTCAACTCTTACATCAGCATCAGCGATCAGTCCTCGCTGTGTCAGTCAAGCGTCACAGCATCGTCACTGCAACGTCACCGCTGTCAAAGCGTGGACTATTTGAACTGGCTGTTCAGTACTTCGAACAATTCGCGACGAGACCGCTCGATGGCGCCAAGCAGCGAATCGTATGAAGCCTTGTCGGACTCGTTGTCCGCCCTGTCGTCGCTGTGTTCTGAATCGGAGACATTGCTCGCATCCAGATCCCGCCTGATGTGGTCATGTAGCGCCTTGGTTTCCGGCATCGGTTCGATGTCGAGCTCTTGTTTCAACCAGGTGCGGAAACAGTGGAATTGCCGCAGGGCCTGGGCTCGCTGGCCGTTAAGCACGTAGAGCCACATTACTTCGCATTGAGCTGACTCACGAGCGGGGTCGGCCGCGAGCAGGCGGCGGCCAATTTCGAGTGCCTCCTCATACCTGCGCCGCTGACCAAGCCAGTGCATCAGTATGGTCAGACCGCGGATCTGGAGGTTGAACAGACGTTCCCGTTCAGTCAAAACCCAGTCGGCAGTGACTCCTTCCATGAACGGAGCGTCGCAGGCGTCAAGTGCCGCTTGCAGACGGTTGGCCTCTTCTTCGCTCATCCCGGCGCCCGGCGATACGGAGTGCACCACCCGCGACAGCTCCCGTGCATCGACCGTTATTGCCTCATCGACTTCCAGGGACACTACCGGCCCGTCACACTGCAGGTTGAGCCCCTCGACGGGCTCAAGTTGGCGCTTGATCCGCCAGACCGCGGAACTGAAGGCGGAGCGCTGCCGCTCCAGGGATGAGGCGCGCCAGAAAAGCTCGGCGAGATATTCCCTGCGGCTTTCCTTGCCAGCGTTCACAAGCAAATACTGAAATAGCCGCTCGGTGGGTCCAGAGATGGCCAGGCGCAACGGCCGCCCGTCCACGCGAACGGGGTAGGCGCCGAACAGGCAGACTGTGGTTCTGCTGCCCCGGTTCATGTAAGGGGATTGCGAATCGACAATCCCCCTGGTTGCTCAAAACTATTCACCAGGAAACCTCAAGCGATCCAGTTCCTTTAGATGCCCCTTGGTGAAGTATTCGTCGGTCCAGCTGTCGTCGGCCGCCAGTGCGAGGTGCACCGTCGGAAAGCCCACCCTGCCCTTGCTGGCGTCTGAAACGTCGGGAGTGCCCTGAAGCCAGCCGACGCTGGCAGCGAGGATGCCCGCGGTGCCGCTGTACCACTTGACCCTGATCCCGTTTGCCTCTGAAACTCGACTCAAGACTGCCTCCATGCCATACGGAGAAGTTCGATGCCTCGATCAAAGCAGGTGTTCGGATCAATCCGGGCGGGTAAACGCACCTTTCGGCGCCGTCCCTCTCTTGTCCCGCCTGACGGTGAGAACACACCAGCGGGAGCCAGAAGAGGTCACAGTCCATCCGCGGGTGTCACCGGTTAATCCAAACTAACCAGCCTTCCCTGTTGCCCGGCACCTTCGTCGCTAATCCTTAGCTGCTCTGGCGCACTCCGCAGAAATCTTGTCTAGCTTTGTTTCTTCTAAACCTTCCCTATCAATCTAGCACAAAAAAACAGACTTGCACCGCCCGGGCGTGCAAAACCATTGTGTGGCCTCAGTGCGAAGGTAGTGTGAGTACCGGGCCGAATCTCCCAGTTCGTTTGAACGATCTACTGTACCGGAGGACGGCACCTGCTCAGTTGTTCGTTACGCGCACGCGTTTCGCGATCGCGGAAGTCAGCGGGCGCATTCAGGCACCGCTCGTACTGGGCCTTGGTATCGGTTGTCCAGCTTTCGCCGCTGAAGCCGCATCGGCTCTCCTGGTTCTGTTGAGACTGTTGGGCCCAGATTGTCGCCAACCTTCTGCAAACCAACAGGCTTTCGCGGTCTGGCTCGATAACGCGTTGATTATGGAAGCTTTCCAGGCGTGCTACCCGTCGTTGTAGTTCCTCCCATCCGTCCGTCATCGCCCCAAACCTTTCCGCTTCCCGTCGCAGCAACGCCAGCTGGCGGCCCATGTCTGCAAGCGCTTGATCCAGTCGCGCGCGATCCTGTTCCTGGTTCCTGGCCAGTTCGGGAATCTGTCGTTCACCCAGCTGGGCCAGTCCGCGCCGCAATTCTTCGAGGGCGCTGTCCATACCGGCAAACCGGCTCCGCAGCGGATCCAGCGCCGCTGCCAGTTCAGCGGCTTGCGCTTCACAGGCGGACTGGCACGAGGCGGCGGTCTCGTTGACCCGCTCGATCAGCGGTTGCAGGTCATTCGGCCCGTCCGTTCCGCGCTCCACTGTTTGCCAGATCGATTCGCCGGGATCCTCGCAATCGGCGCAATAGAGAAATGCGGCACGCTCGCGCTGTTTGCGCAATTCCTGGCTGATCAGGCGCGATACCTCGCTGGTTTGCGCCCGCTGGGATCGCCCACTCTCCTGGATCGCGTCCATCGCACTACGAGCCAGAAACTTCTGCCCGCCCTCTGCCAGCGGTAAGGCAGAGGCCAGCAACAGGCCGACGCACAGGGCCAGGGTCATCAACGGCCGGAACGTCTTGGCATATTCCGGAGCACTATCGGGGCTCTTGTTCAGCGCGAGGTAGCGGCGCCGGGCCAGCCATAGCAGGTAGAAAACCGCCAGCACGATGCAGGCGGAGATCAGTACGGCCGGGGTCAGCCAACCCTTTGGAACCAGCTGCGTCACGTAGCGCACCAGGAGGTCGGATTGTTCGACCTTTCCAGCCTTCAGCAGCGGCCCCACGACCTCGCCCAGGGTGGCATGGCTGATTTCCCGGGCAAGCTCAGGAGTAAGGCCAAAATCAAACACCACCGCTACGGCTTCAGGCTCGACTTTCGCCATGTCGAATCCCTGGATCTGCTGAACCAGTTCGTGTTTGACCATCAGGGTCAGGGCCAGCAGGATCGACGTCGAGGCCGCCAGTACATAGTCCCCAAGGTTCTCCCGAAGCCGTTTGCCGCTCGGAAACAGCACGCGCCGCATCGGAACTGGCTTGGGCAAACCGAGACGCAGCAACGCCATGATCAACACGTAAATCACAAAGGCGACGACCAGGAACACGACCACGGTCACTGCCAGAAACACCAGCACCTCGGCCGGAGAACCCTGTTCGGCGAGAATTTCGGAAAGTCCGTACATGACCACCTCCACACGTCACTCTCTACTTACTCTAGTGCGTGGCGCGAAAGATGAATATCTCCAACCTGATTTCGGCCGGCCGCAAATATCCGGGCAAGTTTCCGGGTTTGGACTACGCTTTATATGAAGGAAACCCGCAATGCGGACGGTGAGAGCCCGTCCGCGTGGCAGATCGGTATTCGCATTTGTGCGTCAACACACGGCGCGCGGCGATCGCGCACAGGCGACCATGCCAAGGAGAGGATCAGATGTGGACTACCCGGTGTCGACTATTGGCCATGCTGGCCGTGCTGCTCGGCTCGCCCGCGCTTCTGGCGCAGAACGAGCGGGTCATTACGGCTGAAGAGCTCAGGAAATTCAATCCCGTAACCATCGAATCGGTCCAGCCGCAGACGGCGACGGCTCGGCTGCCGAGCGACGCCACCAGGCGGCTGCGGGACCTGACGGTGGATCGCTCCACCGTGGCGAGCAGCGTAAGCCGCGCACCGGCGGGGGCAACCACTACGCCGGGGGAAATCCGCATCACCCCGGACCAATACGTGGTGCTCAAGACCGCCGAACCGGCACGCAGCCTGGACTGTGCCCGCAGCGATTTGGCCAAGTGCACCGAAACACCGGTTCGCTTCCTGGCCATGACGCCGCAGGGGTCTCCCCTGAACCTGGCGCTGGTGCTCGCCTCGACCGGAACGCTCCATTTCGACAGCAGGAGCGATCGCTTCGTCGGCAACGTGTTCGTTCAGCTCAGGGACCTCGACGCGCCGGGCGAGGTAAAGGACATCGGCTCCTCGATACGGGTGGTGGTCAGCGCCGACGTCGACGACATCAAGCCCGGGCCCATGGTGACCATTGGCAAGACCAACAGCTTCAGCGACGTCACGCTCGAAGTTTCCGCCCCGCAGGACCCGACCGTCGTTGCCCTGACACCGGAGCGGCTGGCCGAGCCTCAGGCCATCAGCCTGGCGGTCAAGCGGCCGACGCTGCAGGTGGAAATCGGTCAGAGCGCCATCCTCGGCTTTGGCCTCGAAACTGCGCCCGTGACTGTGCGTTCGGTGGGAGAACCGCCGGCCGGGGCCATCACCCTCAGTTCACAAATCGGCCGGCTGGACCAAAATGCCCTCAGCATCGACCCTGCAACCGGCATCGCCACGACCTTCATCCGCTCCCGCGGGACCGGCCGGGACACCGTGAGCGCATCGCTCAGCCCGTTCGCCCCGGCGACCGGCACCATCGAATACGAAAAGCCCTGGTCCTGGCTGATCGCCGTTCTGCTCGGCGTGGTGGTGGGCATCGGCATACGCCTGGCAATGCGAACGAAACAGGAGCCGCCCAAACCCGGCATCGGTTTCGATGTGAGTATCGGCTTTATCG
>JASFKQ010000243.1:0-5608 GCA_050118555.1 Lysobacterales bacterium
GGCGATCGCTTAGAACTTGCATTTCGGCGTCAAAATGACCCTCTAAAGCTGAATATTCCAGAAATTCAGTAGCTAACACACTGTTTTACCGGAATTTAATGGGGTCCGACCCCAAGGCCACATTAATGGGGTCCGACCCCAAGGCCACAGTCCGACCCCAAGGCCATGGTGGGCGGAGAACCGGGCTCTTGTCCCCCTGTTCAGTCGAGCGTCGAGGCGATGTCGCGGATTTCTGCCGCACTTCTCTCGCCGGACAGCGCCGTACCCGGCACCAGGTACCTGCCCTTGTCCAAGCCGCCGATCAGGACGGGCTCGTAGCCCACATCGCGAATAAGTCTCGACGCCAGTTCGGCGGCCTCCGCGTCGTCACTGGCGATGGGCATGCCGAACCTGCCGGGGTCTTCGTGGGCCGCGCCCATGCGCGCAGCGCCGACGGCATTGAAGGCACGAACGATACGGGCGCCAGGCAGCAATTCAGCTGAGGCAAGGCCTGCGCCTTTGCTGCGCGCCCATTCGGCGATTTCGCCGTCGCGGCTGGGAAACGGGTTGCAGGCATCTATGATGACCTTGCCGTCGATCTGCTCCGCCAGTTCCTTGCCAAGGTCCGGGAGCGCGCCGTAGGGAACGGCGAACAGCAGCACTTCGCCGAATGCGGCGGCCTCGGCTGGCGTACCCGCTCGGGCTCCGGCGCCGAGTTCGGCGGCAAGCGATCGATCGTGATCGATGTGCCGCGAGGAAAACATGACCTCGTAGCCGGCCTTCACCCAGGCCGCGCCGATAGCGCTGCCGACATGGCCCGAGCCGATAACGCCGATCTTCGGCTTGTCGGCCGCGTGTGCGGAGAACGGCAACACCGCCGTGGCGAGCACGGCTAGGATGGCTACCAGAAAACGGCGTCGATTCTGTTTCATGGGTCCCCATCATACGGGAATCACGGGACAGGCGGGGAACATGGCCAGCGTCAGGCGCAGAAGCTAAAGCTGCGGTCCGGGCGAAGCGGAAATGGCGTTGAATAAGAGGTAAATTGTGTATTCGGTTACACACGGGAGTACGGCAACATGCAATCAAGACAACTTGGCAAGCAGGGACTCGCGGTTTCGGCGATCGGTCTCGGCTGCATGGGCATGTCCGATTTTTACGGCAGCAGCCACGCGGCGGACAACCTGCGCGTGCTGGCCGGTGCGCTGGAACAGGGCGTCACCTTCTGGGACACCGCGGACATGTATGGCCCGTGGACCAACGAGGAGCTGCTGGGCCGCTTCTTCCGCGAACACCCCGGCGCCCGCGAACAGGTGCAACTGGCCACCAAGTTCGCCAACATGCGCAACGCGCAGGGCGAATTCCTCGGCGTCAACGGCCGGCCGGAATACGTGAAATCCGCCTGCGACGCCAGCCTCGAACGCCTCGGCGTGGAGTGTATCGACCTCTACTACCAGCACCGCGTCGACCCGCAGGTGCCGATCGAGGACACCGTGGGCGCCATGGCCGAGCTGGTGGCGGAGGGCAAGGTCCGGTACCTGGGGCTCTCCGAGGCGAGCGCGCGGACCCTGCAACGCGCCAGCGCCGTGCACCCGATCACCGCGCTGCAGTCGGAGTTTTCCCTATGGTCGCGGGAAGTCGCGGAGGAGATACTGCCGGCCTGCCGTGAACTGGGCATCGGCTTCGTCGCCTACAGCCCCCTGGGGCGCGGCTTTCTGACCGGCGCCATTCGCAGCCGCGAGGACCTCGATGCCGACGACTGGCGCCTGCATAACCCGCGCTTTTCTGAGGAGAACTTCCATCTCAACCTGGAACTGGTGGAGGCGGTGGAGCGGTTGGCGGCGGACAGGAGATGCACGTCGGCGCAGCTGGCGCTCGCCTGGCTGCTGGCGCAGGGAGACGACGTGGTGCCGATTCCGGGGACCCGCAGCCTGGAACGCCTTGCGGAAAATGCGGATGCAGTGTCCATCGCTCTGAAGCGCGACGATCTGCAGCAACTGGAAACCGTGCTTGAAGCCATTGAGGTCAGCGGCGCCCGCTATCCCGCGGCCGCCGCCTCGCTGTTGTCGGGGGATACGCCGGAGCCGGACGCGTAAGCGGGTTAGGCCGAGGGGGGTGCCGACGGGGTCGGGCCATACAATTTATCGAACGATCAACAGCCTGGAAGCGAATGCCCAGTGATTCCAGGCCATGAGCGGTGTTTTTCGCGCCCTTCGTGGTGTTTCAAGCCGGGAGGCAGACCCCGGTCATCGTTAGCGATCCTTCTTCGATGCCTGCGTTGGCCCGACCCCAACAGTACGCGAGAGGATTCGTGACCGCTATTCCCCTTGCCCTTGCGGCCGACCCTCTTCCGTGTCGATCCGGTTTTCCAACCCTTCGAGACCTTTGACGGCCAGCGCACGGCAGGCCCCCGCGTCGATAAATGGATTGGGGCCATCGCCCATCTTTGCCAGACGTACCTGGAGATGAAACGTGCTGGAACAAATAGGACACCCACCACCTGGCCGATATCCTACGGGGAACAAATAGGACACCCACCACCTGGCCGATTTCCTACGAACCGAGTAGATAGCGAGTAGATAGAGCGAGTAGATAGGACACCCACCTCCTAATTCACGATGGTTGATCAAGTCCGGCGACATGTAGTTAATTCGTCCTATCCGCAAAGAGCCTGTCTTGATGCCGAAATGAAGGTATAGCGATGTTCAAGGCGCGTCCGATAGTGTCCCCAAAGCTTAGTGCGAACATTTGGCGGCAAAATGCTGTGTTTGAGGCTCCATGGTGACGAACCGGGGGCGATAGTGTCTAATAATCAGCAGGTTGGCATGGCCCGACCCCCTTTCAAACCCGCCTTTCAACCCCCCTTTACTCTCCCTGCTGATAGTCGCTAGCGACCCGTTGCGGGTGACTCTGGGGCTGCCGGGGTGCAAACCGAGGTAGCGTCACGGTGGCCGATCCTTGCCGGTTTTCCGAAATCGGTGCTTTATACTCCTTACATGCCACGCAACGTCTGAAAATAATGACCAAGATCGGTCAAGACCGCGGCAGCATCGCGTTGTCCAGATTCACGCTGAAACTCGATCGCGCCGAATTACTCGATGCAGGTGAGGTCGTTCCGCTGCGGCCCAAATCGTTCGACGTTCTGTGCTATCTCGCGGAGAGGCGCGGTGTCCTCGTGTCGACGCAGGAATTGCTGGATGCGGTCTGGGGCGAAACGGTCGTCACCGAAGACTCTGTGCGGCAATGCATCACCGACATCCGCAAGGCGCTCCACGATGACGACCACAGTGTGCTGAGCACAGTGCCACGTCGCGGCTACATCCTCGACCCGGCAGACGCTGAGGACGAAGAAGGCATCCGGGAAACGGCGAACGTCGCGACGCCGCGCAGGAAAACCGCCTGGCTGATCGGTGCGGCCCTGGTCGTTGTAATTGCGATAGTAGCCGGAATCCGCATCTTCGGCGGTGATGCCGTGCGGCACGAAGGCGCCGACGCCGCTCCGGCACCCAGGAATTCAATCGCCGTATTGCGGTTTGCCGACATGAGCCCGGCCGGCGATCACGCCTACCTGGCTGAGGGCATCGCCGAGGAAATCCTGCATCGGCTGGCCCAGAGCCCTTCGCTTCGCGTCATCGCGCGAACGTCGTCCTTCGCCCTCGAGGGCGAGGCGATCGCCTCCATTGCCCGACAGCTCAACGTCGCACACGTGCTGGAAGGCAGCGTGCGCCGCGACGGAGACCGGATCCGTGTCACCGTTCAGCTCATCGACGCTGCGACGAGCACCCATCGCTGGTCAGAGACTTATAACGCCGAATTCGCGGACATCCTGGAGTTGGAGAGCGGGATCGCCAATGCGGTGGCCGGCATTCTCGACGCAACGCTCGGCACGGACATTCCCGCGGAGACACCCGATCCGCAGGCACACGATCACCTGCTCCTCGGGCGGTTTCTTTACTTCCGCCGGGCGGCAGGCGACATCGAGCGCGCGGAGGCACTTTTCGAACAGGCGTTGACCATCGATCCGACCTATGCACAGGCGTGGGTCAATCTCGCCGCGGTAGCGAATGTGCGTCTGCACGGCGCAGCGATCCGCGGAGCGGACCTGGCACGGCGCGCGGAACTGCTCGCAACGCAGAAGTACGCCGTCGAACAGGCTCTGCACTACGCACCCCGCCTGGTCGAAGCGCAGATGCGAGCTGCCGCGTATTTCTGGAACTCCGGTGACCAGAATCGCGCGCTTGAGCATATCGCCACCGCTCAAGAACTGGATTCGAACCACTGGCTCGTGCTCTCGGCGAAGGCCGCCGGACTGGTTTCTTCCGTGCAAATCGATGATGCAGTCCGGGTCTTGCGGGAAATACTGAAGGACGACCCGCTCAACCCGGTGACACGCGGAAACCTGGGGGTGTACCTGTTCTACGCCGGCCGCTTCGAAGACGCGCTTGCGGAGTTCGAAAGAGCCAGCCGCCTCCACGGGCCCACTGGGTGGGATCCGTCCGTGGCCGGGCACGTTGCGCAGACCCTTCTGCTGCTCGGTCGCCATGACGAGGCGCTGGAACTGGTCCTGTCACTGCCCGAGGGACCGGCCCGCGATCAAGGGCTGGCGCTGGCGCATTTCGCGCTCGGCGCGACGCCGGATGCGGACCGGGAACTTGCTGGCCTGGTCAGCCGTGCGGATGGAGCGGCAGACATGCTGGCCGTCGCCGAGGTGTACGCCTATCGCGGCAATGCCGGAGAGGCGCTCGCGTGGCTCGATCGCCTCGCGCCGCTGCTGGCCTGCTGGGGCGAGTGGGGCGAGGTCCGGCCCCGGCAAGCCTACTATTCGCCGTTCATCGCCCGCATCAGCGTCAACGCCGCCATCGAGGCATGGCGGACCGAGGCCGCGCGCAGGATGGCCGAGTGCCGTTACTGAGCCAAAACCCGGCATTCCCGGCGACGGCGGCCTCCGCGCGGCACGGGGCTTGCCCTAGAAGTATGGGCAGTCGTCAACTGCGCGGCCAATCGAGACCACCTCGACAATCGGCCACCCGCCGAAATAGACTGTCGTGTAGGCGAGCAGTTTCTTGTTGCCATTGTCCGGGCCCGGCGTAACGACGCCATTCTGCGTGAGCATCAGCCCTGCGAAAGGCCCGCCGGCTGCCGCGGTCTCCGAAACGGTCGCCGTATAGGTGATCTTCGGCAGCATGGAATGCTGCACCCAGTATCCCGGGATTGCCACACCGAAATCCGGATAGAGCGGATCAAACCAGACTCCGTCCTCGTTGAAGAAGTAGCAGTTCTCAAAGACCGTGCCCGCGGGAAGCGCTGGATCGTCCGAATACGTGACTTCGGCCGTCACATCAAAAGTGAGACCGGCCAGGCCCTCGAATTCGCCGGCCCCCGGGTCGGCTGCCGCCGAAGCGCTGATCAACAGAACTGATAGCAGCGCGACACGCTTCACGGAATTCACATTGAGATTCATTGTTCCGTCTCTCCTGTCGTTGCTTGTTGGGTCTCTAACAGTGCACGACAGCCCACTTCAAGTCCGGAGATTTCTGTGAAATTCGTGTGAAACTCTTCGGAATTGGCCGTCGGGAGCGGTCTTGAGCGAAACAATTAGCACACCCACCACCTGGCCGATTTCCTACAA
>JASFKQ010000244.1:0-5601 GCA_050118555.1 Lysobacterales bacterium
ACCCGCAGTGCGGACGATGATGCCGACGTTGTCCGGCGCGATGACCTGCTGCAGCTGCTCGCGCAGTTCTTGGCGGTCCTCGCCCGAGATGCGCCGGGAAACACCGCCCGCTTTCGGATTGGTCGGCATGAGGACCAGGTAGCGGCCCGCCAGTGACAGGTAGGTGGTCAGTGCCGCCCCTTTGTTGCCCCGTTCTTCCTTCTCAACCTGAACGATCAGCTCCTGGTTTTCCTTCACCGCGTCCCGGATGTTGAGCTTGCCATCCTTTTTGCCGGCGGAAGGATGGTACATCTCCGGACAGATTTCCTTGAAGGGAAGAAAGCCGTGGCGCTCGGACCCGAAATCGACAAAACAGGCTTCGAGGGAGGGTTCGATCCGAGTGATGCGGCCCTTGTAAACGTTGGATTTCTTTTGTTCCTGGGATGGAACTTCGATGTCCAGATCGACGAGCATCTGGCCGTCGGCGACGGCCACACGCAACTCCTCTGGCTGAGTCGCGTTGATCAGCATTCTCTTCATTGTTTTGTTCCTCAGGCGTCCTGGCCTGAACACGTTTTGCAGGCGGGGCCCGTGGCCCGGCAGTTACGCGATCCGTGTTCCCGGCCCGGGTTGATCGGACAGGCCAGGACTTACCATTATCTGTTCGCTAATATGGCACCGTCACCCCGGCGACGGCGCGGTCGGCAGCCTCCATGGCTACCGCTTCAGTCGTTTGGCTCCGGACCCGCAAATTGCCTGTCTTTCGACAAGGCTGCGCCGGCTGTAGTCGCGTTTTTCGTTAGAGCAGAAGTTCTGAACGACGTGTGCGGTTTCGGTCGCCGGCTTTCGCCGGGAGCACCGGAGGGCAGTCACGATGCGGTTGCATCGACCAGCGCGCAGGGTACCGGAAGGTTGTAATATAGCAGCGATTTTGCCATCTATCAATGAGTTAAAAGCTAATGGCGACAAGGGACACAAGCCCACATATCCACGCATCGGAAACGGACGTCCGCCGCACGTACCTGTTACGCCGACAGCGCGTGACATCCGGCGGTGGTGCAGGGTGGCCTAGTCCGGTCGGCGCCCACGCGCCGGAGCCGTTGCGGGCCCCGTCGGCCCCTTCTACGAGCGCATGCGCCCGAAATGCACAGTAGCAGTGGTGTAAAAAAGGTGACGGTCGACCGGGAACGCAGCGGCCAGCGCCTGGACAACTTTCTCGCCACGCAATTGAAGGGTGTGCCGCGATCGGCGGTCTATCGCCTGATCCGCACGGGCCAGGTGCGGGTAAACGGCGGACGCGCCAAGGCGGCGACCCGACTGCAGGAGGGGGACGAAGTGCGCCTGCCACCGGCCCGGACGCGCGAAACGGACACACCGCAGGTCAGTGCCGAAGTGCAACGCGCGGTGCTGGATTCGGTTCTCTTCGAGAGCGACGACGTGCTCATCGTCAACAAGCCCGCCGGCATGGCCGTTCATGCCGGCAGCGGACTGCCCTGGGGTTTGATCGATGCATTGCGGCAGGCACGGCCAGCCGACTGGTTCGAACTGGTGCACCGCCTGGATCGCGAGACCAGCGGCTGTCTCGCCCTGGCGCGCAATGGACGCGCGCTGGGCCAGTTGTCCACCCAATTCCGGGACGGCAACGTCCGCAAAAAATACCTGTGCCTGCTGGATGGGCGCCTGCCCGAAGCGCTGGTGGAGGTGGACGCGCCTCTGGCCCGCTCCGACGACGGCTCGCGACGCCAGATGGACGTTGCGGAGGACGGCAAGCCGTCACTCACGCGTTTCCGCGCTTTGGAATATTTTTCCGACTGCACGTACGCCGAGGTGGAACTGCTCACCGGACGCACCCACCAGATCAGGGCGCACGCACGGGCCATCGGCCTGCCGCTGGCGGGCGATGCCAGATACGGTGACCGCGCCTCGCTGAAAAAATGGCGTGGGCGAGGTCTGAGGCGCGTCTTCCTGCACGCCCACCGGCTCGCATTGACGCTGCCGTCAGGGGAGGCCATGGAATTCGATGCGCCGCTGCCGGCGGATCTGCGCGCGGTGCTCGATACGCTGGAGGCCGGTCATTGAACCGGTCCGTAACCACCCGCCCGACACCGGGATGAATTCCTACGCACGGGGCGCCTTGCGACGCTGGTGATCGGACACTCCCTGTGATCTAATTTCCCCCGATGTTCAAGCCACTGGAAGCCTTCATTGGCCTGCGCTACGTGCGGGCCAAGCGGCGCAATCACTTCATTTCGTTCATCTCGCTGATCTCAATGCTCGGGATCGCGCTGGGCGTGACCACCCTGATCACCGTCATTTCGGTCATGAACGGTTTCGAGAAGGAGCTTCGCGCGCGTATTCTGGGCGCCATTGCGCACGCCACGATCCAACCGGTGGACGGCGTGATGAGCGACTGGCGCTCCATCATCGAGCGCGCGGAGAGGCATCCGGAGGTCGATGGCGCCGCACCCTATATCGAAGAGGGCGTCTGGCTCCAGGCCCAGGGTTCGGCCGGTGCGCTCATTCGCGGCGTGGAACCGGAATTCGAATCCCGCGTCTCGGAAGTCCGACAGAAAATGGTGTATGGAAAGCTGTCCGACCTCCAGCCCGGACGATACGGGATCATCCTTGGCATCGGACTGGCATCGAAACTGGGTGTGGGTCCCGGGGACAAGGTCACTGTCATCGCGCCGCGACTAAAAGCCACGCCGGTCGGGGCCAGCCCGCTTATGCGCCGCTTCACGGTGGTTGGGGCCTTCGAGTTCGGAGAGTTCGAAAACGACTCGGCGCTCGCGCTGATCCACATGGAAGATGCGGCACGGCTACTGCGCATGCCGGCTGGCTCGAGTAGCGGCGTTCGACTTCATCTCAAGGACATGTACCGCGCCTGGAGCGTGGCCCGCGACATTTCGAGCGAGCTCACGAGGGACGCCAGGGAAGCGCGCCCGGGCTCCGAGCCGCGCTATTACGTTGTCCGCGACTGGACGCAGGAGCGCGGCAATTTATTCCAGGCCGTCAAGACCGAGAAAACGGTGATGTGGGTGATCCTTTCCCTGATCATTGCGGTGGCCGCCTTTAACATCATCTCGATGCTCGTCATGGTCGTGACCGACAAGCAGGCCGATATCGCCATCCTCAAGACCATGGGCGCCCGCCCGGGCACGGTCATGCGCGTATTCGTCATCCAGGGCAGCCTGATCGGCGTGATCGGTACGGTGCTCGGCGTGATCGGAGGCATTCTGCTGGCCGACAACATCGGAGCCGTGGTGCCCTTCCTGGAGAAGCTGTTCGGGTTCAGCCTGTTTCCCGAGGACATCTACTACATCACCGAGCTGCCCTCGGACCTGCGTAGCGCGGACGTCATCAAATTCGCCGCGATGTCGCTCGGCATGTCGCTGCTGTCCACCCTGTATCCTTCCTGGCGGGCGGCGCGTACGCACCCGGCCCGGGCCCTGAGCTACGAGTAGGCCATCATGGACGAACGAGCCACGCATCCGGTCCTCGAGGCGCGCCACGTGAGCAAAACCTACCGCCAGGGGCCGCGGGAAGTGCACGTGCTGGAGGACGTGGAACTCAGCCTCCAGGCCGGGGAGTCCCTCGCCATCGTGGGGGTGTCCGGCGCCGGCAAGAGCACGCTGCTGCACATACTCGGCGGGCTTGACCGGCCGGATTCGGGAGACGTGCTGCTGGAAGGGTCCCCGGTCTGGCAAATGACACCAAAAGAGCGCAGCCGCGTGCGCAACCAGTCGCTGGGGTTCGTCTACCAGTTTCATCACCTGCTGCAGGAGTTCAGTGCCCTGGAAAACGTTGCCATGCCCCTGTTGATCCGGGGCGAGTCCGTCACTTCTGCGCGCGGACGGGCGGCGGACATACTGGAGCGGGTAGGGCTGGCCGAGCGCCTGCAGCACAAGCCGGGCGAACTCTCCGGCGGGGAACGGCAACGGGCGGCGGTCGCACGCGCCCTGGTCGGTAACCCGCGTGTGTTGCTTGGTGACGAGCCCACGGGAAACCTGGACGAGGCGACAGCAGAACAGGTTCATGGATTGCTGCTGGACCTGAACCGCGAACTCGGCACCAGTCTTCTGCTGGTGACGCACGACCGCAGCCTGGCGGCGCGAATGGACCGGCGGCTCGAATTACACCTGGGCCGTCTGCGGGAGATGGGGTAACCCGAACCGTTTCCCCCCGCAGTATGACTGCGCGCCGCTCAGCCGCCCGCCGTGGCGCGAGGGGACGCGTGGCTCGGCGAGACGTCGGCGTCTGGCTGACACTCTGCGCCGTTTCCGGCGGCGCCCTGCTGCCCCCGATGCTCCCGAAGATGCCCGAAACCGGCTGGCTGGCCGCGCTGCTGACCGTTGCCGGCGCGGCACTCTGCGTACGCCGGCTGCGCTGGTTGGGCGGCGGATTGCTCAGCTGCACATGGGTACTCTGGTGTTATGACGCGAGGCTCGACGATCGGCTGGATCCGAACCTGGCCGGTACGGCGGCCGAGGTAGTCGGCGTCGTCGCTTCGATGCCGATTCAACGGCACGACTACCTGCAGTTCCGGTTCCGGCCCACGATCGCGCCGGGAGGGAAGGGGCAGACTGCAGCCCGGACGCTTCCCCGAACACTGCGGGTTCGTTGGTACGAGGATTATCCCGACATGCACGTCGGCGAAACGTGGCGTCTCGAACTGTTTTTGAAACCCCCATGGGGCCCGGTCAATTTCCAGGGGGCGGACCGGGAACGCTGGTTGTTCGCCCAGGGAATCGGCGCCCTGGCGACAACGCGAAACGGAAAACGGCTGCGCGGCCAGTCCGCGGCGGGTCTCCTGATCGAAACCGCAAGGGAAAGCATCGCCAGGGAACTCGACCAGCGTGTCCCGGACGGCAGGGCGCGCGGCATCGTCCGGGCGCTGGCGATCGCAGACCGGTCCGCAATGGCGGCTGGCGACAACGAACTTATGCGCCAGACCGGAACCTCGCACCTGCTCGCCATCTCCGGCCTGCACATCGGGCTGGCGGCAGCCGGTGGACTCTGGCTCGGGCGCGTGCTGGCCTGGCTGCTGGTTTTTCCATCCCGGGGGCGGCGCGGTCTCGTCCTTTCGGCAGCCTTCGGGTTGGCGGCTGCGATCAGCTATGCCTTGCTCGCGGGTCTGGCTGTCTCCACGCTGCGCGCCGTGTTGATGCTGGGCGCGGTTCTCCTGGCTTCCGTGTTCGGACGGTCGCCACATCCGGCACACCCCTGGCTGCTGGGGCTGGCTGGCGTGCTGTTGCTCGATCCGTTCGCCCCCCTGGGCGCGGGATTCTGGTTTTCCTTTGCGGCCGTTGCCTGCCTGATGCTCATTTTTGTACCACGGCCCGACCCCTTGCCCTGGTGGAAGACCATGCTGTTGGCGCAGGCGGGTATCGCCGTGCTGCTGACCCCGGTCAGCGCCGCCTGGTTTCAGTCGTTCAGCCCGTTGGGTCTGATCGCGAATCTCATCGCCATCCCCTGGGTCAGTTTCCTGGTCGTGCCTCTGGTGCTGGCGGGTATCGCATTAGCGCCGATCGCGTCCGCCCTGTCCGGGGGGCTATGGGTGCTGGCTGGAAAGCTCGTCATCGCATTGATGACGGTGTTGCAGTGGCTGGCGCGGTTCCAGGG
>JASFKQ010000245.1:0-5579 GCA_050118555.1 Lysobacterales bacterium
TGCGCCCCTCCGGTCAGCGTGGGCACGCCCGCCTCCCAGTGCGCGCTGATGACCAGGATCGCACTCGGCCGGGCAAGGCGCGTCGCCGCGATCCGCTGCAGGCCGTCCACCATCTCGCGGTGCCCCTCGTCACCGAGCAGCGGCAGCGGCCCGCCGCCGTGGGAGAGGAAGAGAATCCGGGCGTTTCGAGCGCCGATGGACGGTCCGTCGGTCAAGGTCTAGCGGCGCGAGGCGTAGTAGGCCACCACCCGCGGATCCTCCTCGACCCGTTGCTGATGCTCCACCAGGGCCGGCGCACACTGCTGTACCAGCTCGGCCGGAACATGGTCGAGCGCGCCGGATGTCAGCCAGCGGACGTTGACGAAGGCCTTCAGGTCGGCCATGGTCAGCGCGTTGTCGGCAAACCAGCTTCCGCCGCCTCGAACCAGGCATTGTTCCAGCCCGCGCAGGAAGACCGGCACCCAGCCGCCCACCAGTTTCTCGCGCGCCAGCCGCAGTTCCTCGCCCTGCATGCCGAAGGTCGGCCCGAAACGCTGGCCGAGGTCTTCGAGCGCATCCATTACCTCGTCGCAGTACAGCGCCTGCAGGTCGTCCTCGGGATACAGGCCCGTCAGCTTGCCCACGTAGCGGCCGATGGCGTTGGACTGGGTCACGGCGACGCCGTCGATCTCGAACACGGGCAGGGCGTTGAAACGGAAGCCCGACCGCTGTTCGGTGAACTGGGCATAGGACAGGCGGTTGTCTTCGAAAGCGATGCCGGCCGAGTGAAAGGCGATACGGATGGCCTCACCGCGGCCGCCGTCGAAATCGAAATACGTCAGTTTGTACGTGGTCATGTCGAATCTCCAGGGCAGAGCGGCGATTCTAGCCCTTCGGCGGGCGGGGGGATATATGCCGCTTACCCTCGGTCCGCCACCGCCCGGCATTCCGCGTATTCCATCGGGATTTTCTCACCCATGGGATCGAAACAGGCGCAACGGTGCGACTCGATGGAGTACGCACAGCGCAGTTCGGAGCGGTCATAGGTTTTCGGGGTCCGTCGCTCCGGCTGGGTCGACGGCGGGGCAACGCGATCCGCGGCGCGGCTCGGGGACTCCACCGGCCAGGCGCCGCCGATCGTTGTGAACCTGTCAAAGCTGCCGAGATAAGCATTGCCGACCGCCAGCAGCAAGGCGATCGAGACGACTCCACCGAGCACGCGGGCTGCCAGGCGGCCGCTGATCTGCTGTTGCAGCAGCGCCCGGACGTTCCTGGCGAACCCGGCGAGCGGTGCCAGCGGCGCGCGACGGGCGCGCTGTGATTTGATCGGCGGCGCATGGGCCACCGCGCCGGGCTGCAGGCGGCTGGACTCGATGGTCTCCAGCGCCCGGTCGGCCTCGCCCTGGGTGAGCAATGGCGTGTTCCGGACCTCTATGAACGGCACCAGTCGGTTCGGTTTCATGACGTTTACCGGCATGGGCATCTTGAATTCACACGCGCCCGTGAACACCACCAGTGAATAAAACCGGGTCGCCTGGAACCCCAGCAGCCCCTGCAGCGCCCGGATGTGCGCCTGGTTCTGGCGCAGCGGGTTGGGGAATTCGGTTCGAAAGTGATGGTGCGACTGGACCCAGTGCCCGGCGAGCTGGGAGCCGAAGATCCAGCCCGGCATGTCGCGGGTCGCGATCACGAAGATGCCGAACCGCGAGACCACGACATGGTCGATCTGCGTCACGCCATCGCCGGTGGGCAGCGTCACGCCGCGCAGAATCGCGTATTCGGTTGATGGCAGTGATTGCCTGAGGATGCCGTGAACGGCCCGCTCGCCCCGCGAACCCCTTTTCGCGGAAGAGGCCATCCATTTCCACAGGACGGCCGCGAGCAATACCCCCAGGACAATGAGAAAGTGAGTGCTTTCCATCGTCGTTTCCCCTTGTTGCCTTTTCAGATTAGTCCATTTCGCGCGAACTTTCTAATGTTTTCAGTGCCATGGGGGCAACCACGATGGCCGGATGCCCGGCGCCTGCCGCACGAAGGGGCGGCGGGTCCTGCGGAAACCGAAGAAACCTGCTATCACTTAAAGAGTAAGGGGGATCACCAGCCGGATGAGATCCCATGATCGCAGCGATCCAGAGTTCCCCGGGCCGCCGGCCCCGCGCCGGCCACATGAAAACCCGCGACGGCAGGCGCATCCTGTTCGTGGCGGACCCGGAACAGGCGCCCTCCGAACCGGGCGTTCTCCACGCACGCCCGGATTCGCTGTCCCATTTCGGCGCGCCGTGGCGCAACCTGCTGCAAAGCTACAACGCGAACCCGAGGGGCAATCCCCTGGGGCTGCTGCCCGCCTGCGAGTTTTACCCGGACGAGGTCTACACGCGGCTGGTCGCGCAATTGGGGGCGAAAAAGACCTACATCCTTTCCCCCGGCTGGGGACTGGTCAAATCGTCGTTCCTGCTGCCCGACTACGACATCACGCTCAGCCCCGGGGCCGAGCCGTTCCGGCGGCGCGGCGCCGAAGACGTATTTGCTGATTTCTGCATGCTTCCCGGCAGCAGTGACGAGGACCTGTATTTCTTCGGTGGCGAAGAATATGTCCCGCTGTTCTGCCGGCTGACCGCGGCGTACAAGGGCCGGCGGATCGTTTATCACGCCGCGGACACTCCGCCCGAAGCTCCGGGCTGCGCGCTGCGGAAATTCGAAGCGGGCGCCGAAGCCGACTGGCTGCGCGAATGCGTGAATGCCTTCCTGTCCGGCCGCTCCCGGCTCCGCAGCGAGGAGAGCGCTCCGAAAGTCGCACACATCGAAAGCCGCCTGAGGCAGACGCTGAAAAAGTTCAGCCACGTATCGGGTGTACTGGCCGACGACAACCCGCAGCTCGACGAAGCCGCCGTTCGCGCCGCCGTTCGCGAAGCGCGCGAGGAAATCGCCGAGTTTCTCTGGCTGGCCCAGGCGGCGCGCGGCAGAGTTGCCGAAAACAGCGAATTCCAGCAGCGGTTCAACGCCTTCCACCGGGTCACCCAACGCTCGCAGGCCTGGCACGCCGCCTTCTACCGCCTGCTCGAGACCACCTCGATCGTCGGCGCGGATTTCGCGGACGTGCTGCACACGCTCTGGGACCAGACCGGCCGCTTCGAGCCGGGCCTCGCCAGCCGGCTGGTCGCCACCGTCGACCCCGACCAACCCACCTGGGACCGGTTCGCGCTGATGAACGCCGGGCAGCGGGCGCCGGCCTACCTGGACCCGGACAAGCCGCAGAAAGCCGTGACCGTCTACCGCCAGATCAACGACTGGTACGCCAGCCGCCTGGCAATGCCCGCCGGGCAGCGGATGATCGAGCTGTTCAACGAGGAGGCGCCCGAGCACCGGGCCATCAGCGCGATCAAGAAGCTCGAGTTCGTGCTGCGCCACACCCGTGTGGCCGACAGCGGCTTTGCGCTCGCGGGTCACGCCGGCGCATCCGGCAAGCGACCGGCCTGAATTCGTACGCCCCCAACCAAAGAGGACTGACCATGCCGAAACCCACGCTGTTTTGTGTCGCCCTGCTGATCGTCGCGAGCGCCCCCGGGGCAAAAGCCCAGGATACCGAGCGCGAAGCCGTGCTCGCGCTGATGGACAAGGCCTTCGCGGCCGTCGCCTCTCGCGACCCGGACGACATGCGCGCCATCCAGCTGGCCGAAGGCAACAGCCTCTCCTTCCGCCCGCGCGCGGATGGCCAGCCGGGAGAGCTGGAAATGCGTTTTCAGTCCAACGAGGAAATGCTCGCCGGCGACGCCGATCACGGGCACACCTACTCGGAAAACTGGAGCGGCGAACCAACCGTCCTGATCCGCGGCCCCATCGCCGTGGTCTGGGGCGAGTACGAGTTCTGGCTGGACGAGCGCTTCTCGCACTGCGGTGTCGATACCGTCGCACTCGCCAAACCGAACGGCCAGTGGAAAATCGTGAACTGGATGTGGACGGTGGAGAAGGAGGGTTGCCAACAATAAGAGGCGCGATAAAAGGGGTCGATTAAAGGGGTCGGATACCTTTTCGGCAATACGAAGCCCACTCCACTCAGCTATTTAACATAATCACATTCCCGCGGGAACGTCCAAGCCGGGAGGGGTCGCTTTTGGTCAGGGGGTTGGTGCCGGATCTTCGAGGATTACCGTGCGCAGCATGTCCTCCAGGGGTTGGTATCCCCCCAACATGCCGCTGAGTCCATATTGCATGTTTCCCTGGCTCCGAACCATCGGCATTCCTCTGAAATCCGTGTAGGAAATCCACTCGACGTGCGCCATCGATTCTGAGGACGCGGATTTCCTACGCCTGGTCGAAGGCCTTTCCCTCACCGCATCGCAAATTGACGAGTCATGATCAGTGGGTTGGCCGCTCGAGCAGCTTCCTGATGCTGTACATACATAAGTCAATACGATGAGTTATACTCGCTTTGAGTGGGATGAGGCGAAGAGCCGGTCCAACACTCGAAAGCATGGCCCCCCGATCATTCGAATCATCTCTGCCCGAAAGGCTACCCGTCATGAAAGCAAAAGCTTCGAAAAGAAAATTGGAAACTGAATTGCAGAGACTCGCCGCCCGGCCCGACGAGGACATCGATCTGAGCGATCTCCCGGAGCTGGACGAGGCGTTCTTTCGTGAAGCCGATTGGCGGCCGCCGATCAAGAAGCCCATTACGATCCGGCTCGACGCCGACGTGCTCGAGTGGTTCCGCAGCCAGGGCCCTGGCTACCAGACCCGCATAAACCGGCTGCTGCGCCGTTTCATGGAGGTGCAGCAAAGGCGCCGGTGAGCGAAACGGGCGCTGCCAGCTCAGCCCGAAATCAGCCGCAGGTATTCCTTCTCGGTGACGATGTCGCGGTTGTCCTCGACATGGTCCAGCCAGGTGCGGCCCTCGAGGTGGTCGTTCTCGTGCAGGAAGACCCGCGCGGCGAAGCCGCTGAACTCCCGTTCCACCGGCGCGCCGTCGAGATCCTGGTAGCGCACGCGGATGGCCGTCGGCCGCGGCACCCGGCCGCGAATGCCGGGAATGCTCAGGCAGCCCTCCCAGTCTTTCTCCACCTCGTCGGCAGTCCACAGCACCTCGGGGTTGATGACCGCGGTGGGCTCCATCTGCGGCGCGTTCGGGTAGCGCGGCGTCGGGCGGATGCTGAGGATGAACACGCGCCGCGACACATAGATCTGCGGCGCCGCGATGCCGGCGCCGTTGGCTTCCCGACTGGTTGCGAACAGGTCGTCGACCAGTTCCCGCACGGCGTCGTCGATTTCGGCCACCGGCTCGGCAATCTGCCGCAGTACCGGATGGCCGAGCTGGGCAATCTGGAAAATTCGAGCCATTGCAGTTCCTCCCCGGCACGGTTCGCCCGAACATTCTAACGTCTGCCGGGCGGGGCGCGTACCGAAGAATCCGGGACGAGCAATGAAGGCATGGCAGCGGCGGGGCGGCCTGCGCCCTCTCGGGGATTTAACATAATCACATTCCCGCGGGAACGTCCGGGCCGGATTCGGGCGTCATGAAGTTGTAGCCCTTGTTCCGGTTCCAGTGGGTGATTTTGCCTCTGATTCGCATGGTTTCATCCTTAGACCCTGGCCTACTTATTCAC
>JASFKQ010000246.1:0-5539 GCA_050118555.1 Lysobacterales bacterium
ACTACCGATACTCGATGACGGTCGGCGACGGTTTCTGGAACGAGGACTCGCCCGACAACCCCTATACCTACCTGGCCAGCGTGAAGGTGGGTCGCTGGGCCGAACAGGGCACGTCCTTCAGCTATTCCGGGGTGAACACCTTCATCCTGGGCTGGCTGGTCGAAACAATCGAAGGAATGCCCTTTCAGGACGCCCTGAGCCGCGAGATATGGACCCGGATCGGGGCCGAGGGAGACGCCTCCATCCTGGCGCCCCGCTTCGGCGTACCCATCACACATGGTGGCCTGATGGCGCGGCTGCGTGACGTCGCCCGCTTCGGCCTGCTGTTTACGCCCAGCTATGCCAGGGTCGCAAAAGAAAGGATCGTCTCCGAGCGCTACGTCGACCTGATCCTGAACGGCGGCAGACCTGAACTGTTGAAAAATGCGCGCTTCGGGGCGCCCGACGATCCGACCGTTCGTCACAATGTCTATCAATGGGACCTGGTGTGGGACAACGGGGACTTTCTGAAAGGGGGCTGGGCAGGACAAGGCCTGCTGATCAATCCCGGGCGAGACCTGGTCGCTGTGTGGACCGGCTATTTCAAGGACGACGAGCACAGCGAGGTCGAACTGCTGCCGATACTCCGCACCGTGCTCAATGGACTTTACGGTGGCGAACCGGAACCAGGCGAGGCCGGGGGCGAGGATGAGTAGAAGGCCGCTGTAAACGTGACTGACGTGCAGTCCAGGGTTTGCAGGCGCATTCCTGCCAGATCTGACTACTCTTCATAAATCGGACTGATGCTGAAGCTGTACGCGTAGCGCTTCGCAGTCAGCGAATAGTCCATCAGGGTCCGCGCACCCCACGAGTCGTCACCACCGACTCCCATCTGGCCGAGGTCGATATCCAGTGACACCAGGTCCCGCGGCACGATGTCATTGACGTGCATGTTCACGCGATTCTCGTTGTCCCTCGCGCCTTCGCCGTCTTCACTGGTAATGGCGATCTTGACCGGGGGAACCAGATCCTCAAGCCGCTGGTGGCTGACCCCGAAACTGACAAGTTCGTCCGCCGTCACCTGGATGCCAACGGCCCGGTCGTTGCGCAGCCTCAACCACCGGGTATCGGTCTTGTAGCCGTTTTCCTGCGGGCGCACATACGGCACGTAGTGATCCTGCACCCTGTTCTCATAGTAGCCCACGTCTGCCGCGAGCTTTCGGTCGACATAGTTTTCGAACGGCCCGCGGCCAAACCAGCCCACACGGTCCAGGGATCGGTCAAGCTCCACGTTCATGCCAACGCGGGGCAACACCGGTCGCCCTTCCGCCTTCTCGAAACGGTTGTCCAGGTGCACCCGGCCCGCAGTATCGAAGCGGAACAGCGTGCTCCAGCGGGCGGCCAAAGCGCCGGCGGCGTCCGCGAAGGCGTAGCGGGCGAGCACGTCGATACGCTTATCCGATGCGGACGTCACCTCCAGCGACTCGAGGCGCCGGTTGCCCCGCGCCTCTTTCCAGGCGCCCGCCCAGTCGGGCATGTAGTTGCCAAAATCATTGTCGGTGGGCGCACGCCAGAAGTTCGGCGCCAACGGCCTGAGCAGCAACTCGGCGCCGCCTACCTGGATCGAACTGAGGAGACCGATGTTCCGGTCGATGGCCATGCTCGAATCGCCGCAACGCACACTGATCCCGCCCGGGGTTTCGGACAGAATGAGACGAGCGCATCGGTCGCGGGCCGGTGCGGCAGGCGGCCGGCGGCCCGTGATCGCGAACTGTGCTTCGGCATAACTGTGGCCTGCCGGCAGAAGACCGCGAGCTTCAGGCGACACCACCTGCAGATTGACGTGATACTCGGCGTCCGCCCGCATTTGCGGCGGCTCGTCCCACAGGCGCAGAACGGATTTCTCGCCGGGGGACAAGCCCAGCTCAAGCGCACCCGTGCGCTCCAGCGGCTTACCGTCCTCCAGCAACCGCCATCTCAGCTGGAACCCCTCCAACGACATGAAACGGTAGTTATTGGTCAGTTCCAACAGACCTTCGCGGGGAAGGGGCATATCGAATCTGACGTGCTGATAGACGCGCTTGACTTCGCGGTAAGCGGGTTGCACCCGTCGGTCGGGAAAGACGATGCCGTTGATATTGAAGTTTCCGCTGGACGGCACGCCCGGGGGGCCATAGTCGCCGCCGTAGGCCCAGTACGGCACGCCGTTTTGGTCGTGCTCGAGCAGGCCCTGGTCAACCCAGTCCCAGATGAACCCGCCGGCGAGGATGTCAAAGCGATCGATGGTGTCCCAGTATTCGGCCAGGTTACCCGTGCTGTTGCCCATCGAGTGGGCGTACTCGATCAGCAGAAACGGCCGGTCGTTGTGCGTTTGAGCGTAGCGCTCGAGGTCCCAGTAGTGCCAGTACATGCTGGAATGAAAATCGGAGTGGCGCTCGCCGACGTCCTCGAGCTTGCCTTCGGTCTCGTATTGCACCGGCCGCGACGTATCGCGAGATTTGGTCCAGTGATAGGTCGCGCCCAGGTTCACGCCGTCTCCGGCCTCGTTGCCCAGGGACCAGATCACCACCGACGGGAAGTTCTTGTCCCGCTCGACCATGCGCTGCATGCGGTCGAGGTGGTGGGCCATCCAGCGGGGTTTGTTGCCCAGTGTCCGGTCCGGGTCGTAGCCGTAGCCATGGCTTTCGATATTCGCCTCGTCGACCACGTACAGGCCGTATTCCGAAGTCAGTTCGTAGAAACGTTCCGGAAAGGGGTAATGCGAGGTGCGCACCGCGTTCATGTTGGCCGCCTTCATCAGGCGAATGTCTTCCAGCATGGTGGCCTCGTCGATGACATGACCGGTCTCGTGGTGATGCTCGTGCAGATTGGTGCCCTTGATCTTGACCCGCTGGCCGTTGACCAGGAATCGGCCGTTCACGATCTCCACGGAACGGAAGCCGATGCGCTGCGACACGGCTTCCAGCACTCTGCCCTCACTGTCCTTCAATTCCATGACGAGCGTATAGAGGTTTGGGATCTCCGCGGACCAGGCACGGATGCCGGGCAGCAGACCGCCCAATTCGACCGCATTGCGGCCCGGTGCGAGCATGTCGGTGCGCTGCGCGAAAAACGGGGTCTCATCCCCGTCCATCACGGCAACGCTGAAGGTGGCGGCAAACGGTTCGGCGCCGGCGTTGAACAGATCGGCCTCGAGCCTGAATCGCCCGTCCCGGTAGTCATTGGCGAGGTCCGCGTGCACGAAATAGTCCCTGAGCCGCTGCTGTGGGCGAGCATGGAGACTCACGTCCCGTTGAATGCCGCTCAGCGACCAGAAGTCCTGATCTTCCAGGTAGCTGCCCGTGCTCCAGCGGTAGACTTCCACGGCGAGCAGGTTTCGCCCAGAGCGGACGAAGGAAGTGACATCGAACTCGGAGGGTGTTTTGCTGCCTTCACTGTAACCGACGTACTGACCGTTTACCCAGACATAGAAAGCCGAGCTGACGGCGCCGAAGTTTAGGAACACGTCACGCCCCCCCCAGGATGCGGGAACCTCGAACGCGCGCCGGTAGGAACCCACCGGGTTGTCCTCCGCAGGCACCCGCGGTTCATCGACGTCGAAAGGGTACGGAACGTTGACGTAGATCGGGTAACCGAAGCCGTGTCGCTCCCAGTTCGACGGCACGGGCAGATCCGACCACTCGCTGTCGTCGAAACCGGGCTCGTAAAAGCCCCGGGGCCGGCTGGCCGGCGAATCCGAGTAGTGGAACCGCCATTGACCGTTCAGGGATTTGAACCAGGGATTCGCGGCGCGGTCGCCGGCCAGGGCGGCGCCGGCGTCCGGCCACGCAAGGAACCAGGCCCTTGGTGCCTCGGCGTTCTCCCGGATGACTTCGATGTTGTTCCAGTTCGGAGGCGTGCTGTCCGGGCCGGCGATGGCCGCCGCAGGCGCCAGCACCAACAGAAGAGCGAGCGCCACCGCGCGATAAGGATGCGAAAAGGACCTCTTCATCCCCTGTCTCCCGTTTGCAGGACATGGCGCAGTCGCTCGGCCGCCGCCTCCGGCGTGAGATCGCGCTGCGGCATGCCGAACATCTCGAAACCCACCATGTGCTTGCGGACGGTCGCGGAACGCAGCAGGGGCGGATTGATATGTATGTGGAATTGCCACTCGGGGTGGCCGGCGCCATCCGACGGCCTTGGATGGAAACCCATCGAATAGGGTACGGAGGCAGCGAACAGCCGTTCGTATGCGATGAGGGTGAGCCGCAATACGCGGGCGAGAGCCTCTACATCTTCCGTTGTCATCACGTCCGGGGCACTGACGGGCCGGGTCGGCAACAGGAGCGTTTCGAACGGCCACACGGCCCAGTACGGCACCAGCGAGACGGCCCGCGCGGTAGAGCAGACGAGGCGCCTGCCGTCGGCCCGTTCCGCATCGAGGTAATCCAGCAGCAGCGGGCGGCCGTGCGCCGCAAAGTAGTCCGCCTGGCACGCCAGTTCCTTTGCGACTTCGTCGGGAAGTTGACTGGTCGCCCACAACTGGGCATGGGGGTGCGGGTTGCTGCAGCCCATCATCTGGCCGCGGTTTTCGAAGACCTGCACGTAGGCGATACCCGGATCGCTGTCCAGGGACGAGAATTCCCGGAACAGCAATTGGAGCGCCGCGGCGACACCCGCGTCGTCCATTGTCGCCAGCCGCAGGTCGTGGCGCTCCGAGAAACAGATCACGCGGCAGCGGCCGGCCACGGGCTCGCCGACGAATAGTCCTGCTTCGGGCCCTTCTTCGGGCTCGAGGGCCTGTACCCTCGGCGTCAGGGCTGCAAAGTCGTTGTCAAAAGCGAAGCCGCCTCGATATTCCGGGTTACGGACACCGCCGGCCCGCGTATTGCCCGGGCACAGATAGCAATCGGGATCAAAGGTGGGCCCTGCCTCCACTTCCGGTTCGTCGACCTGCCCCTGCCAGGGTCGTTGCACGCGGTGCGGCGAGACCAGCACCCACTCCCCGGTCAGCAGGTTCTTCCGACGGTGCGAATGCGACTGCATGTCCGTCACCTCAATCCTCCCACCGCGAAACCGGGCCGGAAGGACCTACCCGGTGTATCCAGGGCTCATGGCCGAGCACCGCACCGAACGTGTGCGCAATACCGGCCGCGGCGCTGTCGGCGTCTTCTTCCCTCACGAGACTGATGGTACAGCCTCCGAAGCCACCGCCCATCATGCGGCTGCCGAGTACGCCGTCCTGCCCCAGTGCAATGTCGACCAGGAGATCCACTTCGGGGCAACTGACCTCGTAATCGTCCCTCAGGCTGGCGTGGGAATCACAAAGGAGCGCGCCCAGCATCGCGAAATCGGCCTCCGCCAGGGCATCGCGGGCTTCGAGGACCCGGAGGTTTTCGCTGATTACGTGGCGACATCGCCGATAGAGGCGGTCTCCCAGGAGGGCTTCCTGCCGCTCCAGTCCTCGCAAGTCGAGATCGCGTAGCGATTCGAGGTCGGGCAACGCACCCTCAAGGCGTCCCACGGCCTCTTCGCACTCCTGCCTCCGGGTGTTGTAACCCCCGCTCGCCAGGCGGTGGCT
>JASFKQ010000247.1:0-5534 GCA_050118555.1 Lysobacterales bacterium
GTCGACGCCGATCTCGGCAGCTATTCCGGAACGTTCCAGATCGTCTACATCGATTCCATTGTCAGGCTGGCTTCGCAATCGGGCGGCATCGGCAAGATAAGCGGCGGCTGGACGGATTTCCATTCGATCTGGGAAGGAAGGGCGGAGAGTTGACATGATGACCCATTCCAAAATCACACAGGCAAACAGGGGCTTCACCCTTCTCGAGGTGGTGCTGGCCATCGCGGTGTTCGCTTTCGGCATGCTGGCACTGGTCGAACTCCAGACCGGGCTGGCGCGTTCGGGTTCGGACGCCAACATGCGGACCGTGGCGTCCAATATCGCCGAGGAGCAAGTCGAAGACGCCCGCGGATTTACGCAGATTACCGCCGACCCGACCAATGGTCGGACCGACTACAACGAAATTGTGAGCGACACGAGCCCCCGAACCGTCAGTCGCGGCAACCTCGACTACACGGTCGATTTGACGGTCACCGACTATTACTGGGACGCGGACTCGGAAACTTTTACGACGACCCAGCCCACCGGCATCGTGAATTCCGACTACAAGACCATGGATATCGTCGTGATGTGGCGTGACCCGACAGGGGGCGAAGACTTCAGCGACCACGACACCATCGACTTTGGAGCGGGCGGCGGTGTGCGCATCGTCGAAGCCGTGCCCTCGACCCCCGGTTTGTTAGGCGCGCTGGTTGCCTCCGAGCGGGAAAATGTAGGCGCGCCCACGGTCGATTACAATCCCGGTGACAACCCGGACATCGTGCGCATCACCCTGGACGCGGACAACCACAAGTTCAAGGAGTCCACGAACGTGATGCCGGACGTGATCCGGACCGACAAGGTGGAAACCTGGTTTGACGTGGTGACGTATTCCCAGGTCAACTCCCAGGCCTCCTTCCTGCGCCGGGAGGAATTCGTCACAGTCAGCTGCGATTGTGAGCTGAACAACAGTCCTGATGAGGCCGACTGGGGTCGCAAGCCTACCCTCTGGAACGGTGTGACCTACACCGAGGGCGAGAAAGTCGACAAACCCATCGGCACGGTGCCCGGGGGCGTGCAACAAAGCGCCTACTGCACCGTGTGCTGTCGGGATCACCACGACGGCGCCGGCAGCGGCGAAGAGGACGTTTACAATCTGGACAACGTAGGATCGACGGAGGATCACCCACACTATGACCGCGATAACCGCGGGCTGGTGATCGATACGGAAGTCAGCGATGGCGACGCTTACGTAGAGGCCTGTCGACTAGTGCGTAAAGACGGTTTCATGCGCGTTACTCAGGACGCCAACCAGGGCACATTGATCGGGTTTCCCGAGGGTTATCTGGACTTCGACGCGGGCGCGAATGAATATTCCGCTTACGTGGTGGATGCCGTATCCGGATATTACGGAGGCACCGGGTCCAATTTCCAGAACAACCTGCTGCAGCCGAATCCACCGGATAGTTCGTCCGCCTACGATGCGTTCCCGGCGCGCACCACGACCAACGGGACTAATTTGCCGACTCCAAATCTGTTCAACAGCCAGCAGCTAAGGGCACGTGGTCTTTATGTCGATTACCTGACCCAGGCGGCCCAGGACGTGATCAGCGAGTGCTTCCCGCTGGACAGCCGCAGTGACGACTGCCCAGCTACCAACACGACCAGTCCTCTAGAGATCTACCCCTTCTTCGACGTGCAGATGACCAAGCTGGCGCGCTGGAATATCGTCAATGGGGAAGATCAGATCATCGAAACGGGACTAATAGACGTCAGTAACGATCCGATCGCGACCAATAACACGCACAGCCGTGGACTGGCGACGCTGATTAGCGAGGATGGCGGGCAGTCCACCGTCTTGATCAGTTCGCACAAGGGCAACTTGGGGCTGACTGCGACCGGCGCGATCGATCCGAATTACGCCAACGAGATCAACAAGGATCACCTGTATGTGAATGCGAACCTTGACGATACTCCGGCGCCCTCGATCGGCTACGTCGTCACCGGTTCCCTGGGCTCCGGCGTGCGCCGGGTCCGCGCGTCAGACCTTTCGATTAACGGCAGCGACGGCGTGTTCTGCGGGCAGACCGACACCGATTGGGCATGCGTGTTGAACGGCTCGGGCACGGTGACGATCGGCAACTATTACCTGAACAACCCGACGGTCTACGTTTGTAGCAGCCTCGGGACGGGGGTCGTATCAGGCGGCACGACGGTAGCAACCGCCACCACAACATTCTCGCTGCCGGGTGCTGGAGCCACCGACCAGAACATCTGGATTTCGGAGAACGCGGACTGCAGCCTGTAAAGTTAACCAGTCGGTGCAAGGGGAATCCGGCCCAGGCCGGTCTTGCACTAAAACCGCCCCGTTTCGGGGCGGTTTTCTTATGCCCACCCGACAAGCGGTCGGAAATCTACCCTGAAAGGTGGACCATCTACGGCAATTTCTGACAATTTCTGGCAGAATTGAAGTCGTCTCAGGATGAGACTCACCACAATTCAAGGATGAAGCCATGATCAGAAGGATTCTGAGCATACGCTCCAGGGGCCGTGGGCCCATCTCCCGTGACCGGGGTTTCTCCCTGGTCGAACTCATGATGTCCGTCGTGTTGCTCGCCATCGGGGCTGCACTCGCTTTGCCGTCGTACCGGGACATGGTGGAAAAGCGCCAGGTCACCAACGCGGCGGAGCAGATCGCGTCGTTCATGAACAGCGCGCAGGGCATCTCCATGAAGCGCAACCGGCCGGTGACGGTTCAGTACAAGTACAGCGGCCCGCACGAGTGGTGCGTTGGCGCGACGTTCGAGTCGTCCTGTGTGTGCGAGGATTCGGCCTCCGAGGACTACTGCACAATTGACTCGGCAGGCTTCGTCATCGACAACAGCCACACCGGCAATCTCGATGTCATGCGTTCGATGGGCTCCGTGAGTACGGGCACGTACAACTTCGAACCCATCCGCGGCCTGGCTTCGGGCACCGTCCTTCCGCTCACCATGGAACTGCAGTCCCCCGGGGGTGATTTCCGGCTCAACCTTCAGGTGAACGAGACGGGCCGGGTGATCCTGTGCAGCGACGATGTCGATCACGCGATACCGGGCTACGACGTTTGCACGTAGACGAGCACTTTGGAGACCGTACTATGAAACTCCTGAACACATTCCGCCGCCAGACAGGCGCCACCCTGATGGAAGTTCTGGTGGCGATGAGCATCAGCCTGGTGGTCACCGCCTCCATGGTCGCGTTGATGTCCAATTCGCTGGGCAGTACGACCCGCATCATCAAAATGACCAAGCTGTCCGACGACATGCGCGTCGCGATGCAGATGATGACGCGGGACGTGAGGCGGACCAGTTTCAATTCGGACTCAATGCTCTGCTATGGAAACGAAGATTGCACCACAGACGGCACGGTAAACGCGCCGGGCGATATCAACATGGTGGATCTGGATGGGGACTCGACGAATGACTGCTTCACGTTCCTGCTTGATCGAGATTTCGACGACGACACGGCCAATCAGGCCGGAGGCTTTCGGCGAATGGAAGCCGGTGGAGTGGGAGTGATTGAAATGTGGACCCTGACCGACGCGACGACGCCGGACTGCACAGCGTTGCAGGGTACTGGCGGCTGGGTCGAGGTTACGGACCCGGACAGTCTCGATATCACGGGATTTTCCGTTGACGACAGCCTGTCTTACACCGAAGAAGTTTTGCGGGATATCAACAACAACACACTGACACAAAAAGTGCGGAAAATTAGTCTGGACTTGCAGGGCAGACTGGTGGTCGACCACTCCGTTGTCCGCCACGTGAGGGACGTTATCAGCGTCCGCAACGATCTGATCCTTTGAGTTATTCGTGGAATCTGACTGCCAGGGAAGGGAGCAAGCAATGCCACACGGAATTTGCATGAAGGGTGTACCTGCGCGGTACCAGTCAGGAGTGATTACGACCTTCACGGGTGTCCTGATTCTCGTTCTATTGACTTTGATGATGTTCTTCGCGATTCGCGTCGGAGTGTTCGACCAGAGGGTCTCCTCCAACGAAATGCGCCAGAAACAGGCCTTTCACGCCGCTGAATCGGGGCTTCAGGCTGCCAAGGAATTCTTCAGAGCCAACGGCGCCATCGTTGCATCACCGTTTGACCCCACATTGGGCGACGGCACGCCGGGTTGGATGGCGGCAGGAAATGAACACTGGCAGCCATGCTCCTCGGGGATGGATCCGGCTCATCCTTGCAATGCAGTCACCAACGTTAATGTGGACTCCGTCTATTACTGGTATGACGACTCCGCCGTTGGGAACCCCCTCAATGTGCCGGTGAATCTCAATGTGTCTCCCAATTCTGAGAGTCTGCTTCCCCGCACGACCGAGGAAGTGGAAGTGCGCGCCGTTTTGTGCGAACTCGACATAGACACAGAAGCAGATCCGCCAGTCCAGGGGTGCAAACTCATCGACAACACCGATCCTGATGAGGAAGACGGCACACGCTACCTCATCACGCTGGTGTCACGCGGCCGCGCCGGCTGTGAGAATCGTACCAATTGTGGTGCGGAACAGGTGATTACGGATCAGGTCTCGAATTTTGGCGCAGCAGCGGGCGGGCAAGCGCCGGCAGTGCCCCTGACCACCAAGAACATGTTCCCGCCCTCTGGAGCTGCGGAGGTGGTCGCGAACCCGAACGGAGGGGGCTTGGGTGTACCCATATCTGTCTGGATGAATCGAAATCCCAGCTGCACGCCGGACGGTTCTGCCATCGATCCCAGCCAGGGTTCCTGGGGCACCTGCGAGGCTAACGAGTGGTACGAGATGGAAAACATCCCGGACGACGTTCAGTGTCCGGGTTCGTGCAGTTGCTCCGTCGACGAGACCCTGAGCGATACCCATGGCACCACGGACAAACTGGGAATCGACCTTGTGCAGGATGAGAATTTCCCCTGCGACCTGTTCCAGTTCTATTTCGGCACACCCAAGAGCAATTATGAGTCGGTCAAGGGGTTTGCCAAGGTGCTCAGCGATTGCGACGGACTTGGACCGAGTTCCTCGGGCATTTACTGGATATCCGGCGCGTCATGTGACATCAATTCCAATGCGGTGATCGGTTCCGCCCACGCGCCGGTGCTGTTGATCTCGGCCGCCAACGTCACGCGCATGGCGGGTGGAGCCACGATCTTTGGGGTGCTCTACGTCTCGGACGCTGAGAACAGTGCGGCGTCCTTCGAATCCCAGGGTAACAACATCGTTTACGGACAAGTGATTCTGGATGCGCAGTTTGGCACCTACAACGGCACGTTCCAGGTGGTTTACAACGAGAACTTACTGACCAGGGTGGCGGGCACCGGCGGTCTCGGAAGCGTCGCGGGTGGCTGGGCTGATTTCCAGCCCGCAGCATTCAACGCAGAGGGCTGGGATGCCCTGCCTTAGGATAGGGGTCATAAGGAAATGACTATGAAAGCACATATTCGGCTCGAACGAGGCTATACCCTGATTGAAGTGCTCGTCGGTATGACAATTTTTGCACTGGGCATGATGGCTCTGGCCCATCTGCAGACGAATATC
>JASFKQ010000248.1:0-5448 GCA_050118555.1 Lysobacterales bacterium
CGATTTTCGGTTTTGCGATGAAGGTCATGCTGCGGCCTCCTTTTCGATGTGCGAAGCGATACCCTGCACGACACATTCGCTCGGTATGGGCATGCCGTTGTAGTGCCTGATCGAAACCAGGCGGTCGGCGATGTCATTCGTCTCGAGAATCAGCAGTGACTTCATCTGGGCATCCCGATTCTGTTCGACCACGAAAACGGTTTCGTGCTCGTGCAGGAAGTCCACGACCTCTTCGCCGAACGGGAACGCGCGCAGCCTCAGGTAATCGGCGTGGATGCCTTGCTCCGCCAGCTTGTCCCGACCTTCGATCACGGCGCCGTCTGAGCTGCCGAAAGCGATGATGCCCAGGGGTGTCTTGCGATCGGCCCGGCTCAGCACGGCCGACGGCACCAGACGCCGGGCTGTTTCCCACTTGACCAGCAGGCGGTCAACCACGTCCTGGTACTCGTCGGAGTCCTCGGTGTACCCGCCGTAGCGGTTGTGGCCCGAGCCGCGGGTGAAATAGGCGCCTTTGGCGTCCTCACCGGGCAGCGTGCGATAGGGTATGCCGTCGCCGTCCACGTCAAGGTAGCGCACGAAACGGTCCATGGCCTTCAGGTCCTCCGGACCCAGCACCTTGCCGCGGTCGGGACGGTAGCTGTCGTCCCAGTCCAGTTCCGGCACCATCCAGTCGTTCATGCCGATGTCGAGGTCGGTCAGCATGAAAATCGGCGTCTGCAGGCGCTCCGCCAGGTCGAACGCCGTGGAGGCCAACTCGAAACAATCCTTCGGGTTGGCCGGGAACAGGATCGGGTGCCGGGTGTCGCCGTGCGAGGCATAGGCGCACAGCATGATGTCGCACTGCTGGGTGCGGGTCGGCATGCCGGTGGACGGCCCCACTCGCTGCACATCGATGAACACGGATGGAATCTCGGCGTAATAGGCGTAACCGATGAACTCGCTCATCAGAGAAATGCCGGGGCCCGACGTGGGCGTGAAACCACGCGCACCGGCCCAGTTGGCGCCCAGCACGATACCGGCCGCCGCCAGCTCGTCCTCGGCCTGCACGATGCAGTAGTTCTTCTCGCCGGTGTCCGGGTCGGTTCGGAAACTGTGGCAATAGGTCTTGAAGGCGTCCATCACGCCGGTGGAAGGCGTGATCGGGTACCAGGCGCCCACCGTCGCGCCGGCGTACACGCAACCCAGTCCGGTGGCACTGTTGCCGTCGATCAGAATGTGCCCGGCGTTGTCGCCCATGCACTCGGCGCGCACGGGAAGCGGGCAGGTGAAGTTTTCCTTCGCGTAGTCGTAGCCCAGCATGATGGCCTGAAGGTTGCTTTCCACCAGCTTGGGCTTGGCGGCGAAGGTCTCCTGCAACAGGCTGGTGATGATTTCGAGGTTGATGTCCATCAGTGCGGCGAGCACGCCCACGTATGCGACATTCTTCATCAGTATGCGCACCCGTCCGACGCTGAAAGCCTCATTGCACATCTTCGACAGCGGCACGCCCAGCACGGTAATGTCCTGCCGGTGCAGGCTGCTCTCGCGCGGCCAGGTCGAATCGTAAATCAGGAAGCCCCCGCTGCTGACTTCCTCGAGATCCTTGGTATAGGTTTGCGCGTTCATCGCCACCATCACGTCGACGCGGCCGGAGCGCGACATGTAGCCCTTGTGGCTGGCGCGAATCTCGTACCAGGTCGGCAGGCCCTGAATATTCGACGGGAACAGGTTCTTGCCGGTAACCGGGATGCCCATCCGGAACAGAGCCTTCATCAACAGGCCGTTGGCACTCGCCGAACCCGTGCCGTTGACCGTGGCGATTTTCAGGACAAAGTCGTTTATCCGGCTTTGCGTTGCTGGCATGGGGACTCACCCGTGTTGCAGCCACCGGCGTAGTCGGTGGCCTGAGGAAACTTCAGCCAGGACTTCTGCATGTCCCAGGCAGCCGTCGGACAGCGCTCCGCGCACAGACCGCAGTGGATGCAGAAATTCTCGTCCTTGACCATCACGCGCCCGGTCTGTTTGAGCCCGTCGGACACGAACAGCGGCTGCTCCGGTTCGAGCACCGGGGCCTTGAGCCGCTGAACCAGGTCCTCGCGCTCGCCGTTGCGCGCGATGGTGAGGCACTGCGTGGGGCAGATGTCCAGGCAGGCGTCGCACTCGATGCACAGGGAATCGGTGAACACGGTCTGGATGTCGCAGTTCAGGCAACGCTCCACCTCCTGCGCGGTCTGTTCGGCGTCGAATCCCAGTTCGACCTCCCGCCCGAGTTCGTCGAAGCGCACTTCGAGCGGCACGTGCATCATCTTGCGCCGAGCGGCGGCGGAGAAATTGTTCGAATAGCTCCACTCGTGGATGCCCATCTTGCGGCTGCCGAGGTTCAGAGTCGGCGGCAGGCGGTCGGTCAGCGACTCACCCTGGCAGTGCCGGTGGATCGACACGGCGGCCTGGTGGGCGTGCTCCACGGCCCAGATGATGTTCTTGGGCCCGAAGGCGGAGTCGCCGCCGAAAAACACGCCTTCAAGCGTCGACTGGTAGGTGACCTCGTCGACGATGGGCTCTTCCCACTTGTTGAATTCGATGCCGAGGTCGCGCTCGATCCAGGGGAAGGAGTTCTCCTGCCCGATGGCCAGGATCACGTCGTCGCAGGGAATGAACACTTCACCGGTGACCCGCTGCTCCAGGATTCGGCCGTTCTCGATCTCGTACTCCATCAGCTCGAACGTCATGCCCTTGAGCTGGCCGTCCTCGACCACGAAATCCTTCGGCGAGTGGTTAACGACGATTTCGACGTTCTCTTCCTCGGCATCCTCGAGCTCCCAATCGGAAGCCTTGAAAAACTCCCTGGGCTTACGCGCCATCACCTTCACGTTTTTCGCGCCGAGACGGAGCGAGGTACGGCAACAGTCCATGGCGGTGTTGCCGACACCGATAATCAGGACGTTTTCGCCGATCGAGTCGATGTGTCCAAAGGCGACGGACTCGAGCCAGTCGATGCCGATGAAAATGTTCTCCTCGGCGTCGTAGCGGCCGGGTAACTTGAGTTCCTTGCCGCGGGGCGCGCCCGTGCCGACGAAGACGGCGTCGTAGCCCTCGTCGAGCAGCGCTTTCATGCTCTCGATGCGATGGTCGTAGTGGATTTCAACACCCATGTCCAGGATCGTGTCGATCTCCTCGTCCAGCACACTGGCGGGAAGGCGGAAAGCGGGGATGTTGTAGCGCATCAGGCCGCCGGCCACGGACTGGGCCTCGAATACCGTGCACTCGTAGCCGAGCGGCATCAGGTCGTTACAGACCGCAAGGGAAGCCGGGCCGGCGCCCACCAGGGCGATTTTCTTGCCGTTTTTCTTCGCAGGCACCAGCGGCAGGCGTTCGGAAATATCCTGCTTGTGATCGGCGGCGACCCGTTTCAGTCGGCAAATGGCGACCGGTTTCTCGTCCATGCGGCCGCGTCTGCAGGCGGGCTCGCAGGGCCGGTCACACACGCGGCCAAGGATTCCAGGAAAGATGTTGCTCTCCCGGTTCACCATGTAGGCATCGGTAAAACGTCCCTGGGCGATGAGTCGAATGTACTCGGGAACGTCGGTGTGGGCCGGACAACCCCACTGGCAATCCACAACCTTGTGGAAATAGTCCGGATTCGAAGTGTCTGTGCGTTTCATCTCGTCTTGGACACGAGTCCAGAAGCCGGCTCCCCTCAGAGGGAATTGGCGCAAGGATAACCGTTTTGATCTACGATCGCATCAAGCATTTGACTCTTTGCGATGATGGCTGGTTCCCTGTTACCGGCTTGCAGTGGCCAGCAATGCCGCCTACAGTCCGCTCATGCAACGAAACAAAGCCAGACTCCGCACCCGCTTCGCCCTTGCAGCCACCCTGGCCTGCCTGTTGTCCCAGGCCGCCTGGGCCACCGACCCCGCTGCGGTGGCGGACCAGGTACGGGACTGGCGCCGGGCGCATGAACAACAGATCATCGACCGCTTCGCCGGGCTGCTGAGCATTCCAAACGTGGCGTCCGACCTGGAAAACATCAGGAAGAACGCCGTCGTCATTTCGGGCATGCTGCAGCGCCGTCACTTCAACGTCAGGTTGCTGGAAACCGAAGGGGCGCCGCCCGCCATATTCGCGGAGCGCAAGACCCCCGGGGCTCAAAAAACGCTTCTCGTCTACGCACACTACGACGGCCAGCCCGTCAGCCCGGAGGACTGGGCTTCGGACCCCTGGAAGCCCGTCATGCGCGACGGCCTGGTCGAGTACGGCGGCGAGGAAGTGCCGATGCAAGCGCCCTTCGATCCGGAATGGTTCATCTTCGGCCGCTCGGCCGGCGACGACAAGGCGCCGATCATCGCGCTGACCGCGGCGCTCGACGCGCTGAAGGACGCCGGCATCGGGCTGTCAGTGAATCTGAAGCTGTTCCTCGACGGCGAGGAGGAGGCCGGCTCCCCCCACCTGCCTGGCCTGCTCGACCGCTTCCACGACCTGCTGATCGCCGACCTGTGGCTGTTCTGTGATGGGCCGGTGCACCAGAGCCGGCGCTGGCAACTCGTTTACGGCGTGCGGGGCGCGGACGGCTTCGGCCTGACCGTGTACGGTCCCAACCGGCCGCTGCACAGCGGACACTACGGCAACTGGGCGCCCAACCCGATCATGCGGCTGGCCGAGTTGCTGACCACCATGCGCGACGATGCGGGAAACATCCTGATCGATGGCTATTACGACCAGGTCCGCCCGCTGACGCTGACGGAAAGCCAGGCCATTCAATCGGCGCCCGGCGTGGACGATACCCTGGTGCGGGAACTCGGCATCGGCCGGCCGGAAACCGATGACCGGCTGGAAATGGCTGTCATGCGCCCGGCACTGAACCTCCGCGGCATCCGCTCGGGCGACGTCGGAGCGAAAGCGCGCAACAGCATCCAGACCTCGGCCATTGCCTCGATCGGCCTGCGCCTGGTGCCGGACCAGACCATCGACTACGTGCACGATGCCGTCGAACGCCATATCGAGAAACAGGGTTATCTCGTGGTCCATTCGGAGCCCACCGCCGAGCAGCGCGCCACGCACGACCGCATCGCCCGGGTCGACTGGGAGGGCGGCGGCTACCCGGCGTACCGCGCACCGATGGACCTGCCCATCGCGCAGTCGGTGGCGGGCATCATGAAGCAGCTCAGCGACAACGCGCTGGTTCAGCTGCCGACCATGGGCGGCAGCCTGCCGATTTACCTGATCGAGAAATCGGTCGGCTCGCCGGTGCTGATCCTGCCTATCGCCAACCACGACGACAACCAGCACGGCAAGAACGAAAACCTGCGCCTGAAGAACCTGTGGGACGCCATCGAAATCTACGCCGCGGTCCTGACAAACCTGTAGGAGCGCGCATTGCTCGCGATTGGTTCACCGGGCCGCCGGGGTCGAGGAGGGATGGGGTCAGAGGAGGGATGGGGTCAGAGTAAAGGGACAGAGTAGGCTACT
>JASFKQ010000249.1:0-5444 GCA_050118555.1 Lysobacterales bacterium
GTGTAAACAGCAGCATGGCCGGCCGGCTCTGGACGATGCCGCGGAGCCGTTCCAGATCGGCATCGCGGCAGACCACGCCCTTGCCGTACCCCAGCGACAGGATGAAATTGTCGAAGCGGGCCCTGAGATCGATGAAAAGCGCGTTGGGGACCGCAATCAGTTCTTTCATGTAGCGCGCGGCTTCGCGGTAAAGATCCTCGGCCGGGCGGCCCATCTCTCCGGCCATGCGGCGCACCGCAGCGCGGAACGCCGGGCTGCGGCGCAGGCTCTCCGCCACGAACCGGGGCGCTTTGTATCGGCGCCCGATCATGCCCCACTCGGCAATTTCCAGGGCAAGTCCGGCCTGGCGGGCAACGAAGGCCGCGAACTCTGATGGGGCCTCCTCGGCCGACAGTCCTTCCTGATCATTGAAGCGACGCCGCAATTCCGATAGCGTGGCCGCAGATCCGGACATGCAGCGAGCACGCGACGGATCGCGGCGAAGGATCCAGCGGGACCGCACCGGCCCCGGCCGTCGCGGGTCCCCGAAGACCAGGTGGCGCAACGCCAGGGGCTGATTGGCGCCGCTGTCCATCCCCGGCACGGACCAGGCGATGCGAACGGGAACGAGCAGTGTCTCAGGCGGCCCATCCAGTGCCGATTGCAGGGCGTCAATGCCATGCTGGCGCTTGCCTTCGGCCAGGTTGACCCGTAGTCGGCGAGCATCCTGCATCGCTTCGGCCAGGCACATTTCGAGCAGGCGCCTTTCCAGACCGCTGCGCGCATCCAGGATGTAGAGCACGGGACCGCTGTGCTCAGGCAGCGGAACGCCGGTGAGCACCGGCGCTTGCTTCACGACTCGGCCCTTTGATTGCCCGCCTTCGATTCGTTCCGCTCCCTGGTGTCTTTGACGGGGGCCTTCTTACCGACTTTCTTGCCGACTTTCTTGCCGACTTTCTTGCCGACTTTCTTGCCGACTTTCTTGCCGACTTTCTTATCGACCTTCTTACCGACTTTCTTGCGCTGCGCAGCTTTCCTGACCGACTTCTTCGCCGGCTTCTTCTTCAGCGCCTTCTTTTTGAAGGCCTTCTTCGCGGCTTTTCTGCCGGTGTCGCCGCGCTTCCTCCCGGCAGTAGGCGCCGGTTCCTCGCTTTCGGGCGCCCTCACCCGGTCGGTGCTCCTGCCCCCGGCCACCCTGGGCGTGGTGGTGACCGGCTCGGGCGGCACACCCGCTCGCCCCTGCCCGAGGGTTTCGAGGAACATCCGGCGCACTTCCGCCACGTGATCATCAATGGCCCGCGCCCGCCACCTCGACGTGTCGACTGGCGGCAGCACGTCCACTTCGACGGTGGCCGGCCGGAACACGAACTCACCCTTGGGCGCGATGTCACCCGAATTGTGGATCACGACCGGCACCATTGGGACCCCTGCCTGCATCGCGAGGTGGAAGGCGCCCTTCTTGAAAGGGGACAGGCGCGGTGAAATCGAACGCGTTCCCTCGGGCGCGATCACGACCGACTTGCCGCCGTTCCGCATTGCATCCACCAGCGGCTGCATCGCCTCGATCGCGCTGGACGCATTGGCGCGGTCAACGAAGACCATTCCGGCCAGCTCCATGGTTCGCCCGATCAGCGGTATGTTCCTGATCTCCTTCTTGCCGACGCCGGCAATGTCCCGCCGCATCAGGCGCGCCATGATCACCACGTCCGCCTTGCTCTGGTGATTGAATACGAACACGGCCGGCCGGTGCGACCAGAGGTGTTCTTCACCGCGCACCACCAGTTTCAGACCGATCAGCGCACTGCTGACGTCGGCGAACAACGATGTGGCGAAGTTGCGTGCCTCCTGTTGCGAACCGGTCAGCGCCCAGATGGGAATCCCGGCCAGGCCGGACGGCACCAACGAGACCGTGGCCGCCACCGAACGCAGGTAATCGACCAGGCGCGGCTGTCCGCGGCTGCGAAAGCGGCGGATCGGCCACCCCTCCCGTTCCGAAATCTCGGTCAGCCGCGCATTCGGGTTCAGCGGCTGCGGGTGGCCCACGCGTTCGAGCAGCTGGATATCATCGTCGCTGTCGCTGTAAAAGAAACTCTGCTGCAGGTCGATGCCGTGCGCTTCCGCCAGGGCTTCCGCGGCCAGCACCTTGCCCTCGCCGAAGCACAGGGGGCGCTCGATGTTGCCCGTGAACACGCCGTCCCGTACTTCATAGCGGCTGCAGACAACGTGCTCGACGCCGAGATCGCGGGCCACGGGCTCCACCTGGTAGGGCGTCGCGGAGGAGATGATGGCCACGGTGTGACCACGGTCCAGGTGCGCCTGGACCAGCGCCCGGGATTCCGGGTAGACCTTGCGTGCGATCTGTTGCTCGTAGAGTTCCTCGCCGAACTGCCGGTAGTCTTCCTCCCGCACGCCGCGCATGAACTGCGCCGCCGAGGACATCAGGCCGGAAAACCCCATGCGGCCCAGCGAAAACTGGGTTACCGCCGAAAGCATCTCGATGAACTCGTAGGGCGAGACTTCGCCGCGGCGAATCTGCTCCTTGAGGAAGACGGTGGCTGAAAAGCCCGCGATAAGCGTGCCGTCGAAGTCGAAGAACGCCCCCACCCGCGGGCCGGACGGCGCCTCCTCGATGCTCCTGATGACTTCTTTGTGAACGGTCATGCGGGCTGGACCAGGCTGTAACGCAGTATGACTATACCAGACCTGCGAACCTTAAAATACGCGCCCGGATTACGTGATTGGGGGCGCGGATCAACCCGGCTCGGACTCAGCGCCGACCGTGGATTTCAACAGCCCCCTGAACACCTGCCGCGGGTTCTGCTGGCCCTGCAGCACCGAGTACACATCACGGGTAATCGGCATCTCCACACCGTATTCCTGCCCCAGTTCGACCACCGTCGGCGTGCTCTTGACGCCCTCGGCCACCATGACCATCTCCCCGATAATGTCCTGGAGCGAACGACCTTTCCCGAGCTCGAACCCGACGTGGCGGTTACGGCTTTGCGCGCTGGTGCAGGTGGCGATCAGGTCGCCCATGCCCGCCAGCCCGGCGAACGTTTCCGGGCGCCCTCCCATGGCCACGCCCAGCCGGGTGATCTCGGCCAGCCCCCGGGTGATCAGCGCCGACCGCGTGTTGTCGCCGGCGCCCTGCCCGTCGCCCATGCCGACCGCGATCGCGATCACGTTTTTCAGTACCCCGCCCAGTTCGCAGCCCACGAGGTCCGTGTTGGTGTACACGCGGAACAGGCCGCTGTGGAACAGCTGCTGAAGCGCGCGCACGATGATCTCGTCCTCCATCGCGATCACGCTGGCCGCCGCCTGGCCCGCAATGATCTCGCGCGCGAGGTTGGGACCGGTCAACACCCCGACGGGATGCCCGGGCAGCACCTCGTTGATGATCTGCGTCATGCGCAAGTGGGTGCCCGATTCCAGCCCTTTGGTCAGGCTGATGACCGGAACCCAGGCGCGAATATGCGCGGAGGCCTGTTCGAGCACTGCCCTGAAGTGGTGGGAAGGAACCGCCATGACCAGGACGTCGCAGCCCGAGCAGGCTTCTTCGATGTCGTGCGTCGCAACCAGTTTACTGTGCAGCGTCGCACCCGGCAGGTACTTGCTGTTGCAATGCTTTTCGTTGATTTCATCGACCGTGTCCCGGCACCGGGCCCAGATCGTCACCGGCGCATTGCGTGCAATCAGCGAAGCGACCGTGGTGCCCCAGGATCCGCCGCCCAGGAGGCCCGCTTTCAGCTGCATGCCCTCTCTCCCTCATTAGCTGCCTGGCATAAACCGCATGTTACACCAGTCGGGCCTGGCTCTCCTTCCAGGATAGCGGACACCGGATGGAAGGCGGATTGTTCAGCCGTGCATGTGACTTGTTCAACCCGGAACCGGGGTTCCGCCTGCGGGTGCATTGGGAAACCATCCGCTCATTCCGGGAGTTACCGCTTTCGGCTGACGAAAAAATTTGCGCAGCATGCGCCGCCTGGTCCATATTGGACCTCTTCGTATACTGGAGTTTCCGGACCGTTGAATCTTACGGACAGCAATATCCGGCAACTGGCACAAATGGCCTTTTCCGCATTGCAGGCGGGTGATGCCAAACAGGCTGTGAGCGGGTTTGAGAAGATCGTTTCAACAGGCGAGGCCGATACCATGCACTGGATGGGTCTGGCGGTTGCCCGTTCACGTCTGGGCGACAACGCGAACGCCATGTCAGCGCTCGACAAATCACTGGAACTGGAACCCCGCAACCTGAGGGCGGTGCTGCTGAAGGCCGATCTGCTCGCCATGCAGAACCAACCCCGAGCGGCTTTCCAGCATTACAGGTATGCGCTGCAACTGGCCGGAAACGCCCCGGACTTGCCAGCGGACATCCGTCAAGGACTGGCCAGGGCACAGTCGGTCTGCTCGGAGCAGGAGAAAGCGTACCGGGAATTCATGCTGGAACGCCTCCAGGCCGAAGGTTTCGCCCTGGGCGACGCCCCCCCGCGTTTCAGGCAGTCCCTGGACCTCTTGTTTGGCGACAAGGAAATTTACTACCAGCAGCCGCGCCGTTTCTATTATCCGGGCCTGCCGCAGATCCAGTTTTACGAACGCGAGCAATTCGACTGGATCCCCGCCATTGAAGCGGAAACGGAGCGGATACGGGCAGAGCTGATACCGGTGTTACAGGAACCCTCGCTATTTTCGCCCTACGTCAAGTCCGGTGACGCAAAGCTCGGCCAGGACAACCAGGGCCTGGCCGACAATGACGACTGGGGCGCCCTCTTCTTATGGGACTATGGCCGCCTGCTGCCCGAGAATGCGGCTCTGTTTCCGAACACTGTCAGGGCGCTCGAAGCAGCGCCGATGCCCGTAATCGCCCGTCAGGCGCCGATGGCCCTGTTCTCGAAGCTGGCGCCGGGCACCCGCATTCCGCCGCACAACGGCCTTCTGAACACGCGCCTGATATGCCATCTGCCGCTGGTCGTGCCGCCGGATTGCGGAGCCTTGAGGGTCGGCAACGAGGAGCGCCCCTGGGTGGAGGGAGAGATGCTGATTTTTGACGACAGCATTCAGCACGAAGCCTGGAACAACAGCGACCAGCAACGCGTCATCCTGCTGTTTGAGATCTGGCGGCCCGAAATCAGCACCGAAGAACGCACGTTGCTGGCCGGTATGCTGACCGCAGTCAAGGATTACGCCAACCAGGAGAAAGGCTAGCCCCCGGCGCAGGATTTGCTCATCCCGGCCCGGGTAACCGAAAGCGGGCATTTGCAGAATTTCTAGCAAGCTCCGGTTGTTGGCTCATGACGTAACTCACAACCAATCGTAAGCGTATGCCCTGTGTGCGCCGTATTTGTGGTGCAGCATCAGAAGTTGGCTGCAATTTACGGCCCGTTGCGTGAGGCTTTCAAATCGGAAAATCGCACAAGCGCAGGCGATGAAATAAGTGCGGCTTTGCCGAAGGCAAAGAAGCGCTTGTG
>JASFKQ010000250.1:0-5420 GCA_050118555.1 Lysobacterales bacterium
TCCACGGGACGCGTGCTACGCCCGCGCTGCGTCAGGGCACAGACAGGTAGGAAAGCGCAATGGGGAGAACGCCGCTCCCATATGACGACACAGGAGGATCGGGTCCACGGACGATTTTGCTTCCGGGCGTGGGCGACGTCCGATCGGAGAACCGCTTTCTGACGCCAGGTTTGCAGGAGGCCGGGTATCGGGTCGTAAATGCCGACGTGCCTGGATGTGCCGCTACGGGGGCGACGATAGGAGAGGCCAAGCGGGAATCACGGGTAGCTATCGTGATTCGTCTCGAAGGCTTGCGACCCGAGGGTTTCGAAATTCCCATCCCATTAGCCCTGTCGAATACGTTGAAGTGGTCGTATGACAAGGCATTAAACGCGGACGCCCGCTGCGTGGGCGTCGGTTGATTCAAACGATAGCCGACCTCCGCATGATCCGAAACTGCCAAGCCCTTGACGCGCCTCAGGTCTGCGAGATCTACAATCACTACGTACTCAGTACGGTGACAACCTTCGAAGAAGTACCGGTTACTGACGATGCGATGGCGCTGCGAATCAGTGACATCGCCGAACGCCTTCCCTGGCTCGTGTGGGAAGATAATGGAAGGATCGCCGGATTTGCTTACGCGGCGCCGTGGAAGTCGCGTTCGGCATACCGCTTTTCAGTTGAGACCACTGTATATGTCGCGGAAGCTTCTGCCCGTCGAGGAATCGGGACACAGTTGTACCAGGCGCTTCTCGGTGATCTGCGACGTCGCAATGTGCATTGCGCCATCGGCGCCATTGCGTTGCCGAATCCGGCGAGCATCGCGTTTCACGAGAAGCTGGGGTTTTCAAAGATCGGAGAGTTAAGGGAAGTGGGCTGGAAGTTGGGGCGGTGGGTCGATGTCGGGTACTGGGAGTTGGTACTTGGAGCCAGCCGGCTGGCAGGCCGTTAGAGCGGGCCGTGGTACACCAATGCATGCGCACCGCGAGCGCACGGTGGGATTATTCACCGGCGGCGCGCTCAACGACAGCGTTGTGCAATCCAGGCGGATCGCGACGTACTGACGGCATTTCGATCAATTGGCCGATGGCCGAAGGCTCGGGTCCTCGGCAAAACGGCGAGGTGAAAGTAAAACAGCTCCTGAAACACCTGACAGGAGATTGTTAGCTACTCGTTAGAACGAAAATCAGCCATCGCCAATTTCGACATCCGGAGAAACCGGGCACTGTAACGGTCGCCGGAATGCCAGGTGTCCAGGTTCCGAAAAGAACGCTCGCGGCCATGCTCTGGCAAGCCTGACTGAAGTAAGATGAATGGTATGAGATACGCGGTCGTGTATGAAAGTGTGCGACTTCATTTGGAGCACACGTGCCTGACCTGCCCGCGTGCGTCGCTGTCGGTGAAACCAGGGAGGAGGCATGGCGTCTTATCGAGGAGGCCATCGAACTGCACCTTCAAAGCCTCCTTTCCAACGGCGAGCATTTCCAGCCGCCTTCCTCGTCAGTCGAATATGTCCCCGTCGCTGCATAACACCTCACTTCAGCGGACCGCGCCAAGCGGCAGCTGCTGAGTTCAATGGCCAGGCGGCGATGATGCAAATCCGCGAGATTCAGACGCAGGATCGAGCCAAGTGCTTGAGGTTACTGCTCGAGCTCTATGCTGGAAGTCGAGATTCTGATCACGTCCCAATCATTGATGCTTACTTGAGAGGTGCAACAGTGAATGGCTCCTTCCTTCCGTCGTGTTCGATTGCCAGCGCACGAGGAACCGGCATCGGGCGACGGCTCATCGAAGCTGTGGAGCGGTGGGCTCTTGCGCAAAGCTTCAGTGAGTTGGCCTCGGACGCGGAATTGAGTAACACTCATAGTCATGGTGTGCACGAAGCGGTCAGCCTTGTCGAGGAGGAGCACGATGTCCACTTTCGCAAGAAACTTTCTGCCGCCGAGTAAAAAAGGATGGACCCGGCAGTCAAAAGCGTTGCGCCCGTTGCAGCGGCAAGGGCCTTGCCCCTTTCCCCTGAGCCTCATGCCCGACGTTAAGCTGCCATTGAGGACATCGGATTGAGTGATTGTTGCCACAATGGCTGTTCAGTCGATGCGCTACGCGACAGGCAGCGAGGGACACTCCGGGCGGTGCTTGGCATCAACGCGGTTATGTTTCTGGTGATCGCGGCGGCGGCACTTTATGGAAACTCATCGGCATTGCTGGCGGACAGTCTCGACAACCTTGGAGACGCCCTGACGTATGGCCTTAGCCTCTACGCCGTCTCGAGGGGCGCTCTCGCCAAGGCAAAGGTCGCACTGTTCAAGGGTGGCTTGATTTTACTGGCCGCTCTCGCCGTAGTTGCCCAGGTTATCTACAAGCTTCTCGTCCCAAGCACCCCTTTGTTCGAGGTCATGGGTGCCTTCAGTCTTCTCGGTCTTGCTGCAAATTCCATGTGTCTTTTCCTGCTTTGGCGGCATCGTCACGAAGACGTAAACATGAGTTCCGTGTGGGAATGCTCACGAAACGACATTGCATCCAATCTTTCTGTATTTGTAGCGGCCGGCGCGGTGTGGCTGACCGGTTCAGCGTGGCCCGACATCCTGGTCGCACTTGGTCTGGCGTGGCTCCTCATACGTTCGGCCATTCGCGTCATAAAATCAGCCTTGATGGAACTTCATGCAGCAAGCTGACAACGCCCTCAACCCGGGGATTCATAAGCGCCGCTTAGCCCTGCATTTGCTCGCCGGTCATGGCGATCGTCAGGTGCCACTGTTCGGAGCCATGCGATGACCGACTACGAACTCGAATACCAACGCAACGAAGTGGTGTGTGGCGATCCCTTCCCTGAGTTTGTGGAACTGTTCGAAGCGCTGCCGAGTGCTTCAACCGTCCTGGACCTGGGCGCCGGCCAGGGTCGGGACACGCTGGTGGCTGCGCGCCTGGGGCATAAAGTTGTCGCAGTAGATATTTCGCCAACCGGTATTGGTCAAATCCTTGTTGCGGCGCAGCGCGAGAACCTGTCAGTTGAGGGAGTCGTAACGGATCTGACGGACTATTGTCCGTACGCAAGGTACGACGTTGTCGTCCTGGACCGGATTGTGCACATGCTCAAGAACACCAAAGACAAAGTGGCGCTGCTTTCCAAAGCTGCTCAAGCGACAGCGGAAAGTGGCTATGCCCTGGTTGCGGATACACCGAGCAATCAGGAACATATTGAACGGCAGTTCGGCGATCGGAAGGCCTGGATGCGGATCGCGGCCAGAAAAGGTCGCTGGATTTTCAAGCGAGTGACCGGCGCCACCTAAGGGGTCATTAAAGGTAGAGGCCCAAAAGTTCTCCGCTCGATTCAAAGGTTGGGACTACAAATTGAATGATATGCCCCGTCCAGCTTCTCGGGCCGACATCCCGGGGATGCATAAAGTCCGGCTTGCGGTTCGGGAGAACCCATTGACGACTTCCGCGATCAGGGAAGAGCACTATGTTCCTGCCATTGAGTCCACTGGTCGAGGATGGGTGATCGAAGAGCAGGGTGAAGTTGTTGCGTTTGCGGTCGGCAACTCGACGACAGGGAATATCTGGGCACTGTTCGTCCATCCAGATCACGAAGGTAAGGGCCACGGCACGGCTTTGCACAATGTCATGGTGAGTTGGCTCTTTGAGCAGGGACTGGATCGCCTTCATCTGGTGACAGGGACGGGCACAAGGGCGCAGGGCTTTTATGAAGCAACGGGCTGGTATTTCGTCGGTCTGAACGCTAACGGTGAGGCGGTCTACGAGCGGTTCGCGGAGCGGAATCCGTGATGTGTCGACCGCTGCCATTCGGTTCGGCAGGCCGACCGGACTGCCGCAGCCATGCATAGCGTGTGTGCTAGAGTTTTCAGTAGTTCGGGTGCAGGAAGCCAGGCGGATTCCTGACAAATCCGTTCACCTGGCGGCCGCACCGGTCACGCGGCTTTCTGACGCAACCCGCGCGCCCTGCCTGCTGCGCTGGCAGCGTCTGCAGGTGAAGCACAACGGCATGGCCGCTTGGCAGGAGTGGGATACGGATCAGAAAATTGAAATTGTGATTGGAGTTTTCGCCGTACTCGTCGGCGTTGGACTAACCATAGTCCAGATGCATGCGAGGAACCTCCAAAAAAGGTCGCACTCCAACCCGGGCCTGGCGCCATATCGCTTCAAATGGTATCGGCTCGCGATGGCCATGGTGGCGCTGGTAGTCGGGTTCCTGATTATTCTTCGCGCACTCGGTGTTGTTTGACGGTGGCGGCATATGAGCAGTCGCCAAAGCGCATTCCGGGTCTATTCCCTTGCACCGGGAGCGGCCTTTGGCCGGCCGCAGCTGATCTCCGGTCATATCGGAGACCGATGGGGTGTCGTCGTATCATTCGGACGTCAGCCGAACCCTGCAACTCATGGTGGCTCCACAAACTGCATGCGGAAACTGGAGGAAGGATGAAACTTGGCTGCGTCATCCGTGTCTTTTCGATAGCCACTCTGTGGGTTGCATTTCTTTTCGTGAGCGGCTGTGCCGTGGGAGGTGGTCAGATGAGTCTGCCCAGAATGAGGGAGTTCGCTCTCGGCTATACCGAGGCCTGGAGCAGCCAGGACCCGGCGAGGGTCGCAGCTCACTATGCGGAGAACGGTTCACTCCAAATCAACGACAATGAGCCCGCGGTCGGGCGTAACCAGCTTGAAGCGACCGCCAGGAGCTTCATGACGGAACTTCCCGACATGGTCCTCACCATGGACGATCTCAGCTACGACGGCGAGCGCTACATCTACCGCTGGACACTTGACGGCAGCAACACGGGCCCGGGAGGCACCGGCAACACGGTTCACATCAGCGGCTACGAAGAGTGGTCCATCAACTCCGATGGTTTGATCCAGCAATCTCGAGGCCACATGGACCTCGACGACTATGCCCGACAACTTGCCGGCGAGTCGCCGTAGGATGGTTCGAGAGACAATGGATTGCGGGAGACGTGGCCGCGCGCTTCGCGCACCGCGGGGTGGCAGAGTTCAGACCTGAGGAAGCAGAACGAAACATGGGCGACCCGAAGCGCCAGATAGTTGCACCTTGCGGACTCTTCATCGGCGCAGTCTTTGGGCTTGCCGGCACGTTCGTATCGTCGGCTTCGTTGCGGGGACTTTGTTGGGGAATTGATGGGGCCGCGCTGGTGGTGGCAGCCGCATTGCTCGCGACCTGCCATTTCCGCCGAGGCAACGACATGGTGGCATCAGGATTTCCGGTGTTCCTTGCTGGCCAGTCGCTGATCCTTTCCACGGCGTCGGCGGAGCTTGCAACGAGTGGAGCCGCATTCGGGGCCTCCGGTTCGAAAATCTGAATTCGTGCGAGAACAGGAACGGCAAGCTGCGAATTCGCAAATCTTCCTCCCCGGGAATTGACACCCCCGGAGCGAGTTCTCCTAAACTGATGGGCAGGAGAACTCCACATG
>JASFKQ010000251.1:0-5376 GCA_050118555.1 Lysobacterales bacterium
TGAAAGCTGTCGAAAGTGCCCGGAAGGTGCTGCGCGTGACCGGGCATACCGCCCCAGAGGGCCCGTGGGCGCCTGTCGGTGTAGGCCTCCATACCGGAACCGCGTATTTTGGCGCCGTCAGTTCCAAAGAGGGGCTGGTTGAGTTGACAGCCCTGGGAGATGCGGTCAACACCGCCTCCCGGCTGGCTACACAGGCGGCAGCCGGTGAGATTGTGATCAGTGAGAGCACGGCTCGAAAAGCAGACCTCGATACTTCGGGCCTGGAAAAACGAACGCTTGAATTGAAGGGCAAGAGTGCTCCGATGGATGTCTGGGTGATGCATGTCTCATAATTAATATATGTCAAAATACTATAACGAAAAGTACGATAGCGACGAATTCTTCTGGGGGAAGCAGCCTTCTTCGACAGCGCGTATCTTCCTGCAAAAATTTCCACCACACGAAGGCCAGACGTTAATTGACATTGGATGCGGCGAGGGGCGGGACTCGATCTTTTTCGCGCGCAACGGCTATCGGGTTACAAGTTTCGATTTTTCTGCTGAAGGGATTAAGAAATCAATCGCCTGGGCTGAAGAACTGAATTTATCCATCGATTTCTTTCAGGCGGACATCAATAAATACCGGCTGGAAAATTCCTACGATGTTGTGTTTACTTCGGGGGCGCTGCATTATATTCCGCAAAATTCGAGAAAAGAGATTATTTCAAACTACAAGCAGTTCACCCGCCCGGGCGGAGTGCATGCCTTTATGGTTCCCATTGACAAGCCTTTTGTCCCAAAGAATCCGCAAGACGATCCATTGGAACAGGACTGGCTTTCAGGTAAGATCCTGACCCATTATCATGACTGGAAAATAGAGTTTTTCAGCGAGGAGATCCAGGATGATGGTGACTCTGGATACAAGTGGGCTTTCAATAGGATGATCGCCAGGGAACCTTCCAGGCTGGTGTATTCGAAAGGTCAATAGGAGGTAACTATGTCAGTGAAAGCTCGAGCATCGGGAATCATCGATCATCCGGTTTCTAAAGTGTTCCAATTCCACGCCGTCGAACATGTCCAAAACCACCCGCGTTGGGATCCTGACATAAAGCTCGAGCAGATATCAGACGGTCCGATGGGCGTAGGAACGCTGATCAAAAGGATCAACTCCCGCAACGGGAAACCTGTCGAGGGCACGATGGAGGTGGTTGAGTTCGAACCGGAACAAGCAGTCACAATGCTGATCCACGACGGACCCGTCAAGCTGATTGCGCGCGCCACCTACAAAGCTGAAGATGATGACCGAACGCGGCTTACAACGAAGATTGAATTTCCCGATCTGGATGAGCTGGACACGGAGATGCTGGTCAGCGCGATGGAGAGAAGCATCCGAAATATCAACCAACTTCTCGGAACTGAAGTCCCAAAATAGCTCTGAATGGCGGACTGAGCCAATCGTCATCCAATAGATAATCTATGCCGGACCAAAAATTACCTGAACATCTCAAACGCTTTTACAATGTGGATACCGTCAATGAGATGTGGTTCAAGCTGTTGACCGAAGGGAATGTCAGGACACGACGGTACCGCCCCATTTACAGCCGGCTGCCATCCAACCCGCGCTGTGTGAATTGTCACCGTCCCTTCGCGGGCATCGGGGGTGCATTGTTCCGCCTCCTCATGGGGCTGCGGAAATCGAGCAAGAACCCGCGCTATTGCGCTGACTGTCATTCGTTTACAACGCAGTTCCCGGGTGGCGCTGAGGTGGAGTTGACCATGCTGTTCGTGGACGTGCGCGGCTCGACCCCGCTGGCCGAGAAAATGAAGGACACCGAGTTCAGCCAATTGATGAACCGTTTCTACGAAGCGGCGATCGATATCCTCGTGCAGGCAAATGCATTTATCGACAAACTCGTCGGTGATGAGGTGACCGCGCTGTTCATCCCCGGTTATGCCGGAAAAGAGCACGCCCGCAAGGCGGTCCAGGCCGGGAAAGCGCTGCTGCAAGTTACAGGCCATGCAGACTCAGGCGGACCCTGGGTGCCGGTAGGGGTCGGGGTCCACACGGGCAAAGCCTGGGTGGGATCCATCGTCGGGGCGAGCGGAGCCGGAGCTGACTTCACCGCCCTGGGTGATAATGTGAACGTCGCGGCGCGATTGGCTTCCAACGCGGGGGCAGGCGAGGTGCTGATCAGTGAAGCGGCAGTTGCAGCCTCTGGAATGAATTTGGAAGCGTTGGATCGTCGCCAACTTGAATTGAAGGGGAAAAGCGAACCGACCGGCGTTCGCGTGCTGCGCGTATCATAGATAAAGCGTTTGATCGCGAGCACGAGTCAACATTGGAACTCAAAATTTGCTTTTGATTTCCCGTTCGTATTCAGGAAAGTATCTCGAAATCACCGTCAGATCGAACGCGGACAGAATGGATGTGGTCGGTTCGCGGGCGAGCATGAACTCGAAGGATTTCTCAACCAGCTCCTCCGCTGAGACCGCGCCGGCCGTCAATTTTTCGTAATACTCGCGGGTTACGGTTACCTCGTGTTGTGTTACCCGGCTGCCGCGAACTGTGACTTCGAATTTGCTCTGGGGGAAATCTGCTAGTTTCTTTATTTCGATTTTTGGCATGCTGCGATTATACTGAAAGCAGCTCCGGCCCCGCTAATGCTGAAATTTAAGCTCAATCGGAGCCGGGCTGCTCCCTCACGACCGGGAACAAAACCTTTATGTCTTTGGGAATGGACATCGGCCTGCCTGACTTTACATCCACATAGATCCAATCCGTTTCCCCCCGGGCGATCACTTTGCCATCCGAGGTACGCGTGAATTCATAGTTGCGGTGCAAGCGCACCCGTTTCCATTCTGTGATCCAGGTGCGCGCCTCGATCTCATCGCCCAGAAAGGCGGGGGAAAAATATTTGATATGGTGCTCGCGTGCAAACCAGCCCGCATGTTCAGGCGGTTTGTACCCCATCGCCTCCCCGTGACGGATGGCGGCATCCTGCATCCATCCCACGTACGCCACGTTGTTGACGTGACCATACTCGTCGATCACGTTTTGCGGAATGATAAAGGTGTAGGAATAAATCGAAGGGTGAGACATTTATAGCGCTACTCCCAGGGTGCTCCTTGAGCAAAAGACCGCCCAACTTGTGATTGAGCGGAATGAATAAAACGGCCGATCCCTGATGAGCATTATAAGACTCTTTGGGATAAAGATAGGAGTGGCAACAGCCCGGGAAACTTGATGTCTACCGATGGACGCGTTCATGCTGGCTTTCAGGGTCGACTGGTATATGAATGGGGTGTGGGAAATGAAAAAAGTGGACGCACTCACAACGGTGGAGTAGGGACAATCAAAAAATCTCTTTTCACATCCAATTGCTATTTTGGCTGACGATAATAAATAGATATTGTTTATCCTATTACGCAAAAAGACGTATAATATCGGGGTGCTACAGATAGGAGGTCAGCCAGATGAGTACCTTTTTTATCAGCCATAGTTCAAAAGATAACAATGCCGCAGCCATGCTGCGTGAGCGCTTGGTAGAACGCCAGTATGAATCGCTTTTCCTGGACTTCGATCCGACGGATGGCATCCCTGTCGGGCAAAGCTGGGAGCGGACGTTATACCGCAAGTTGCAGGCCTGCGATGTGGTGCTGGTGCTTTTCAGCGATCACCACCATGCCTCCAACTGGTGTTTTGCTGAGATTGCTCTGGCGCGTATGCAGGGCAAACACGTGGTCACGTTGCTGATCGATCCACTCAATGACCTTTCCAAAATCCCCTCGATTCTAACCGAGCACCAATATCTGGATTTGCGGAATGATGATTTCAAGACTTTGGATAAACTCTGGCGCGGACTGGCCGAACTGGGCGTGGAAGCGGAACCGGAGCGGCAATGGGACCCGCGCCGCGCTCCCTACCCCGGGATGATGGCCTTCAGCGAGGACGAAGCGCCGGTCTTCTTCGGGCGAGAAGCGGAAACGCGTGAAATCGTCGAAATGCTCAACGCAGCCCGACGCCGCGAGTCCGACCGCGCGCTGACCGTCCTGGGAGGGTCCGGTTCCGGGAAGTCATCCATTGTGCGGGCCGGAGTTGTCCCGCGCCTGCGTCGTGACCCGCAGTGGCTGGTGATCGAGCCTTTCCGACCGGGGCGGGAACCGGTCGAAGAACTGGCGGCGCGCTTGATTAAGGCGTTCGACCGTAATGCAGACGAGATGCAAGGCCTGGTCAGCGAGTTGAAGCGCACCTCGATCCCCGAGGTCCTGGCCCGCTTGCGGCGCATGAGTAACAGGCCGGAGGCCACGCCTTTGCTGATTGTCGACCAGTTCGAGGAGTTGCTGAGCACCGATAACCCAGCATCTGAAGAGTTCCTGCATATGCTGGATGCGACCTGTGCGTCGGAAGAGCTTTCCGTGTACATGATCTTTACGTTGCGATCGGATTTCGTGGCCGAACTCCATCGCAGGCGCGATATCCCGGCGCTGCTGGACAGCCATCAAAATACGTTCTCGGTGGGCCCGATGGCAAAGGAAGCCATGCGCAGGGTCATCACCCAACCGGCCAGGTTGTGTGCCCTGGAATTGGAAGATGTTTTGGTGGAGCGCTTGCTGGATGATACCGGGACCTCTGACGCGCTGCCGCTGCTGGCGTTCGCCTTACGCGCGTTGTGGGACAAAGGTCATGAGGATGGATTGCTCTCCATTGCGGAATATGAAGAAATGGGGGGCCTGGGAGGCGCCGTCGCCCGCGAAGCTGACGCCGCCCTTGAAACCGTCAAGGGCGACCCGGAAGTCTACGACCAGTTGCGTGCGGCCTTTATCCGTATGTCGCGGCTGGGAGAGAACGGCGGCTACGCCCGTACGACCACCCGTTGGAGCGACCACCCGGAGTCCGTGCGGGACGCATTAAAGCGTTTTGTGGATAAACGCATCCTGATGTCACGGGTCGAAAACGAAGTAGCCACGCTCGAGATCGCGCACGAGGCCCTGTTCCGCACCTGGGTACCATTGGTACGCTGGCTGGAAGATGAGACGGAGGTCCTGCGGCTGCGTGAGTTCATCCGGCAGGCACTGTCCCGTTGGAAACAGGACCGAAATGAAGATGATTTGCTGCGCGGCACGCGGCTGGCCCACGCCAGAGAACTGACTGACGAAAATCGATTGCTGCTAAACCAGGAGGAAATCGGGTTCCTGGAGAAGTCTGCTCAGGCCGAGAAAGAACGCGCGATTAAAGAAGGGAATCTGTTCGAGGTTATTAAGACAGATCCTCACTTGAGAGAAGCCCTGGGGAAAAAACTAAAACCAGTGATCGAAGAGACGATTGCGGAACAACGGGAAATAGCGAGCAGACGCTATGGGGATTTTGATTTTGGTGGGAGTGCAATTGCTGCTCAGG
>JASFKQ010000252.1:0-5313 GCA_050118555.1 Lysobacterales bacterium
AAGGCTCGGTCCTACAGCGGGTTTCGCTACGCCCCCCGTAGGAGCGACCGTTGGTCGCGATTCGACCACGGGGCCACCCAACCCCATCCCGGGCAAGGCCCGGTCCTACAGCGGGTTTCGCTACACCCCCGTAGGAGCGACCGTTGGTCGCGATTCGACCACGGGGCTACTGAGCTTATCCCGAGCAAGGCTCGGTCCTACGGGCAGCCTGTTTACAAAGCCACTAGGCGCTGTGCGATCAAGAGCACCACGGTCGCAAAGACACCCGCCACCACATCGTCCAGCATGATGCCGAACCCTCCCCCGACGCGCCGGTCCAGCCAGCGGATCGGCCAGGGCTTGACGATGTCGAAGAAGCGGAACAGGAGGAAAGCGGCCAGCCACCAGGCCCAGTGCATCGGCACGAACGCGACGACCAGCCAGTAACCGACCATTTCGTCCCAGACGATGCTGCCCGGGTCATGCCGCCCCAGGCGGCGGCTGGTGTGGCCGCACACGTATACGCCGATGAGAAACAGCGCCGCCAGCACGGGCCAGAACAGCAGCGGCGGCAACTGCACCAGAAGCGCTGCCAGGGGGACGGCCGCCAGTGTGCCCGCGGTGCCGGGGGCTGCCGGCGACAGGCCGCTTCCGAACCCGAGGGCGAGGAAACCCGAAACGCTGCGAAGCGCACCGCGCCTGTCCGGATCGGGAACATCGGGCGGCACGTTCATTGCTCGGCCCCGCCCAGGCCCCCAAAGTGCCGGTATCCGGGGTGTGACGTATCGACCGGTCGACCGTCGCGGCCCTCGACCCGAAGCCCATCGCCCGGCGTGATTTCGCCGATCACGTTCAAACCGACCTCGCAGTCGCGGGCGATGTCGGGCAGGCGCGCCCGCGACTCCGGCGCCACCGTGAAGCACAGTTCATAGTCGTCGCCGCCCGACAGCTGCAGCCGCCATCGCAGATCCTCGGGCAGGCCCGAAAGGCCGTCGGGCACGGGCAGCCTGGCGGCTTCGATCCGGGCGCCCGTTCCGGAGCTTTCCAGGATGTGCCCGAGATCGGCCAACAGGCCATCGGACACGTCGATACAGGCGGTGGCGACACCGCGCAGGGCGCGCCCGAGCGCCAGGCGTGGCTGCGGAAGATCCAGCGCCGCCCGGTCGGCCGCCTCCGGCTCCCCGCCGGCCTGCAACACGGCCAGGGCGTGCGCGGCCCGGCCCGGCTCGCCCGATACGACGACGAGGTCGCCGGGACGCGCCCCCGACCGGGTCAGCGCGGCCCCACTTTCCACCAGCCCGAGCGCGGTGATGCATACGTTGAGCGGACCCGAAGCGACATCGCCGCCGGCCAGCGTGACGCGCGCGGCCCGGGCGAGATCGGACACACCGTGCGCAAACGACTCAAGCCACGCGGAGTCGCCGGAGGGCAGTGTCAGTCCCATGAAAAACCAGGCCGGCTCGGCACCCATCGCAGCCAGGTCGGACAGATTGACGGCCAGCGCCTTGTGGCCGACGGCCCCGGCAGGGGTTCCGGACAGAAAATGCACGCCCTCCACCAGGGTGTCGGTGCAGACCACCAGTTGCCGCCCCTCGGGCACGTCCACGACGGCGGCGTCATCACCGATGCCGACCGCGCAACCGGGCCCGGCGTCACTTCCAGGGATGCATATGAGTTCCTGCAGCCGCCCGATCAGCTCGAACTCGGACAGGTTCATGCCGGACCTGCGGTCGCCTCGATCTCTACCGCGCGCCACGACCGCGCCGCCTTGTCCAGCACGGCGTTCACAAAGCTGTGTCCCTGTTCCGAGCCGAAACGATGCTCGAGGTCCACGCACTCGTCGAGGATCACGCGGTAGGGCAGCTCCGGGCAGTTCCTGAGCTCCCACGCCCCGATCCTCAACACCGCGCGTTCCATCTGGTCGACCTGGACCAGCGGACGGTCCAGGAACGGCTGCAGCGCTTCGTCCAGCACTTCCTGCCCCGAACACACACCCCGCAACAGGCGCTGAAAATAGTCCTCGTCTACCCCGGTCATGTCCTGCGCTTCGCGAAACTGACGCAGGATCTCATCGGCGGACTGGTTCGTGATCTGCCACTGGTAGACGGCCTGCAGCGCACGTCGCCTGGCGCGCCGGCGCGGTTCGTGTCGCGTGCGCGCCGACATGTCAGGAGGCGCCTTGCGTCAGGTGGCTGTTCAGCGAGCGGCCGGCCGCCACGGTCTCCAGTGCCGCCACGGCGGCGTCGAAACCCTTGTTGCCCTCGCCGGTTCCGGCCCGCTCCAGCGCCTGTTCGACCGTGTCCGTGGTCAGAACGCCGAAAATCACCGGCAGGTCATGGTCCAGAGACACACGGGCCAGCCCATGGGCGCATTCTCCGGCCACGTAGTCGAAATGCGGCGTGCCGCCCCGGATCACCGCCCCGAGCGCCACGATCGCGTCATATTGGCCGCTGGAAGCGAGCCGGGCGGCCAGCAGCGGCAGTTCGAAGGCGCCCGGTACCCAGACCAGGACGCTGTCTTTCTCTTCCACGCCGTGCCGCTGGAGCGCGTCCCGCGCACCGGCCACCAGCAGATCGACGACGAAGCGGTTGAAGCGGCTCGCCACGATCGCGATCTTCACGTCCCTGGCGGGGCCTTCCGGGTCCAGTTCCTTCATGCGCGCTCCTTCTGCTCGCCCACGCGGTCGATGTATTCCACCACTTCGAGGCCGAAGCCGGACAGGCCCAGCAACTTCCACGGCGCGCTGAGCACGCGCATCTTGTGGATTCCAAGGTCCGCGATAATCTGCGCCCCGATGCCGTAAGTGCGCAGTTCGCGGGAGCTGCGGTTGTCGCCGCTGGGCTCGATCGACGGCGCGGGCTCCTGGTGGATCTGCCGCAGCAATTCCTCGTCGTCCTTGTGGCCGCCCAGCACCAGCACCAGCCCGTTGTCTTCCCTGTCGACCTCCGCCATCGCCGTTCGCAGCGGCATGCCGAAATCGGCGCGGTGGATCGACAGCACGTCGCTCAGCGGATTCTGCACGTGGACGCGAACCAGGCACGGCCGCTCGGAGTCTACCTCTCCCCGCACCATGGCCAGGTGCAGTCGGCCCTCGATGGTGTCCCGGTAGGTGTGCAGGCGAAACGGTCCGAAATCCGTTTGCACATCGTGCGTCGACAGGTGTTCGACCGATTTCTCCGTTTGCATGCGGTAGTGAATCAGTTCGGCGATCGTACCGATCTTGAGATCGTGCTCGACGGCAAACTGCTCCAGTTCCGGGCGGCGCGCCATGCTGCCGTCCTCATTCAGGATTTCAACCAGCACAGCCGCCGGTTCCAGGCCGGCGAGCATGGCCAGGTCCACGCTGGCCTCGGTGTGGCCGGCACGCGCCAGCACGCCCCCTGGCTGCGACATCAGCGGAAAGACGTGTCCCGGCTGCGTGAGGTCTGCCGGTCCGGCGTCCGGGCGCACCGCCGTGCGGATGGTGTGCGCGCGATCGTAGGCGGAAATGCCGGTGGTAATGCCCTCGGCCGCTTCGATCGATATCGTGAAATTGGTCGCGAAGCGCGCCTGGTTGTCATTCACCATCAGCGGCAGGCGCAGCTGCAGGCAACGCTCACGGGTGAGCGGCAGGCAAATGAGTCCGCGCCCGAAGCGGGCCATGAAGTTGATGTCTTCCGGCCGGACCTTCGAGGCCGCCATCACCAGATCGCCCTCGTTTTCGCGGTCCTCATCGTCCATCAACACGACCATTCGGCCGGCGCGGATATCTTCAAGCAGTTCGGGGATCGTGTTCAACGCAACTACCTTCCTTCGGTGGACGCCTGCGGGCGCTTGTGGCCCGTGACGTCGTCGGGACCCGTGTCTTCGGCCCCGAGAAGGCGTTCGACGTAGCGAGCGACGAGGTCGACTTCGAGATTGACCGGGTCGCCGGGACGCAGCGACCCCAGGGTGGTGATTTCCAGGGTGTGCGGTATCAGGCAGACCGAAAAGCGGTTGTGCTCGACCGCGTTGACCGTGAGGCTCACGCCGTCCAGGCAAACAGAACCCTTGCGCGCCACGTATTTTGCCAGCGCGTCGGGCACTTCGAAATCGAAGCGCTCCGCGCGCCCGTCCGGGCGACGCTCCAGCAGCGTGGCGAGCCCGTCGACGTGACCCGTCACGAGATGGCCGCCCAACGGGTCCTCCAGGCCAAGGGCCGGTTCCAGGTTGACGCGCTGCCCGACCGCCAGGCGGCCCAGGGTGGTCAGGCTCAGCGTCTCCTGGGACACATCGGCGGAGAAGCCGGCAGGGCCGGGATCGAGCATGGTGAGACAGGCTCCGGAAACGCAGATGCTGTCACCGGGTTTGGCCCGCCGCAGGCTGTCCAGTCCACTTTCGATCACCAGGCGGCAGTCGCCGCCTGTTTCCACGCGTTCGCGCAGGATTCCCGTCGTGCTGACAATACCGGTAAACATGTTCAGGACCTGATTTCCGGCGCCAGCAGCATTCGCAGGTCGGCGCCGATGTGGGTTGTTTCCAGAACTCGAAGATGCAGCCTTTCCTGCATGGATTCAAGCGGACCGAGGGCGAACGGGCCGGGCCCGCCATCGCCCAGCAGCAGCGGCGCCTGGTAAATCAGCACTTCGTCCACCAGGCCGTTTCGCAGCAGTGAACCGCAGAGCCTGGCGCCTGCCTCCACCTGGACCTCGTTGACCTCCATCGCGGCCAGCGCCGCCAGCAGGCTGGCAGGATCGATGCCTGCCTCGCTCGCAGACAGTTCGAGAAACCTCGCGCCGCTCTCCTCGAGCGCCTGCGGGCGTGGCATCGTGGCGTCGCCCGCCACCACCGCGCGTCCGTCAGCGGCCAGTATGCGGCTACCGGGCGGCGTTCGCCAACCGCGGTCTGCCACCACCCGCCAGGGTTGCTGCACGGGCTCGTCCAGCCGCACCGTCATCCGGGGGTCGTCGGCCAGTACCGTGCCGATACCGGTCAGGATGGCCGAGGAGCGGGCCCGCCAGCGTTGCACGTCCCGGCGGGCGCCCTCCCCGCTGATCCACTGGCTTTCGCCGCTGCGCAGCGCAGTCCGCCCGTCCAGGCTGATCGCCGACTTGATCCGCACCCAGGGCCGCCCGGCCCGGCTGCGCATCATGAAACCGCGGTTCAACGCCTCCGCCTCGGCGGCCAGCAAGCCGCTCTCTACGGCGACGCCCGCCGCCCGCAGACGGTCGGCGCCACCGCCGTCCACCGTCGGGTTGGGGTCTTCGGCGGCAAATACCACGCGGCCGATACCGGCCTCGACCAGGGCCTCCGCGCAGGGTGGCGTGCGGCCATGATGGGCGCAGGGTTCCAGCGTGACGTACGCGGTCGCCCCGC
>JASFKQ010000253.1:0-5290 GCA_050118555.1 Lysobacterales bacterium
CTCTGGTGCTGGCGGGTATCGCATTAGCGCCGATCGCGTCCGCCCTGTCCGGGGGGCTATGGGTGCTGGCTGGAAAGCTCGTCATCGCATTGATGACGGTGTTGCAGTGGCTGGCGCGGTTCCAGGGCGACCTCCCGCTGCTGCCGCCGCCCGGCGCCACGATCACGGCCGCCGCGCTTGCCGGCGCAGTATTGCTGGTTCTGCCTCGCGGTCTTCCGCTGCGATGGCCCGGTGTATTGCTGCTGGTTCCATTGTTCCTGCCCGGCGCCAACCGGGTACCGGAAGGTTTATTCGAGGTGGAGATTCTGGACGTAGGGCAGGGGACGTCCGTGATCGTCCGCACCGCACAACATAGACTGCTTTACGATTCCGGGCCCGGCGACGGCCGCTCCGCCAACCTGGTCGCGCCCGTGATCGCTCCGGCCCTGGCCGCTCGCGGCGGGCCACCGGCGCGCGTGATCATCAGCCACGGCGACCTGGATCACGCCGGCGGCCTGGCATCACTGGCCCTCCGCTATGTCGAGGCCGATTTCCTCGTCAACCGGAGGCAGCCGCAGCCCGGAGCTGCGCCGTGCGTCCGTCCGCAATCCTGGCGTTGGGATGGCGTCTCGTTCGCTGTTCTCCACCCCGGTCCGTGGTTGCCTTACCTTGGCAACGACAGTTCCTGTGTGGTCAGCATTCGCGCGGGCCCCCGCAGCATGTTGCTGCCCGGCGACATCTCAACCGCGGTCGAGCGGCGACTCGAACGGCTGGACATCGGGCAACACGAGGTGCTGCTGGTTCCGCACCACGCCAGTACGAGTTCTTCCGGCCCCTCATTCATTGAACGGCTGTCGCCAAAGCTCGCGATCGCCACCGCCGGCCTGGGCAATCGCTTCGGCTTTCCCCGGCCCGAGATCCGGAATCGCTACGAACGAGGCGGCACTTCCTTCTGGTCGACCGGAGCCTGTGGAGCGATCCGTCTGCGCACAGGACCGGACGGAGAGTGGCTTGCCGAAAGCGCTCGCAGGGAACGGCGACGCATCTGGCGCTGGCCGGCGGGCGCCAACTGTCCGTAGCGCCGGCAAACCGCCACATGTATCATTTGGGCAGCCCAGGGCTTGATAAGTCCTCAAATCAATGGAGTGATGAAGCGTGTTTGAAATTATTGTCGCCGGCGGCTGGCTGATGGTCCCGATCATCCTGTGCTCGGTCCTCGCCCTGACCATCATCGCAGAGCGGTTCTGGGCGCTTCGTCGGCACAGGGTCGTGCCCCCGGGCGTCGGTAAACAGGTCGAGGACTGGGCCGCCCGGCATGAACTCGACCGGCGCCATATCGATCAACTTCGGGCCGGCTCCGCGCTCGGGCGCGTGTTGGCCGCCGCTCTGGTCAATCGTCACCGCTCGCGCGACCTGATCAAGGAAGCCGTAGAGGACACGGGCCGGCACGTCGTGCACGAACTCGAGCGTTTCCTCAACACGCTGGGTACCATCGCGGGTATTTCTCCCCTGTTGGGGCTGCTCGGCACGGTCATCGGCATGATCAAGGTGTTTTCGGCGATCCTGGCTCACGGCGTGGGCGATGCCAGCCAGTTGGCCGGCGGCATATCCCAGGCGCTGATAACGACCGCCGCGGGCCTGACCGTGGCAATCCCCAGTTTCTTTTTCTATCGGTACTTCAAGGGCCTCGTGGGCGGCTACGTAGTGTCCATGGAGGAGCAGGCCATCAACCTGATCGAGGCGATAGAACGGGGCAACGTGGCGCAGCTGAGGTCCGGGGTGCCGGGCGGGTAAGCGGCCGCGCCGACAGGCTGACTGATGAAGCTGCAGCACCACACGACCGAGGAACCCACCGTCGATCTCACTGCGTTGATCGACGTCGTATTCCTGTTGCTGATCTTTTTCATGGTGAGCACGACCTTTGAGCACCAGGCGCTGTTGCGCGTTGATCTGCCCGAAGCCAGCGCCGTCGAGGATCGCGCCGACAGGCCCGACACCCTGGAGCTGATCATCGACAGGGAAGGACGCATGTTCCTCAACGATCAGCGCCTCGTGGACAGCAGCGAGAAGACCCTTCGCGCCGCCATGGAGCAGGCGGCCGGCGATGACCGAACGCTGCCGCTGATCCTGCGTGCCGACCGGGATACACCGCATCATTTCGTGGTGACGGCGATGGACGTGGCCGCGCAAATGGGCTTCGCCAATCTCTCGATCGCGACGGACCGCGTAGCCGGAAACCAGGAATGACCGCATCGGCGAGCGAGCCGCTGGCCGTTTACCGGCGCCTCTGGGGCTATACGCGGCGTTACTTCTGGATGTTCCTGCTGGGCCTGCTGGGCGTCAGCGTCGACGCCAGCATGCAGGCCATCTTCATCAAGTTCATGGAACCCCTGATCGATCGGGTTTTCGTCGGCAAGGACTCGGCGTTCGGCGTATGGCTGGCGGGCGTCATCTTCATCATCGCCCTGGTTCGCGTGGTGGGAAATTTCAGTGGTGTGTACGGTATGGAGTGGGTCGGGCGCAAGGTCATCGCCGACCTGCGCCAGGAACTGTTCGATCAGTACGTGTCGCTGCCCGCCGCGTACTTCGACCGCTTCAGCTCCGGGCAGTTGATTTCCAAGCTGGCCTACAACAGCGAGCAGGTGGCCAGTGCCGCGACCACTTCGATCGTCTCGGCGTTGCGCGACGTGCTGCTGGTGATTTTCCTGGTGGGCGTGATGCTGACGACGAACGTCCAGCTGACGCTGGTCATGCTTTTGCTGGTGCCGATGATCGGGCTGCTGGTCACGGTAATCAGCCGGCGTTTCCGCAAAATCAGCCATCGCATCCAGGACATGATGGGGAACGTTTCACATGTTACCGAAGAGGCGGTAGTCGGTCAGCGGGTGGTCAAGGTATTCCGCGGGCAGGACGCGGAGAAGCGCCGGTTCCGTGATGTGAACGACAAAACGCGCCGCCTGCACATGCGCATGACCGCCACGCATCTGGCCAGTTCTTCCCTGGTGCAGATCGCCGCCGGTCTCGCCATGGTGCTCCTGATGCTGATCGCAACGCGCCCCAACATGCTCAACGCGATCTCCGCGGGCACCTTCACGGCCATCTTCACGGCAATGATCGCGACGATTCCGCCGCTGAAGCGGTTGACTGGCGTCCAGTCGCAGGTGCAGAAGGGCATCGCCGCCGCCGACAGTATCTTCCAGGTGCTGGATACCGAGGCCGAACGCGACACGGGCACCTACAGGGCCGAACGCGTGCGCGGCGAGATCGAGTTCAGGAACGTGAGCTTCCGCTACGCGGAAACCGGCCGCGAAGTGCTGCACGGCGTCGACTTCAGGGTGCCGGCTGGCAGCGTCACGGCCCTGGTGGGGCACTCGGGCAGTGGCAAGACGACCCTGGCGGGCCTGTTGCCGCGCTTTTATCCCGACTACACCGGTCGTATCCTGCTCGACGGCCGGGACCTGGCGGACTACGAACTGGACAGCCTGCGAAGTCAGATCGCGCTGGTGGGCCAGAGCGTGGTCCTGTTCAACGACACGGTGGCGGGCAACATCGCCTACGGCGCCCTCGCGGGCGCCTCCCGCGACGCCATCACCAAAGCAGCCACGGACGCCCACGCCATGGAATTCATTGCACAGCTGCCGGAAGGCCTGGACACGCTGGTGGGCGAAAACGGCACGCTGCTCTCGGGCGGGCAGCGCCAGCGGCTTGCCATTGCCCGCGCGCTGCTCAAGGATGCGCCTATCCTGATCCTGGACGAGGCAACTTCGGCCCTCGACAGCGAATCGGAGCGTGCCATCCAGGAGGCGCTGGCGGAGGTCATGAAGCACCGTACGACGCTGGTCATCGCACACCGCCTGTCCACCATCGAGAACGCAGACCAGGTCATCGTACTGCAGGAGGGACGTGTGGCCGAAGCCGGCACGCACGAGGAACTGCTGGCGCGGGAAGGCATCTACGCCAGGCTGTATCAGACCCAGTTCGGGCAAGAGCGGGAAAACGCGCCTCAGGCGAACGGTAAGAACTGAGGGGAGAACGCATGCGTTCGGACACCGAGTTCAAACTGAACGACATCTGGTATGGAGGCAAATCCCCACCCGCCTGGCTGCGGGGGCTGGTTCCGTTATACCGGGCCGCCAACCGCGCGGACCGGTGGTGGAAGGAGCGCCACCGACCCGAAGGCATCGGCCCCGCCTGCGTGATCGTGGTCGGCAACATCACCGTCGGGGGGAGCGGCAAAACCCCACTGGTCATCCGCTTGTGCCAGGTGCTGCGCGAGGCCGGATTCCGCCCGGGCGTGGTCAGCAGGGGTTACGGCCGCAAGGGTCGCGGCCTGCGCCTGGTCAGCCCGGCTTCCGACCCGGGGACCGTCGGCGACGAACCCCTGCTGATTGCCCGCCGCGCCGGTGTGCCGGTGGTGGTGTCCTCCGACCGTTGCGAGGCGGCGCGGGTCCTGGTGCGAAAGGGTGTGAACGTCGTGGTGTCCGATGATGGCCTGCAGCACTATCGTTTGCCCAGGGATATCGAAATCTGCGTGGTTGACGGCAGCCGCGGCTTTGGCAACGGACGACTGTTGCCAGCTGGCCCGCTGCGCGAATCCCTGAAACGGCTGGAGCATGTCGATCACGTGGTGGTCAACGGGGATCCGCAGGCCTTGCCGGACGGCGTCGAGGCCATCGGCATGAACCTGGCCGCCGGCGTGCTGCGGTCTCTGAACGGCACGCAGAGTTGGCGGCTATCGCAGTTTTCCGGCTGCCGGGTGAACGCGGTCGCGGGTATCGCCAATCCCGATCGGTTTTTCAGCCTGCTCAGTCAGTCCCGGATCAAGGCGATTGAATACCCGTTTCCCGACCACCACGTGTACTCTTCCGGCGATTTCGAGCCAATGGACCACGACTTGCCAATCCTCATGACCGAGAAGGACGCCGTCAAGTGCGTCGCGCTGGACCTGGATAACGCCTGGGTTCTGTCGGTGGATGCCCTGCTGCCGACCGAGTGGGAGTCCGCTGTCGTGGCCGCGGTAGTCGACACGCTCGACCGACGGCGGAGAAAAGCATGAGCGGCAGTTATCACATCGTCATACCGGCACGCATGACGTCCCAGCGATTGCCGGGGAAGCCACTCGCGGAGATCGCCGGCAAACCTCTCGTGCAGCACGTGTTCGAACGTGCCCTTGAATCGGCCGCCCACCAGGTGGTGATCGCGACCGATTCGGAAGACGTGCTGGTGGCGGCGCGCGGCTTCGGAGCCAAAGCAGCCATGACTTCAGCTGCCCATCCCAGCGGGAGTGACCGGATCGCCGAATGTGCCGATC
>JASFKQ010000254.1:0-5286 GCA_050118555.1 Lysobacterales bacterium
GGCCGGCCGGCATGCGCAGGCATCGAGCGCCGCGATGTCCCATACCGGAGCACTGGTGGGGTCCGACGAGGTTTTCGATGCGGCCTTGCGGCGCGCCGGCGCCTTGCGCGTCAACGAGTTTCCCGAGTTTTTCGCCACCGCGGCGACGCTCGACTCGGGCGTGCGGACACGCGGCAGCCGGCTGGCGGTGATTACCAACGCCGGCGGCCCGGGCGTCATGGCGGCCGACCATTGCGCGGACGAGGGGCTGAAGCTGGCCGAGCTGAGCCAGGAGACATTGTCGAAACTGGATGCCGGGCTACCGGCGGCCTGGTCCCACGGCAACCCGATCGACGTGCTGGGCGACGCCCGACCGGATCGCTACGAACTGGCGGTGCGCGCCTGCATGGAAGACGAGGGCGTGGACGCGGTGCTGGTGGTGCTCACGCCGCAGGCCCTGACGGCGCCACTCTCGGTGGCCGAGAAAATCGTCGAGTTGCACCGGGATGCGGCCAAGCCGATCCTCGCCTGCTGGATGGGTGACGTATCAGTGGCCGAGAGCCGCCGCCTGTTTCGCAAGGAGAACATCTCGACTTACCGAACACCCGAGGCTGCGGTCCGGGCCTTCGCGGCCCTGGCGGCGCACCATGACAACCAGCAGCAGTTGCTGCAGGCTCCGGACCCGCTCACCCGCCAGGCGGCCCCGTCGTCGGAAAACGCGGAACTGATCATCAACAATGCGCTCGCGGAGGGCCGGAAGATTTTGACGCAGGCGGAGTCAAAGGCCGTTCTGGCTGCGTTTCACATTCCGATCCTGCAGAGCATACCCGCGAGCAGCGCGCAGGAGGCCATCCTGGTGGCCCAGGAGATGGGTTTTCCGGTGGCGATGAAGATCGACTCCCCGGACATCACGCACAAAACGGACGTCGGGGGCGTGCGACTGGGCCTGGTCGATGCACACCAGGTGCGGGCGGTATTCCAGGAACTGACTTCGAGCGTGGCTGCGCTGCAACCCGAGGCTCGTATTCGGGGTGTGGTGGTCGAGCCGATGTACCGTGGTCGCCATGCACGGGAGTTGATGGTTGGTGTGATCCGCGATCAGATCTTCGGCCCTGTGATCAGCTTCGGCCTGGGTGGAACACTCGTCGAGATCCTGGGCGACCGCGCGGTATCTTTGCCGCCGCTCAACCGGTTCCTGGCCGAGCGGCTGATCGAACAAACCCGCGCTGCCAAGCTGCTGAAGGCGGTTCGCGGCGCCCCGGCCGTGGACCAGGCTGCGGTGGAAAGCCTGTTGCTGCGTGTTTCGGAAATGTGCTGCGAGTTGCCTCATATCGTGGAAATGGATCTGAATCCCGTGATGGCGGGACCTGAAGGAGTGATGGTGGTCGACGCGCGCGTTGTGGTGGCGCCGTACAACGAGGCTTCCCGGCCTTACGAACACATGGCCATCCACCCCTACCCGGGGAACCTGGCGCAAACCGCCGAGCTGAGCGACGGCACCATGGTCACGATCCGGCCGATCCGGCCGGAGGATGCGCTGATCGAGAAGAATTTCGTCGAAGGCCTGTCGCAGCAGAGCCGCTACTTCCGGTTCATGTACTCCCTCAGCCACCTCACGCCGGAAATGCTGTCCCGCTTCACCCAGATCGATTACGACCGCGAAATGGCGCTGATCGCGACCATCGAGGAGGATGGCGTAGAGCACGAGATCGGTGTCACCCGTTACTCAACGTTGCCGGATTCGAGCACCTGCGAGTTCGCAATCGTCGTGGCGGACGGCTGGCAGAACAAGGGCCTGGCGCGGCGTTTGCTGGGTGCACTCATCGACGCGGCGCGTTACCGCCGTCACCGCCGCATGACCGGCGTCGTCCTGAAGGAAAATCGTCGAATGCTCGACTTCGTCGCCTCGCTCGGTTTCCAGGCTGAACCCAGTGCGGAAGACCCGGACCTGGTCGAGGTGACGCTGGAACTCTGAAGGCTTCCGGTCCAACTCAGGCCGACGAGGCGGACCGGACGCACTTTCGTGGGTGTCCGGCTTCGATGTATTTCATGGCGTGTCTGCCGCGTGCCCGTTTTCCCGGTAAAGCAGCCAGCGACCGGGAACCTCCGCCACACGTCCGATCCCCCGGCGAGCGGCGCGCATGCGACTCTCGAATTCCGGCGCGCTGTCGTGATTGACTGCCCAGTACCGGCGTTCCGGTTCCGCGAGTTCCTGCTCGAGCCCGTCGCGGTCGATGCTCTCGATCTCGCAGCCCAGGTAAAAGCGAAGACCCAGCATGGGGCGGGTTTCGTAGAAGGCGATTTCCTGGCATGAATTCACCCCTGCTGCGCGCAGCATTTCCGCCGTTGCGCGGGCGTCCTTGGGGCTGTGCACCCAGCCCGAGGCTGCGCGCAGCGCGAGCAGGGCCACCATCCAGGCGGTCAGCAGCCAGGGGGTCGCACGCGAGGGGAAGCCCGGGTTGCGCAACAGCTCCCGGGCCGTCACCAGCACCAGGGGGGCTGCCAGAGGAAGTACGTAGAGCGGCAATCTCGATCGGGCGAGGAAGAAGACCGCCAGCGGCAGCAGTAGCCACCACAGCAGAAAACGTTGCTTTTCATCCAGTGCGCGGAAGGCCTGCCGGCCGCCGTGGCGCCAGGTGTTCAGCCCGCGACCCGCTGCGCGCAGCCACCACCAGGTCCAGGGCAGCAGTCCAACCAGCAGGGTTGGCAGATAAACCTTGAAGGCGCCGTACCACTCCGAATGACGGCGGAAGTCGTCGGAGGCAACGCGCGCGACGACTTCCTTGTTGATGAAATAATCCAGTAAGCCGGGATTCTTCAGGGTCACGATGATGTACCAGGGCAGCGCCACCGCCAGCAGCACCACAAGCCCCGGCCATGCCTTCAGCCCGGTAGACCGGCGCAGCCGGGGTGTGGACAAACTGAAGCCCACGATGGCGAGCAGCGGAAGCAGCCCGGGTGGCCCCTTGGTCAGGAAGGCCAGGCCGAATGCAGCCCACATGACCATCAGCCAGCCGGCCCGGCGCCGGCACGCGGGATGCCAGGCGGCGCGCGCGAACGCGTACACGCCCAGGCACTCCCAGAGCGCCAGCAGCGTATCTGTGGTGACCAGGTTGGAGGCGACGAACGGCAGCACCGACGCGGCGTAGAGCGGCGCTGCCAGCCAGGGCAGGCGCGGCAGGAATATCCGGCCCAGCAAGCCCAGCAGTACTGCGGTCGCAAAGTAGGACAACGCGCTGGTCAGCCTGGCCGCCAACTCCGTCCTGCCGAAGGCTTCCAGGCTGGTGGCGATGGCCCAGTACGTCAGGGGTGGCTTGGTCCAGTGTTCGGTCTCGTGGTTCTGGTGAGGCACGAGCCAGTCATCCAGCGCGATCATCTCGACCGCGACGTTCGTGTAGCGCCCCTCGTCGGGTTCCCACAACCCCCTCGCGCCCTGGAACGCCAGGCTGAACAGCAGCAGGCCGAACAGGAGCGCGGCGATACGCGCGGGCGGAGTGTGTGGTGGAGTGGCTTCAGGCATCGCGGCGCTCGGGAACCCGCTACATGTTAACGCGTTTGCGCCATGCAGTAACCCGGAAAGCGCCGGCCACTGGCCGTTCGATCCGCGCCTGGCCCCGCCTGATACGGAGTAAAGTCAGCTCGTTCGTTTTCTCAGGTCTTCGAGGGCGGCGGCAATCTCCGCCCTGCGGCCCCTGTCGGCCAGCGGACGGGACGGCCGATCGGGTGCGGCGGCTGCTTTTTGCAGGTAGTCCAGGGCCTCGTCATAGCGCTTCTGGTCGATCAGGAACGTCGCATAGAAGTAGTTGGAATCAATCCCGTCGCGGTTGAGTTCCACGCCCTTCCTGAGCAGTTGCTCGGCCTTGTCATCGTCGCCTCCCATAACGCCCGGTATCTGGTACAGCAGCGCACCGAGCGAGGTATAGGCAGAGCCGTTCATCGCGTCGGGATCGATGGCCAGTGCCTGTTCGAGTTCCGAGCGGGCGCGCTTGACCTGCTTGCCGGCGCTGAAGATGCTGACTTCGCCGGCGTAGGTGGAGTAAACGATGCCGGCCCAGATATGGGCTTCGGCGCGCTTCGGTTCGGCCCGGACCAGCGAGTCCGCCTCGGCGGTGAGCGATTCGAATGCCTGCTCCCGCGCTTTGCCTTTGCTGGCGTAATTGGCCTCCGCCCAGTGCTTCTGCACGCTGGCGACGAGATCGGCACCGCTGTCTGCGGACGCACCCACGGATGCCAGGAGAGCGGCAAGGCAGAGACAGGGCAGGACATATCTGGTCATGTGTTCGACTCCTTGTGTATCGAGCTGTGCCTTCGGATCACCGGCAACTGGCGGGCGAGCGACCCGTCGACGATGCCGGGGAATAACTGGTTGATGCGGGCAAAAAGCTTCTCTGGGAATCCGAGCACCCGGTCCCGTGATGGCCTGGCCAGGGTCTGTACGACCGCCTCGGCCACGCGCTCGGGCGAATCGTAATTGACCTTCAGTTCGGCGTTGACCGCGTCGATCACGCCGGCGTTCATGGCAGTGCTGGTGGCGCGGGGTGAGATCCAGGCCACCCGGATCGGGCCGTCGGCCAACTCCCGGCGCAAGGTTTCGGTGTAACCGCGCAGGCCGAACTTGCTGGCGCTGTACAGTGAGAAACCGGGAAAACCGATATGACCGAACACTGAGCCGAGGTTTACGATTACCGGATTGCTGCCTTTTTCCAGCAGGGGGATCAGGTGACGGGTCAGCTGGATGGGCGCCAGCAGGTTGATCTGCATGATGCGCTCCACGAGTTCGTCGGATTGGGTGTCGTGCAAACCGAAGGCGTTGATACCCGCACAGTAAACCAGGCCGTCGAGCGCGCCGAATGCCGTGTTCACCGAATCGACCACCGCCTGGCGGCCCGTCCCCTGGGCCAGGTCACAGGGCACCGAGGTTTGTCCCGTTTCCGCGGCGATCGCCCCGAGGGCCGGCGTGTCGAGGTCGGCCAGCAGCACCCGGGCGCCCACCCCGGAAAGTCTGCGCGCAACCGCGGACCCGATTCCTCCGGCCGCGCCGGTCAACAGCACGCGTTTTCCGTTCAGTTTCTCCATCACGCGGCCGCCCTGCGGTCTTCCGGGCGCGGCAAATTGGCGAACAGTGCCGCGTACAGGCGGTACATGACCCGCGCCGTATCGAGAACCGCCCGCCGGTCGTTTTCTGCCTCGAGGCGGTTCACCAGGGATTCGTAAAGGCCGATGTGCTGTTGGTCGAGCACACCGTGGGAGCGCAGGTAGGTGAAACCGGTGCCCGGCAGTTCGAGTTGCTGCTGGATCACATCGGCC
>JASFKQ010000255.1:0-5259 GCA_050118555.1 Lysobacterales bacterium
TTGATCTCGTAATCGGTCTCCGGCCCGCCATCGCAGTTCTGGCTGTTGCCCAGCGTCCCCACCACACGTGCGTTTGCGCCTTCGTTCGACTGCACGCCGAAATCCACGTTCAGCCGCAGCATGCCATCTTCCGGGTCGAGTGCCGCCATCGGTTCAGCCCCGGCAGCACCCAATTTCACGTAGACGCTATCGCCCGGCGATCCCCCGATACCGGTGCAGCCGTGCGCCACGTTGCTGGCCAACTCGGCCTCCAGTTCCACCCGGTACAGCGTGTTCGGCTCCAGGCCCCGCACCGGCGCGGTGACCAGCATGGCAAGGTCGTCCGAGCGGTTGTGCCCCGTGAGCCGCAGCCCGGCCAGGTCGGACAGGGGCACCGGCAGCAATTCCCGGCGGTAGTCGAGCTCATAGTCGGCGCCCTCCCAGTCCTCGGGCAGGTCGGCGAACACGGCCCCGAAGTTCTGCATGCGGCGCTCGAAGCTGTAGTGCACCTGCATGCTGTACTGTTCCGCCTTGTTACAGCGCTGACCCTGGATCCACGTGAGTCGGTTCAGTTCGAGTTCGCCCGAGCCGAAATCGGGGTGCTCCGACTCCCAGCTGAGGAGCGCGGTGTTGCAGCTTTCCACGTTCATCGTCGCGGTACCCCACGGCTCCCCGACGAGTGCGCCCTGCGCCCAGTCGGCCGGCGGGCGCCCGCCGCTGAACGCGCTGAGCTCCACAGTCAGGTCCTGCCCGCTTGCCCGTCCCTGGCCAAACAACCACAGGGGATCGCCCGACGAGTCGTAGGTGTACCACGCCAGCACCACGTGTCGCTCGTCGAGAACTTCGACCATCAGTCCATGGCCGGACTGCTCGGGGTTGTACCAGCTACCGCTGAGGTCGCCACGGATGCTGAACGGATTGACCGGTATGTGCTGCGCGAGAACCCATGAAGGCACGAGCAGAACAGAAAACAAAACGCTTATTAACAACAGCTTATGACCTTTCATTGCGCGCCTCTCCTCTTCGGGCGCGCCATCATACGCCCCCGGTCTGGCACTGCAATGGGCCATTGGTCATAGACCGCCATGCGCCGCTCCACCGCCATGCTTCGGACGGCTCCAGCTTCCTGGCCAATCCTTCAATCGCCGGAGCGGGATCTCTGTCTCTGGCGCAGTCGGTCCCAGTACTCCAGCCGCTTGCGCACTTCGCGCTCGAAGCCGCGTTCGGCCGGGTCGTAGAAGCGCTGGCGGGGCATTTCATCCGGAAAGTAATCCTGTCCGGAAAATCCCTCGGCGGTGTCGTGGTCGTATTCGTAGCCCGCGCCATAACCTTGCTTCTTCATCAGCGAAGTGGGCGCATTCAGGATGTGTTTCGGCGGCATCAGCGAACCCGTCTCGCGGGCCGACCGGCTGGCGGCTCCGTAGGCCGCGTACGCCGCGTTGGACTTGGGCGCCGTCGCCAGGTAGATCAGCGCCTGGGCCAGCGCCAGTTCGCCCTCGGGACTGCCGAGCCGCTCGTAGGCCTCCCAGGCCGCGATGCACGTCGGTAGCGCCTGGGGGTCGGCCAGCCCGATGTCCTCGACCGCCATTCGCGTCATGCGCCGCGCGACGTACTCGGGGTGCTCGCCGCCGGCCAGCATGCGAGCGAACCAGTACAGCGCAGCGTCCGCGTCCGATCCGCGCACCGACTTGTGCAGGGCTGAGATCAGGTTGAAGTGCGCATCGTCGCCCTTGTCGTACAGCGGCGCCCGCTGCTGAACGAGCCGCAGCATGGCATCGGTGTCCAGCAATTCATCCTGAGCCAGGACCTGTTCGGCCATCGACAGCACATAGCGGCCATCGCCGTCGGCCATCGCCTTGAGAGTGGCGCGCGCCTGTTCGTCGACCGGCAGTTTCCGCCCGGCGTCCTCCTCGGCCCGCGCCAGCAGGGTCTCCAGGCTTTCATCGTCGAGGCGCTTGAGCACGAATACCTGCGCGCGGGACAGCAAGGCGGCGTTCAGTTCGAACGACGGGTTCTCGGTGGTCGCGCCGATCAGCACGATGGTGCCGTCTTCGACCACCGGCAGGAACGCATCCTGCTGCGACTTGTTGAAGCGGTGGATCTCGTCCACGAACAGCAGCGTGCCCTGGCCGTTGCGCTTGCGGACCTTCGCGGCCTCGAACACCTTGCGCAGGTCCTGCACACCCGAGAAGATCGCCGAAAGCTGCTCGAAGTGCAGCTCGGTGTGCGCGGAGAGAATACGGGCGAGGGTGGTCTTGCCGCAGCCCGGCGGGCCCCAGAGGATCATCGAGGCCAGACGCCCGCTGTCGGTCATCCTGCGGATGGGGGCATCGGCGCCAACGAGATGATCCTGTCCCACGATCTCCTCGAGGTCCCGGGGACGCAGCCGGTCGGGCAGCGGCCGGTCGGCCGCCGCTTCTTCGCTTTCGATTTCAAACAGATCAGCCATCCGCAGCAGCCGCGCGCCCCGATGATTCGGTTCCCCTAACTTAAAGCAGCCTGCGGCACTTTTGAAGTGCGCACCCCGACCGGATTCGGGACAGGCTGGTTTATACTTGCTGTACGCCACCTCGTCCCCGTTCCACAATCAGCCGTTGGTTGATCTTCAACGCCAGGCCAGACTTCCGAGGAAGCTTTTATCCATGAACATCGCCGAGCTCCGCAGCAGCGCGAAACGATTCTCCAGCGAACTGCAGAAGGTCAAAGATAAGAATCCACCGGATGGCTTCACCTGGTACGGTTACGACATCCTTTCGAACCTGGTGCATCTCGACAACCTGCTGAACGGCGAAAGCCGAGACCTGTTCTCCCGGCTCGGCGACATGCCGATCGCGGATGTCGGGGCCGCCGACGGAGACCTGTCTTACTTCCTCGAGAGCGTCGGCCTGACGTCGGACATCGTCGACTACGGGCCGACCAACTGGAACGGCCTGCGCGCCGCGCGTCACCTGAAAGCCGTGCTGGGGTCGTCTGTGGCCATCCATGAGATGGACCTGGACGCCTATTTCGACATGCCGCGCCCGCGCTACGGTCTGATCCTGATGCTCGGCATCCTGTACCACCTGAAGAATCCGTTCTACGTGCTGGAGCGCTTCGCGCAGCACACGGACCTGCTTATCCTCAGCACCCGCATCGCGCGCTACGCCCTCGATGGGACGCCGCTGAAGGAGCTGCCGCTGGCCTACCTGCTCGCACCGGACGAGTGCAATAACGACGCGAGCAACTTCTGGATTTTCTCGGAAGCCGGTCTGAGGCGGATTCTCGACCGGTCGGGATGGGAGATCCTGGACTTCCACACGGCGGGCGATGGCAAGCGATCCAACCCGGCCGACCCGGACCGGGACGAGCGGGCCTTTGTTCTGGCCCGGGCGAGAGGCGTTTAAACTGCGGCCCTATCCAGGGCCGCAGTTCAGATTGAAGCAACAATCAGGGTAAACGCTACTCCACGACCTTGCCGTCGGCGTCCAGGATATGGACTTCGCCGAGGCCCAGATCGCGGACTTTCTCCTCGATCTCCTTGCGGTCACCCACGATCAGCCAGGTCAGGCGCCTGGGATGGATGACCTCTTCGGCCGCGGCCTGTACGCCTTCGAGATTGACCGATTCGTACTGTGACTTTAGCGTGCTGACGTAGTCGTCGGGCCGGCCGAAGCGATCGTTGCTGAGCAGTGCGCCGAGAACGGCGCTGGAGGTTTCGTACTGGCCGGGCAGGCTGTTGACGTTGTTGCGGACGCTCTTGTTGAGTTCGTCCCGGGTCGCCGGCTTGGTGGTCAGGTACTCGTTGAACTCCTTTTCCAGTTCCTCCATGGAGTCCGCGGTGTGGTCCGTCTGCACCGGCGCATAGGCGATCCAGGCCCGCTGGCCGCGCGCATCGGGAATGAATGTGCCGGCTCCATAAGCCCAGCCCTTGTCCTCGCGCAGGTTCATGTTCACCCGAGAGCTGAAGGAGCCGCCGATCACGTCGTTCATGGTCTGGATATCGATGTTGTTGTCGACGCCTGTCGGAGGCGCAATCTCCCCGGCCAGTATCATCGACTGCGGAGCGCCCGGCTTGTCGATGATGAACACGCGGCCGGAGGCCGGCAGGTCGACGTGGGCGAGGTTTTTCTGTGGCACGGCCTTGCGGTTGTCCTTCCACTTCCCGAAGGTCTTGTTCAGCAGCGGCAGGATCTCGTCCATCGTGGTCGAGCCGGTCACGAAGATGGTCGCATTGCCGGGCCGGATCCAGGTCTGGTGGAACTTCACCAGGTCGTCGCGTGTCAGCGAGGCGATGGAATCCTCGGTGCCGCTGCCCGTCAGCGGGATACCATAGGCATGGTCCGGGCCATAGATCAGCGGGGGCAGGGTGCGCAGCGCGACGGCAACCGGCTGGTTTTTCTCCTGTTGGATGTTGGCGATCCAGCGCGGGCGCATCCGCTCCATCTCCTCGTCGCTGAACGCCGGATCCTTGACGATGTCGGCAAACAGGTCAATCGATGGCTCCAGCTTGTCGCTGAGGGCCGACAGCGTGGCAATGGACATGTCGAGGTTGGAATTCGTCGAAATGTCGGCGCCCAGCGATTCGGCCTCGGCGGAAATTTCCAGCGCGCTGCGTGACTTCGTGCCTTCATCCATCATGGCCATCGCAAACTTCGCGGTGCCGAGCTTGCCAAAGCTATCGGCGGCATAGCCGGCATCGAACTGAAGGGCGACATTGACCACCGGAACGGTGTGCCGCTCGGCCAATACGACCTGCAGGCCGTTGTCCAGTTCGGCACGCTGCACAGCGGGAAATTCAAGGTCCGGCATTTCACCGACGGGGGGCAAACCGGCGCTGCGGTCAACGGCGCTCACCACCGTCTTGTGGTCCCCGAAGGGCAGCACATCGAGTTGGTAGCGTCCCTTGCCCAGCCACTGGTCTGCAGCGGCGCGGATGTCGTCGGGCTTCGCGTCGTCGATCCAGCCCAGGCGGGTCAAATAGAATCCGGGATCACCGGCATACAGTTCACCCTGTGCCAGGGTAACGGCCTTGCCGCCGAAACCGCCGATCTGCTCCAGGCCACGGACCGTACTCGCATTGATCTTGGTCTGCGCGCGTTCCAGTTCGTCCGCGGTGGGTCCCTCCTGGCGGAATTTTTCGAGTTCCTCGTTGATGATGGCGTTGACCTCGTCGACGGAGGCCCCGGGTTGCAGCGTCACGTCGACGCTGAACATGCTGGCCAACAGGTGGTTCTCCACCGAGACGTCGACGTCCACCGCCAGCGGCTTGTTGTAGACCAGCGCCTGGTAGAGGCGCGAGTT
>JASFKQ010000256.1:0-5251 GCA_050118555.1 Lysobacterales bacterium
TGCCCCGCCCATTGTCCTGTACGGTCACCGAATCATCGGGATGTAGCGTCACGCGGATGGAATCGCAGTGTCCGGCCAGGGCCTCGTCGATTGAATTGTCCACCACTTCGAAGACCATGTGGTGCAGGCCGGTGCCGTCATCGGTGTCGCCGATATACATGCCAGGGCGCTTTCGCACCGCATCCAGTCCCTTCAGGACCTTGATGTTCTTGGAATCGTACTGTGTTTTGCTCGTTGGCATTCTCCACCCTCCAGGCGGCCCGGTAACGTCCTGAAAACAGGCTGTTTGGGGATTTACTGCGACCAACCGCGCCAGCCATATCCGGCTGGTAGCCGCGGCGGGGAATTGCAAAGCCGTATTATACCACTTCCTGCACCCGGCCCCGTTCCACGTGGAACACTCCGTGGGTGCTTGGATGTTCCAGGCGCCGGGTGCCGGTAACCCATACCTGGCAGCCGCTGGAATACGCACATTCCAGCACCGCGGTGCAGTTGGCCGGGTCAAATTCCGACGCAAGATCGTCTAGCAGCACCAATGGCAGGTTTTCCGTCGACGAAAGCACGCGGACCTGCGTCATCAGCAGTGTCGCTGCGAACAATTTCTGCTCCCCGCGGGAAAACACCGTTCGGACCGGGGTACGATCCTGCTGCATAGCCAACTCCGCCCGGTGCGGCCCGGCCGTTGTCGCGCCCCGTTCCAGGTCCCGTTCCCTGCCGGCGCTCAGCGCCTCGAGGTACGACGAACCTGTCCAGCCCGGCTGGTACTCGATCCGAATGTTCGGAAACGGCGTGCCCAACTCGGTCATGAGATCCTCGATATGACTGGCCACGGATTCGACATGGGCGCGGCGCATGGCCCCGAGTTGGGTGCCGGCATCGGCCAGGACTTCATCCAGGCTGTCCAATACCGTCACCTGACCGGTCCGAAGCGCCACGTTCCTCTGCTTCAGCGCGCGGGAAAACTTACGCCACACCTCGAGGAAGCGGGGTTCCACGTGGAACATGCCCCAATCAATGTACTTCCGGCGGTACTCCGGGGAGCCACTGACCAGCAGATGGCTTTCCGGTTCCATAACCACCAGGGGTAGCAAGCGGGTAAGCTGGCTTATCTGGGACAGATCCACTCCATCCAAACGACCACGCCAGTGCCTTCCGGAGCGCTCCAGGCCCAGGCGGTGATTCGGACCTGACGGATTCTGGACCTGGGCGAAGACGCTGAACGTCGGTTTCTGCGGACCGACCAGTTCGGAAGCCTGAGTAGTTCTGTACGAGCGCCCGCGCGACAAGACGACCAACGCTTCCAGGATACTCGACTTCCCCGCGCCATTATCCCCGAACAGTATGTTGAGGCGTTCATCGGGCTGCATCGAGACCTGAGCCAGGTTGCGCAGGTTGTCAATCTGGAGCTTTTTGACGATCAAGACAGCGCCGTGAAGGGGTTACGGCCGGGCCAGACTTTCCTAGCTGCCGCGGCCTTTCTCGGGCTGCACGGCAAATCGATCAAAGCTTGAGTGGCATGACCACGTGACGGTCGCTGCCTCCGGACTTGGCAGAAATCAGGCAACTGCTGTTGGCGTCCTTCAATTCCATCAACACAGCCTCACTATCGATTGCCGCCAGCGCATCCAACAGGTACGTGACGTTGAAACCAATCGCGATCTGATCGAAATTGAGCTCTGCTTCCAGCTCCTCCACTGCTTCTTCGTGTTGCGGGTTGTGGGCGATGATCTTGACCGAACTGTCCGAAGCCTCGAGACGGACGCCCCGGTACTTCTCGTTGGAAAGGATAGAGGCCCTCTGCAGAGCCTGGGTGAAGCCCTCCTTGTCGATCGTGATATGCCGGTCGGTTCCCTTGGGGATCACGGCCGTGTACTCGGGAAAACGTCCGTCGATGAGCTTGGACGTAAATACTGTGTCGCCCTTGACAAGACGCACGTGGTTCTTGCCCAGTTTCAGTTCGACTTCGTCGTCGCTGTCGGCGAGCATCCGGGACAGTTCGAGGACACCCTTGCGGGGCACGATCAGTTGCCGCTCACCGGACACGCCTACCTCGCTATCCAGATCGCAAACCGCCAGTCGGTGGCCGTCCGTTGCCACGGTGCTGAGCATACCGTCGTGAAAGTGGAACAACAGCCCGTTCAGGTAATATCGAACATCCTGATTGGCCATTGCAAAGGACGTCTTTTCCAACAGATTTTTTAACTTATGTTCTTGAATTTTAACGATTTCTAGAGTTTCTACCTGATCCGTGGCGGGAAATTCGTTGGCTGGAAGGGTGGCAAGCGTGTATCGGCCCCTTCCAGATGAGATCGTGAGTTTGTCGCCTTCGAGGACCACGGTGATCCCCACGCTTTCGGGCAACATACGAACGATATCCACGAGCTTTCTGGCCGGTACCGTGATCTCACCTTCATTCTGAATATCCGCCGCTACCGACGTAACCAGTTCGACCTCCATGTCCGTTCCTGTCACCGAAAGGCGGCCATCCCTTGCGGAAACGAGGAAATTCGCCAGGACGGGGAGCGTCTGGCGTCTTTCCACCACGCCGACAACCTGGCTGATGGGATGAAGAAGGGCTTCTCTCTGGATGGTGAATTTCATGATCGCGTTCCCTTTTACTGATTATTTGTATTTATATAAAACAGTAGTAGTAATAAGCGCGGTGGATATCCGCAAAAGAGTCATAAAGATATTTCAAATCAGTATCTTATACCATAAAAAAGCCCGGGAAAACGCGCCCCCGATGCTGTTGACGCCCTGTGGATAAGTCTGCCGGTCATAGTTGTCCCTCAATTGTCCACAGGCTTTCCAGCGGAAATCAGCCGCCTTTTACCCGGGTTTTCCTCAAGCGGTCAGTTGCCGCAGCAACTTGGCCTTGTCTTCCCTCATGCGGCCGTCCGTCTCACACAAGGAGTTGATTTTACGACAAGCGTGCAGCACCGTGGTATGGTCGCGGCCCCCGAACGCCTCGCCGATCTCCGGCAGGCTGTGTTCCGTGAGTTCCTTGCTGAGGGCCATGGCCATCTGTCGCGGCCGGGCGAGCATGCGCGTGCGGCGCCTTGACAGAAGGTCGGCAACCCGCAGCTTGTAATACTCGGCAACGGCCTTCTGGATGTTTTCGATGGTGATCAGCCGGTCATGCACCAACAGCAAATCGCGCAGCACTTCCTGGGCAAACGCCTCCGTGATGGAACGGCCCGTGAACCGCGCATTCGCGCACAGCGTATTCAGGGCACCCTCCAGATCGCGGACGTTTGACCGGATCCGACGCGCGATCAGGAAGGCCACTGCGTCGTCCAACAGCACGTCGCGTTCCTGCGCCTTGTTCATCAGGATCGCGACCCGCGTCTCGAAATCCGGCGGCTCGATCGCCACCGTCAGGCCCCATCCGAATCGGGAACGCAATCGGGCTTCGATACCGTCGACCTCCTTCGGGTAACGGTCGCAGGTCAGGATGATCTGTTGCTGGCTATCCAGCAAGGCATTGAACGTATGGAAGAACTCTTCCTGCGTGCGGTCCTTGCCGGCAAAAAACTGGATGTCGTCTATGAGCAGTGCACTGGCCGAGCGATAGTGCTGCTTGAAGGATTCGATACGATCACTCCGCAGCGCCTTGATCATCTCGGAGACAAACTGCTCCGAGTGCAGGTACATCACCCGGGTATCGCTGTTGGCCGCGTAGATCATGTTGCCCGCGGCGTGCAGCAGGTGGGTCTTGCCCAGCCCCGTGCCGCCGTACAGGAGCAACGGGTTGTAGGCGCCGCCCGGCTTCTTGGCGACCTGCTGCGTCGCGGCAAAGGCCAGCTCGTTGGATTTGCCCTGGACGAAGTTGTCAAAGCGATACCGGGTGTCGAGACCGGTATGGAAGCGCGGTCGGATCGGGCCTCGCCGCCGGGCGCTTTCACCCGCGTCCTGGTGCGATCCCACGTCCACGACTACCGAATCGCGGCTCGCGCCCAGGTGCTCGAAAATATCCCGGATGCGTTCGAGATAATTCATCGCGATGTAATCGCGGACGTATTCGTTCGGCGCCAGCAACACCGTGCGGTCGCGGGCGTTTCGGACCTGCAGCGGGCGAATCCAGGTGTTGAAGTCATCCGCCGGAAGCTCTCGCTCCAGGTGGCTGAGGACGGTTTGCCAATCGGTCTGGGACATTCCCGGGGATGTCGATCTGTCGCTTCTGTTTCGGAGGGGCTTCTTTCGAGCTCCCTGAGCGGCTAAGTCTACCCCGCTGTGGATAACTTGACCACAGGAATCGCCCAAGGCCCGGGTCAGACCCCAATCCAGGCGCTGTGGCTTGTGCATGGCGGCCGCAAAAGTTACAATTTGCCTCTTTTGCCGACGGTCCGTGGACTGCCCGAAGCGGCGCGGATCGAAATCGAGTTGTAAAGGAATCCCAAGATGAAGCGTACATTTCAACCAAGTCGCCTCAAGCGCGCTCGCAGACACGGTTTCCGCGCACGCATGGCTACCCGCGCCGGCCGCCAGATCCTGAAATCCAGACGTGCCAAGGGCCGGAAAGTCCTGAGCGCCTGATCCTTTCGGACGCACGCACGTTCCTCCGGAACCGCATTTCATGAACGCGGTGGCTCCCGGTGGACGAAGCTCCGGTCCCGGCGCGGGTTTTCCCCGCCGCTCGCGCTTGACGAACGCCTCTGATTTCAAGAGGGTTTTCAACCATCCACTGGTCTCCGCGGATCGCTATTTCAAAGTGCTTGCACGGCCGGGCGCGGGCGAACGCTGGCGTCTCGGGATGGCGGTCTCCAGGCAGGTGGACAAAAGGGCGACGGCGCGCAATCGCATCAAGCGGATCGTCCGCGAGAGCTTCAGGCAGCGCTCGCCGGGACCCACGGGCGGCGCCCCATCCCTGGACGTGGTTGTCTTGCCCCGCCGTGGCATCGCCTCCATATCAAATGGTTGTTTATACGACTCGCTCGCCGCGCACTGGGCGCGCCTCGCAGCCAAGGCCGAGCGTGCCGGTGAGCGTTCAGAACCGTCCGGTCACGGGAACAAACGGGCTTCGAATCCGTTAAAATCCTGACCGGCCGCCCTGGGAAGAACAACGAAATGGCAAATTTGAGACCGGTACTGATCATTGGCCTGCTTTTTCTCGGTTACATGATCTGGGTTCAGTGGCAGCGTGACTATGGCGCGCCCCCCGCAACCTCTGAAACCACCGTTTCGCAACCGGCCGGCCAGGCCCAGACCACGCAAGGCAGTGACATCCCCGTACCGGGCCCCCAGGCACCGG
>JASFKQ010000257.1:0-5247 GCA_050118555.1 Lysobacterales bacterium
CCATGCAAGAAGCCCGGACGATGGAGCAACCAGGAGCGTTTCCGAGCGAGCACGCCGAGTTCATGTTGCGCGGTCCGGCCGGTGTGCTCGAATGCGCCTCCGACGTCCCGGAACCGGCCGAAGAACGTCCTGCAACCATTATCATCTGCCATCCGCATCCCCTGTTCGGCGGCACCATGCGCAACAAGGTGGTTACCATACTGGAGCGTTCCATGCGGGAGCTCGGACTGCGCACGGTGCGCTTCAACTTTCGTGGCGTCGGCGCCAGTGAGGGCGAATTCGACGATGGCTACGGTGAAACGGACGATCTGTTCGCCGTGGCGGAATGGGTCCGCCGCACCCGCCCCGACGACGTGCTCTGGCTGGGCGGCTTCTCGTTCGGCGCATACATTGCGACTCGCGCAGCCCTGAATCTGGACGTCGGCCAGCTCATTTGCATCGCCCCACCGGTGGACAAGTATGCATTCGACGCCCTGCACCACCCCGAATGTCCATGGCTGGTTATCCAGGGCGACGAGGACGAACTGGTCAGCGTCGACGCCGTGGCCGCCTGGGCCAACGACCTGAGCCCGCCGCCGGAACTGCTGATCATGAAAGAGGCCGATCACTTTTTTCACCGGCGCATCATGGACCTTCGGGGCTTGCTAAAGAATGGCGTTCGCGACCAGCTTCCCGGCGCCTCGGCCGCCAGCCAGGCATAGCAGTCCGCCGCAGCCTTGGCCCACTCGCCGCTGTTCCATTACCGGCGCCTGATCGAATCCGGGGATTTTACCCGGGACAAGGGACAGTTGGCCGCGGTGGAAGCACTCGATGCCCTCTGGCGCGAACTGCAGCGACGCCGGCGCGGTTCGTTGCTCCAGCGCCTGCGGGGTCAACGCACGCCGGCCCGCGGCCTCTACCTCTGGGGCAGCGTCGGTCGCGGAAAGACCTGGCTGATGGACCTGTTCTTCGAGCATCTGCCCGAGGACCGCAAATTGCGCATTCATTTTCATCGTTTCATGCAGCGCATTCACGCGGACCTCAGGGCCAGCGGCAACGTTCAGGATCCCCTGCCCCGGATCGCCGCCCAATGGGCCCGCCATTTCCGGGTTCTTTGCCTGGACGAGTTCTTCGTCGGCGACATTGCAGACGCCATGTTGATCGGCGGCCTCCTCGACAACCTGTTCCGTAACGGAGTGACCCTGGTGACGACGTCCAACCTGGCGCCGGACGAGCTCTACCGCGACGGCCTGCAACGCGCGAAGTTCCTGCCTGCCATCGACCTGATACGGGAACATACCCAGGTGCTGGAAGTGGCCGGCACGACTGACTACCGCCTGCGCATCCTGGAGCAGTCGGAGATCATGCACTATCCCCTCGAACCAGGCGCGGAAGCCGCCCTGGCGCAGAGTTTCGAACGCATGGCCTCCGAGTGTGAACTCAATCCCCAACTAGAAATCAACGGACGCCCATTCGCCGCCAAGAGGCGGGGCGACGGCATCATCTGGTTCGATTTCAGTGAGTTGTGCGAGCAGCCCCGAGGCAGTGTCGACTACATAGAGATCGCCCGCGCCTTCAACACGGTGCTGGTGAGCGGCGTGCGGAAGCTGGGCGAAAAGGACGCCGATGCGGCGCGCCGGTTCATCACGCTGGTGGACGAATTCTACGACCGCAACGTCAAGCTGCTGATGACGACCGAAGCGCCCCCCAACGAACTCTACGACGGCCGGCGCCTGTCCTTCGAGTTCCAGCGAACCGCCAGCAGGTTGACCGAGATGCAGTCCCACGACTACCTCGCTCGGCCGCACCTGCCGTGACCGGAGCAGGACCTGGCAGAGGCCGCCGAGCACGTCGGTGCGCTGAGCCCCGCTGAACAGCGCAAACACGAATCGGCGCATGAGAAATTCTCCCCCGAGGCAGCTTCATCCTCGGCGGCCAGGTCGACGGGCGAAAGCACCGCCTGTACCTGGTCCACTCCGAGGGCAACTACATTTCAGCCACTTTGCAGACGCCCTACCTTCAGGTCGGCGAACTGAAGTACGGCACGCCCGACAGGTCGATCATGTCATCGTAGTTGCCCTGGGGATCGTAGCCGGCCCCGTCGATCAGTGTGTTCGCGCTTTTTCCCACGTTCCGGCCAATGGATACAGGCCTTTCGTATTACCAACATGCGTTGTCGTTGCCAGCCGCCACAGGGGGACCGTCCATTTCCCAATCAATCCCGCGTCTCTGCTACCATCGCCGGCCTGGCAACCGAAACCAGCCGAGCACGAATGAAATCGCTCCGACAATGGCCCGCCGCGCTGGCCGCCCTGGCGCTGTTCCTGCAGATCCCCGCGGTCGCCAGCGAGGGAGACGCATCGTTCAGCCACGACGTCGAGGGCACGGCGCGGCCCTGGACCGACGCACCCTTCGACGCGGAGGACGGCAAGTTCACGTTCGCAGTCGTCTCGGACCTGACCGGCGGGGAGCGCCCGCGTGTCTTCGACATCGCCATCGCTCAGCTGAACCTGCTTCGCCCCGAGTTCGTCGTCAGCGTCGGCGACCTGGTGGAGGGAGCGGAGAGGCGCCCGGAGATCGAGGCCCAGCGGGATGCGTTCGACAGCCGTGCCGGCCGGGCGAAAGCGCGGTTCTTTCGCGTGGGCGGCAACCATGACCTGACCGGTCCGGTGGCGCAGGAGACCTGGGATGAATGGTACGGACGGCGCTATTACCATTTCCGGTACAGGGACGTGCTGTTTCTCATACTGGACACGGAAGACACGACGCCCGAACGCACACGCGAAATCGACCGCTTGTACCGAGAGGCGATGGACGTGGTTCACGAGAAAGGCTGGGGCGCGTTCAGCGACACGGCGTACGCGGCGTTGCCGGAATACGACGCCGGCGCCATCAGCCCTGCGCAATCACGTTACTTCGTGGATGTCATCGCCGCCAACCCGGACGTGCGCTGGACCTTTCTGTTCATGCACAAGGCCGCCTGGGAACGCGAAGGAGAACAGAACTTCGCTGCGATCGAGAGCGCACTTGCGGGGCGTCCCTATACGGTCTTCCACGGGCACAAGCACGCCTATCGCTATCTTAGGCGGCTTGGACGCGACTACATCCGGCTCGCCACCACGGGAGGCGTACAGCTGCCGTACAACGGCCGTTCCTTCGACCAGGTCGCCCTGGTAACGGTGGACGGCAGCGCCGTGGACATTGCCAATCTCGCGCTGTCCGGCGTCTTGAACAAAGCGGGCAAGGTGCCGCTGGACGGCGATGACGTCTGTTTTGAAAAGGCTGTGTGCGGCCCGGAAGAACCGAAGGCAGAAAAGTGAAAGGGCCGGTAAGGGGTCAACCGGCCCTTTCGTGAGACCTGGTGCAAGGGGAACACCGGTCTCGAACCCGGTATGTCGTAAGGGGGGACGACATACCAGGTTTGATCGAATTTTTTGCAGCAGAAATATCTTTTGCCCGTACCAATCTTAGCCCATGCGCCGCGATTTGAGCAAGCTATCTACCGAAATCCGCGCCTCGTCGCCACGGGCCGTGCGGCGCGGCTGGCCTTCCGGCGGGCCGAATGCGGTGCCGTACAACACTTCGTAGCTGAGAGGATAGCGATCACCCGACTTCAGCGGGCCGAACGCCGACTCCGCCGCGCGGGCGTGCCTGCGCCACTCGGGCCACCCTCCGATCAGCAGTGAGGTTCCGACAGCCTCTACTTCGCCGGCCAGTGCGTCCAGCGAAGGATAGTCCAGAACGATGCGCTCCATATCCATGACAGGCTCGCTGAACCCGGCCGCCATCAACGCGTCCCCGATCTCCAGCAGGTCAGCGAATTCAGGAATCGCCAGTGCCGCGGGCCCGCCGCTGCCTGCGGCCCTCAACTCCGACAGGGATGAGGGGCCGAGCGTGCTGAACAGGAACATTCCGCCGGTGCGCAACACCCGCCGCACCTCCTCGAACAACACCGCCGGGCGCGGCAACCAGTGCAAGGCGAGGTTGGAAAAGACGAAATCGGCGCAACCGTCCCGGAAAGGCAGGGCCCGAAGCTCGCCGCAGACCGCTCCCAGGGGCCGGCGGAACCGGGACTTCCGCGCCAGCAAACACAGCATGGCCGGCGAAATGTCCATGCCGACAACCTGCGCCCGCTTGAACGTCCTCTTCAGTAGTTCGGCGCCAACGCCGGTCCTGCTGCCAATATCGAGAATCCGCTGCGGTTCCCGTTTGCTGAACGAACTGCGCTCCGCCAGGCGGGCGCAGACTTCCCGCTCCAGCGCCGCGTGTTCTTCGTAGGCGGGTGCGAGCCGGTCGAAATCAGCCTGGAGGACTGTCGGTTCTGGCAAGATTCGCTCCCCGAATAAGCGGACATGAATCGGATATTGTAGCCCCTCACCAACACAGAAACGATTTCCTGCGGTACGGCAGGAAGATTTCCTACCCGGCGGGGGCGGTAGCTGAATTAAGCTGGCCGGAGGCGAATCCGGAGGGCACGAACGTTGTGGGTGAAGGCGGGCGCGGGGCGGCAGTACTGCTCGACATGCTGCTGCCGCCGCACTGCGCACTGTGTGGCCTGGCGTCCGGCAGTGCGCCGATTTGCGACACCTGCCGCACAGGGCTGCCACGGGTGGTTGAAGCCTGCGCCCTGTGCGGGCTGCCGCTGCCTCCCACTTCCGGCACCCTGTGCGGTCCCTGCATCCGAAACCGGCCTCCGTGGGACGACTGCGTCAGCGCGCTGCTCTATCGCTACCCCGCCCGGCAGCTGGTGCGGCGGTTCAAGTTCGGCAGGGACCTGGCCTGCGGCGCCGTGCTCGCCGGCGAACTGGTGCGGGCCGTCCGCCGCCGCGCGGGCGAACCACCCCAGGCCATCGTGCCCGTTCCACTGCATGGAACGCGCCACTTCACGCGCTCGTTCAACCAGGCCGAATTACTGGCCGGGCCACTGGCGGCGGACCTGGGCATTCCACTTGAAACCAGACTGCTCCGCCGCGGGCGGCGCACCCGCGCACAATCGGGCCTGGACGCCGTCGCCCGGCGAAGGAACACCCGGGGGGCGTTCTGCTGCAGGCCGAGCGGACGGCTTCGAGGATGGTCAGGAGGCGGCCGACGGCCGAACTATGCGCACCTGGCGCTGGTAGACGATGTCATGACCACCGGGGCCACGCTTCGTGAGTGCGCGCGTGTGCTCCATCGAGCCGGTGTTCCGCGTCTCAGCGTATGGACCGCCGCACGCGCCGAGAGCCCGTGCATTTAAGGGCTATTTGCTGTCTCATCCCGCTGAATAGG
>JASFKQ010000258.1:0-5110 GCA_050118555.1 Lysobacterales bacterium
GTTGCGCTCGATCTGGGGCGGCAGGCGCGCCCGTTCACGCGCTGCATGGAGTGCAACGGGCTGCTTCGCCCGGTTGACCGTGAACGACTCGTGGGTCGCGTCGACGCGGCCATCCTGGAACGTTTCAACGCGTTTCGCGAATGCGCGGACTGTTCCAGGGTTTTTTGGAGAGGTTCCCACTACCGGCGGATGCTTCAATGGGTTCGAAGTATCGTGCCGGAAGCGAGGGTCGAACCATGAACAGCGCCCCCGGACAGGATCATTGGCCGGTGTTGATCCGGCAATTGACCCGGCCGGCGGCCTATGGTCATCCGACCGGCACCATACAGGTGATCGAAACCCACATCTCCTGGGTCATCCTGACCGGCGAGTACGCCTACAAGATCAAGAAGCCGGTCGACCTGGGGTTTCTGGACTTCTCCACGCTGGAGCGACGCCGGCTGTCCTGCGAGGAGGAACTGCGGGTGAACCGCCGTACCGCGCCCGAGTGGTACCTGGGCGTGGTGCCGATCGCAACGACGCCGGCCGGTGCGCATGTCGGACAGGAGCCGGCGGTCGAGTACGCCGTGCGAATGCGTCAGTTTCCACACAACGCCCGCCTCGACCGCTGCCTGCAGCAGGGCCGTATCGGGGCCGGGGAGGTGCGGCGGCTGGCGGCCACCATCGCTGCTTTCCATGCAAAGCTTCGTGGCAGGGACAGTGTCGATCCGGACTACGAGGTGGAGCGGGCAAGTCGGCCGGCCCGCAACAACTTCATACACCTCGATCCCGCGTCATTCAGCGATGAGGCTCAACAGAGGCTGGCGGTCATAGAGTCCTGGACCCTGCAGCAGGCGGCCGCGCTCGCCGCGGTGTTCGACGCCCGGGCGAAGGCTGGGGCCGTTCGCGAGTGCCATGGGGACCTGCACCTGGAAAATCTGCTGTATATCGATGGCCGGTTCGTCCCCTTCGACGCCATCGAGTTCGACCCGGGGCTGCGCTGGATCGACGTCGCCAACGACATTGCTTTCCTGACCATGGACCTGCTCGCGCGGGACCGTGAAGACCTCGCGTATACGCTGCTCAACACCTGGCTGGAGGAAACCGGCGACTACGGCAGCCTGGCGGTGATGCGTTATTACCTCGTTTACCGGAGCATGGTCCGCGCCGTGGTTCTCTCGATCCGGCAGGCTCAGGGCGGGTCGGACTCGCCGGCGGAAGGCTCGTTCCGGCAAGGAGCCGAGCGTTACGTGCGACTGGCGGCCGACTGGGTCGACACCCCGGCTCCGGTCCTGTACCTGATGCACGGCTTTTCCGGCTCCGGCAAGACCTGGCACAGCGAGCACCTCGTGGCGGGCCTGCCCGCGCTGCGCGTCCGGAGCGACCTCGAGCGCAAGCGGCTGCCGGGCCTGCGCGAGGACCAGAAGGCGACGGGGTCCATCGACTCCGGGCTCTATGACCGCGACGTGACGGAGCGCACGTACCGGCTGCTGGCCCGTTGCTGCGAGACCGGGTTGCGTTCGGGTTTCGACATGATCGCCGATGCCGCCTTCCTGTATCGCTGGCAGCGCGACCTGTTCCATGACCTCGCTCGCCAGTGCGGCGCCGGCCTGGTGATTCTCGATTGCGCGGCGCCGACCGGGGTGCTGCGGGAGCGCGTCAAGGAACGAGCCGAGGCGCACAGCGATGCGTCGGACGCCGGTCCCGCCGTCTTGGAGCATCAACTGGCCCGGCACGATCCGCTGACCGAAGCGGAACGGCGTGCGGCCGTGCTTCTCGAACCCGGGGAGATCCCACGGCAAACGGTGTCCAGAGTTCGCGCAGCGGCCCCTGGCCAGACGAAAATTAAGGTGTAGACCTTATAGTAAGTATTGCTTACTATACACGCATGAATCAGCAGACAAGCGCGGAATCCACCCTCGGGTTCCTGATTTACGACATCAGCCGACTCATGCGCAGTTCCATCATGGAAAGGCTGGGCGACCTCGGGCTGACCGAGGCGCAGTGGCGAGCGATTGCGCACCTGACCCGTATGGAGGGCTGCCGGCAGACCGACCTGGCGCAATCGCTGGAAATCCGCCCGATCACGCTCGGCCGCGTCGTGGACCGGCTGGAGGCCTCCGGCTTCGTCGAGCGCCGGCAGCACCCCACGGACCGCAGGGCGGTCACCCTGCACCTGACCCCGAGCGCCGGACCGCTGGTGAACAGGCTGCGCGAATTGGGGCAGGAGTTGCGCGAGTACGCGTTGCAGGGCATTGACGTCGCGGACCGCCAACACCTCAACCGGATGCTTGTCCGGATGCGGGACAACCTGTCCCGGGAAGGCGGCACGATGCCGCAGGAAATCACAGGGAAGAAGGCGCCATGAGCGCGGAAGGAGCGGCGGAACCCGCGGTAACACCCAGACGCCGGAAACGGCTGTTGCGATTCACGCTTCTGGTGCTTGTCCCGTTACTGGTGGCCGTTGCAGGTTTCTGGGCCTGGTACAGCCTCAGTCGCTACGTCTCCACCGACGACGCCTATGTGCAGACGGACATTGCGATGGTCAGCGCGCGGGTTTCCGGAAATGTCCTGAGCGTGGCGGCCCGGGAAAACCAGCGGGTGGCAGCGGGGCAGCTGCTGCTGGAAATTCAGTCGGACGATGCGCAGATCGCGGTGCAGCGGGCGCAAGCCCAGCTAGAGAACGTACGGACCGAGATTGAAGCCCTCAAGGCCAACTACACCCTTCAATCGGCCGAGATGAAACTGGCTGACGCACAGGCGGGTTTCGCCAGAAAGGAGATGGAGCGGCAGCGGGACCTCGCCGACCGCAAACTGGCGTCGCAATCGGAACTGGACAAGGCGGAACAGAACTACCAGCTGATGCACGGACTGGCGCTGGTGATGCGGCAGCAAATGAACGAGACCCGTGTTCGCCTGTCCGGCAGCGTGGAGGCGCCCGTCGAGAATCATCCCCGTGTCCGCGCGGCTGCAAGCGAACTCGCTCGCGCCAGGCTGGAACTGGAGCGTACCCGCCTGAGGGCCCCGCGGGACGGTATGGTCAGCCACCTGCCGAAAGTCGGAGATTTCCTGGCGGCCGGCAGTCCCGCACTCTCCATCGTCTCCGACGGCGATCCCTGGATCGAGGCCAACTTCAAGGAGACCGACCTTGGCCACATGCATCCGGGACAGCCCGTGCGCATCGCCATCGATACGTACCCGGGCCATGAGTGGGAGGGGCGGGTCGAGAGTATCGCCCAGGCCACCGGTGCACAGTTCGACCTGCTGCCGCCCCAGAACGCCTCCGGCAACTGGGTCAAGGTGGTGCAGCGGATTCCGGTGCGCATTGATATCGTGGAACAGGACGATGGGCCCGAGCTCAGGGCCGGCATGTCTGCGAGCGTGCGCGTCGACCTCGGCAGGAAACGCCTGGGCAGCCGCTTTGCGGCGACCCGCTGAGCGCTGGCTGGACGCCGATGGCTGGTTCACGGTTCTCGAGTCATCCCGGGCTGCTGATGGCTTCGGTCATGGTGGCCACCATCATGTACGCGATGGACACCACCATCGCCAACATCGTGTTACCGCAGCTTCAGGGCAGCCTGCAGGCTTCTCAGGAGCAGATCGCCTGGGTCCTGACCTCGTACATCGTGGTCAGCGCCATTTTCACCCCGTTGCTGAGCCCGCTGGCCAATCGCTTTGGCATCGCCCGCGTATTGATGGTGGGAATCGTCTTTTTCACAATCGCCTCCCTCCTGTGCGGAATGGCGCGATCGCTGCCTGAAATGGTGGCCTTCCGGATTTTGCAGGGTGCTTCCGGCGCAGCGCTGATCCCTCTGTCGCAGAGCATTCTGTTGAATGCCTTTCCCCGGGAACGGCATGCCTCGATACTGGCGCTCTGGGGCGTTGGCGTGATGATCGGGCCGATCATCGGACCGACGCTCGGTGGCTACCTGACCGACCAGTTCAACTGGCGCTGGGTGTTCCTGATCAACCTGCCGATCGGAATTCTGGCCTTGCTGGGTATCGCCGCGACCGTGCCCCGTGACCGGCCGCATTCGCCCAGACGTTTCGACGCCCTGGGTTACCTGCTGCTGGCGGGGGCCATCGGGACCCTGCAGCTCTTCCTGGACCGCGGAAACGTCAAGGACTGGTTCAATTCACCGGAAATCGTGGCCGAGGCCGGCATGGCCTGCGTGTTCCTGTACCTGTTCATCGTGCACTCCCTGACCACGGAACACCCGTTCTATACACCGGCGTTGTTCCGGGACCGCAATTTCGTGCTCGGCAGTTTCCTGATCTGCATGGTGCTCGTGGGAATGTTCGCGACGATGGCGCTGCTGCCTTTGTTCCTGCAGCGGCTGCAGGGCTACACGGTGTTCGAGGCGGGCCTGCTGCTGGCCCCGCGCGGCGCCGGCATGGCCATGATGTCCCTGCTGGTGGGCAAGGTCCTGCATGACCGTCAGCCCCGGTACCTGATTGCGGCCGGCATGGCGCTGGTGGCATGCAGCACCTGGTGGGTCAGCAAGTTCAACCTCGACGTTTCCGGCGGCCCGATCGTCGCCAGCGGCATCCTGCAAGGCATGGGCGTCGGGCTGATTGTCGCGCCATTGATGGCGGCGACTTTCGCCACGCTGGACGAAAGCCTCAGGGTCGAGGGCACCGCGCTGTATGCCGTGCTGCGAAACCTGGGCGGGAGTATTGGAATCTCAATGGCATTCACCGTCCTGGCGCGCGGGATGCAGTCCAATCAGGCGCGCCTGGTCCAGCACCTCTCGGCGTTGGACGTGGGTAAATGGCGCATGCTGCACGATCTGTTCGGCCCGCATGCAGAGGCCGTGGCCAGCCAGGAGGTGTCGCGACAGGCGGCGCTGATGGCTTTCGTTGCGGACTTCAGGTTGCTGTTCCTGGTCATGCTGTGCGGCATCCCGATGGTGTTCTTGATGCGCGGTGGCCGGGAAGCGGCCGCGGTGGAGGCGCCCGAAACCCTGTCGGCCTGAGGGCTTAGCCGAAGATCAGCCTGGCCTTGTCGCCGGTGCACACCTGCCGCGCGAGCGACAGGCAGTCGGTCCTTCGTTCTTCGATCCGTTCGCAAAGGCGACGGTGCACCTCGGATTGCGGCAAGGTGTCGAGCAATTCCAGCTGAAGACCACCG
>JASFKQ010000259.1:0-5083 GCA_050118555.1 Lysobacterales bacterium
AAGACGACTACGTCGAAACGGTGAACGTGATCGGCGGCCATTCCTCCAATCGGGTAACGGCGCGAGGCGGCACCATCGGGGGCGGGGGTTACCGGAACGCCGTCTCGGGAGTTTCGTCTCCGAACAAGGTGGAGGGGCAATTCGGCACGATCGGTGGCGGTTCAAAGAACGCGGTTTTCGATCCCTACGGCCTTATCGGCGGCGGCGGGGGCAATACCCTCGAGGCAGGAGGCGGCTATTCGGTCATCGCAGGCGGTTTGGTGAACACCATCGAAGACGATCCCGACACACCCGGTGATTTCTTTCCGCGTGCCTTCATCGGCGGAGGCGAGCGCAACAGGATCGTCGAAGCCGGATTCGCGACCATTGCCGGCGGTACGGATAACCAGGTGCGCTCCTGGTACGCTTTCATCGGCGGAGGTGACCGCAACGCCGTTTGCAGTCCCGATGTATTCGACAAGGAGGAGCTACCGCAGGCATTTCCCGGGAGCGGCGACGTGATCGTTGGCGGTCGTCTCAACCATTCGTGTGGCTATAACAGTTTCATCGGAGGCGGTCATGGCAACCAGGCAAGCGGCGAACTGGCTGTGATCGTCGGTGGCGATAACAACCGCGCGAGCGGCGTACAGGCTGTGATCGTCGGTGGCAAAAGCAACCGCGCGAGCGGCGCCAACAGCTTCGCGGCGGGATATCGCGCCCTCGCGGTTCACGATGGCGCATTCGTCTGGAAGGACTCCACCAACGAGCCCGTCAACACGGCCTATCAATCGGAACGCCCCAACCAGGTCAGAATGCGCGCGGCGGGCGGTGTGCGCTTCGACGTCGGCGACGACGCCGGCACGGCGACTGGTGGCGACCAGTGGGTGGACATCCGCACCCAGGCCATCAATACGTGGGGCAATGACACGGCCAATTTCCGGCTCATCGACACGTCAACGGGCGCCTACCTGTCGCTGGGCGGCGGATGGGTCGATGTTTCCGACCGCGAACGCAAGACGGACATCAGGGACGTGGACAAGCACTGGGTGCTGGAACAGGTTGCGGCGATGCCGATCCAGACCTGGCGTTACAAAGTCGAGGGCGAAAACGTCCGCCACATCGGGCCCATGGCGCAGGACTTCCATGCCTTCTTCGGCTTTGGTGGCGACCCCAAGGGCATCATGTCCGTGGATACCAATGGCGTTGCCCTGGTGGCCATCCAGGCGCTCTACCGGGTAATGGGAGAGTTGGATCGCCGCACCGCCCAGCTCGAGGCGCAACAGCACAGGCTGGACGCGCTGGAGGCCAGCATGCAGGCCCTCGAAGCAAGATTGAACCCGGTGGAGGACCAACGCCTGGCGCGAGTGGAGGTGGGTCTGGCGTCTCAGTAGTGATGCTTCCCCGGGCTCGGTCAGCGTGTGCGATCGAGGGATATCCGGCGCCAAACGCAGTGACGGCGCCACCCGTCATATTGCTACCGGTTGCGGGGTATTGCGCGCCTGCTCCAACCGGTCCCGGCACGCATGTACAAGCCGAATCTGCACGGTGCCTTTGGGCCCGGTCGAGTGGCGATACGGCGCCGAATTGTGCAGAGTAGGGATATGGGAGCCTATGCGAACCGGTCGTGGACGCCTGCCCGGGGGTACCTTTCGTCGCCCCTGCGCCGGAGTTCAGGAGGCCTTACCCATGACGCGGTGGCCGCCTCAGCCGAGGCCAAACTCGCGGGCCAGCCACGCGCGGCTGAAGCTCCAGTCGCGCTCGACGGTCGCCAGCGAAACTCCGAGGATCCCGGCGATTTCGGCCATCTCCATTCCCCAGAAGATCCTCAGCTGCACGACCTCGCATTTGCGAGGGTCGAGGCGCTCGAGGCGCTCGAGCACCTCGCAGACCTGGGCGGCATCCGTCTCCGGCGGCGCAGCCGCCTCGGCACCCAGGCCGGTGAGCGTCACTCGCAATGCCTGTCCGCCTCGCTTGACCCGTCCGCGCGCTCGCTGGTAGTCGATCAGGGCACACCGCATCGCTTTGGACGCAAGAGCAAAGAAGTGGCGTCGATTGGCGAAGCAGGGCGGATCCGGCAACAGCCGCAGGAGAGTCTCGTTGACCAGTGCAGCGGGCTCCAGGGTGATTCCATCGAGCCCGTCGAACCGGCGACGCAATTGCCGACCGGCCATCTGCTCGAGCTCGTCATAAACCATTGCCACGACACGCTCGAAGGCCGCCTCGTCACCTCCGGCCGCCCCCTCGAAGAGTCGGGTGATCCGCCCCCGCTCGTCCATCCAGTTTCCGCTCCTCCCGATATTCAATCAGGTTAGCACAGGGGCATGAACGAGGCGTCCCGCTTCAAGCGAATCGAGGAGCTGTTCCATGCAGCACAGCCCCTGTCGCAGGCAGAACGCACCGTTTTCCTTGCCCGGTCATGCGGCGCCGACGCGGACTTGCGCTACGAGGTCGAGAGCCTCCTGGCAGCTGATGCGGGCCTCACTGCCGGTTTTCGCCGCAACCTCGCTGGCTCGCTCGCCATGCGACCCGAGTTTCTCGCCGCAGGCGACATCGTGGGACCCTATCGAATTGCTGAGTTGATCGCTGTAGGCGGCATGGGAGAAGTCTACCGTGCGGCACAACTTCAACCGCTGAAGCGGGAGGTCGCCCTCAAGGTGGTCAAGGCGGGCATGGACACCCGCCAGGTCCTGAGGCGCTTTGAAAATGAACGCCAGGCACTCGCCCTGATGAGCCATCCTGGCATCGCGCGCGTGTATGACGCCGGGTCGACACCGGCCGGTCGCCTTTTCTTCGCGATGGAACTGGTCGGAGGCAAACCCATCACCGAGTTCTGCGACGCGCGGCGGCTGACTCTTCCCGAACGGCTGGAGCTGTTCCAGCTGGTATGCGACGCCGTGCAGCACGCGCACCAGAAGGGCATCATCCACCGCGATCTCAAGCCTTCGAACATTCTGGTCGAGGAACTGGACGGGCGCGCGCGGCCCAAGATCATTGACTTTGGTATCGCAAAGGTGGTGGCGATCGACTCCGCCGGGCAAAGGGCGACGACGCGTATTGGTCAGCCGGTGGGGACCCCGGAATACATGAGCCCCGAGCAAGCCGATCCGGGCGTCGATATCGATACTCGAACCGACGTCTACTCACTTGGCCTCGTGCTATACGAACTCCTTGCCGGCGAACATCCCTTCGATACTGAAAAGCTTCGCTCCATGGCCCCCCGGGAGGTCTATACGCATTTGCGCGACACCGAGCCCGAGCGCCCCAGTACGCGCGTAGCACGATCCAGCGAAGTGGCGGCTGCCCGCAGGTGTGAACCGGCGACACTGCAACGCAACCTGGCCGGCGATCTCGACTGGATTGTCGCAAAAGCGCTGGAGAAGGAGCCCGAGCGCCGCTATGCATCCGCCTCGGAACTCGCTGCCGATGTTGGTCGGCACCTGCAGGACGAGCCGGTGCTGGCCGGGTCCCCGAGCCGTACCTATCGAGCCCGGAAGTTCGCACGTAGACATCGCTTGCCGGTGGCGACCGCAGCAGCGGTCGTTCTCATTCTGCTGAGTTCAATTGCGGCAATCTCGGCCGCGTTGGTGCGTGCCCGCCATGCAGAGGCGGACGCGGTCCGGCAGGCAACGGTTGCCAACGACGTGACTGATTTTCTGGCGGGACTGTTCGCTTCTGAGGATCCCTATCACGAACAGCCAGGTGATCGCACGATCCGCTCCGTAGTCAACCAGGCCGCCGGGCGACTCAAAGCAGGTGGCGTCAAGGATCCGGAAGTTTACGGGCGACTCTCATCTTCGCTGGCGCCGGTGATGTTGAATCTGGGGCTCCGAGAGGAGGCTTTCGACCTGACCACAGGCGCCATTGACCGTCTGCGGACGGCGTCCGCCGTCGATGGCACACACTATCTCGAACTCCTGTACGAGAGGTCGCGCGCTGAGTCCATGTTGGGTCGTTATGAAGACGCCCGGCGAACGGCGGATGAACTCGTATCGCGGGCGTCGTCGCTGCTCCCTCCCGGCTCACCTCGCATGGGCGTTTATCTCATGCAGCGCGGCGACGCCGAACATTTGCCGGGAGGAAGCCATCAGCAGCAGGAACTCTGGCATCGCCGGGCCATGGCGGCCCTCAAGGCGGCTCCCGAGGCCTCGCCCGAAGACCTGGGTTCCGCCCTTCATGCACTGGCGGGATCGGTGACCGATGCGTCCGAGTGCACAGAGCTGGCGAACGAAGAACTTGGAATCTGGCGCGAATACCTTGGCCCCGAACATCCGCGAGTGGCTGAAGCCAAACACGTACTGGGCCGGTGCGCGCGCCTGACCGGAGACGCCGAGGAAGCCGAGCGAAACCTGCGCGAAGCCTTCCAGCTACAGAGACGAACGCTTGGACCCAACCATCCGCAGACCTTTCGCAGTACATTTCTGCTCCTGGATGCACTCTACGAGCTTGGCAATTTTGAAGAGGCCAGAAGTCTTGCGGACGCCACTCTCATGGCGGCTCGTCAGGTGGACCAGAAGTCCACGGTTGCCACTCTGCTGAACGAGTCGTTCACCTATCTTCCGGCCACCGCGGATTTCGACGCCTCGCGTCAGCGCCTGGAAGAATCGGTCACGATGTTCCTCGAACTCTATGGCGGAGAGTCGGAATGGAGCCTGATGGCACGTCACACCCTGGCCGACGGACTGGCAAATGCCGGAATGCTCCGCAGTGCCCGTGATCGATACCTTGACATTTTGCAGGCAAGGGCAGAGCTGGGCTTGCCGCGAAATTTCTTCCAGGCGCTGCTGCTGGAGAACCTGGCGACACTGGAAAGACGCCTGGGCCTTTTCGATGAGGCGGAAGAGCACATCGACGAGTCACTCGAGCTGTATCCGTCCACCAGTTGGGATCCCCGCTATTACGCCCGGGCATGGTTATCGAAAGCCACATTGGAATTTGTTCGTGGCGAAAAGGAGGCATCGGAGACGGCCTTCGCCAGGGCTTCGGAACGGTATGCCAGGTGCACGGGGCCACGTACCTTTCTGGATATCCGCTATGAAGCGGCCTGGCGCGCGGTGCGCGGCGAGCGCGCCCGCGCCCTGGCACTTGTCTCAAACCTTTATCGCAT
>JASFKQ010000260.1:0-5015 GCA_050118555.1 Lysobacterales bacterium
CCGCCGGGGTCAATCGCAGGCAAGCCTGCTCCCATCGGGGCTCCTACAGTTCAGGCAGCCCTTCCTGCATGGCCTCCCGGACGGGGGCGAATGACCGGCGGTGCAAGGGACAGGGGCCATGCCGGGCGAGCGCCCGCAGGTGGTCCCGTGTCGGGTAGCCCTTGTGCCGGTCGAAGCCATACTCCGGAAAGCGTTGGTGCCAGCCGCGCATCAGCGCGTCCCGATGCACCTTGGCCAGTATGGATGCCGCGGATATGCATTTCTCCAGCCGGTCACCCTGCACGATGGTCCGCACGGCGCAGGGCAGGGCCGGCGCACGGTTGCCGTCCACGAGTGCAAGATCCGGCGCGGGGTCCAGCCCGGCGACCGCGCGCGCCATGCCAAGCAATGTCGCTTGCAGAATGTTCAGGCGGTCGATCTCATCTGCATGGACCTCGACGATCGACCAGCACGCGGCGCGCTCCCGGATCAGGCCAAACAGCGATTCCCGCCGTGCCCGATCCAGTCGCTTCGAGTCATCCAGTCCGTCGATCGGTGCAGCGGGATCCAGGATCACCGCGGCCACGACCACCGGGCCCGCCAGCGGTCCGCGGCCGGCTTCGTCCACGCCCGCGGTCAGCCTGCCCGCAAAATTCGGGCTCATGGCGTCAGGCTCCCCCGCGTTCAACGAGCTCGGCCACCGATTCAGCAGCGCGTGCATCGGCATCGCACCGCAGTTGTTCGTGCAGAGCCAGGAAACGTTCCTTCACCGCGGCGCACCGCCCCGGATGGCCCAGCCACTCGCAAACGGCCTCCGCCATGCGCTCTCCGGTCGCTTCCTGCTGGATCAGTTCCGGCACCAGCGCTTCCCCGGCGAGGATGTTCGGCAGTGAGAAATGGCGCAGCTTGATCAGGTGAAGGCGCCGCGCCAGGTGATAGGTGGACGGCGCCAGCCGATAGACCATCACCAGGGGCCGGTTGACGAGCAGCGTCTCCAGCGTGGCGGTGCCGGAGGCGCACAATACGGCGTCGGCAGCCGCGATCGTTTGCCTTGCGTTCTGCCGGACCAGCGTCACCTCGGCGAAGCCCCGTTCGGCCATAGCCGAACGGAACAGGCTCTCGGCCGTGGTGTTCGCCATGGCGGCTGCGAACTGCATGTGCGGCCGCTGTTCGCGAAGCAGCCGGGCTGCGTCGAGCATGGGGCCGGCAAGCCTGCCTACCTCGCTGGCGCGGCTTCCGGGCAGCAACGCGAGCGTGGTTCGGTACGGGTCCATCCCCAGGGCCTTTCGCGCCGCAGCCGGGTCCTCGTCGGCGACGATCCGGTCCGCCATGGGGTGGCCGACATAGCGGGCCGAAACATCGTGGTCGGCGTAGAAATCGGGTTCGAACGGAAACAGGCAGAGGACGCAATCGGCAGCCCGGGCGATCTTTTTCACGCGGCGCTTGCGCCATGCCCACACGGTGGGGCTGACATAATGAACCGTGCGGACGCCGGCCCGCCGCAGCTTGATTTCCAGCCCGAGGTTGAAGTCGGGCGCATCGATGCCCACGAAGACGTCCGGCGGCCGCGCCTTCAACCGGCGAACCAGTTTCGACCGCAGGGCGAGCAGCCTCGGAAAATGGGATACGACTTCGACCAGGCCCATGACCGCCAGTTCCTCGGAGTCCCACCAGGCATCCATACCGGCGGCCTTCATCTGCGTGCCCCCGATACCGGCGAAGGTCGCTCCGGGATAGCGCTCCCGAAGTGCCTGGATCAGGCCGGCGCCAAGCTGGTCCCCGGAGGCCTCTCCGGCGACGAGGGCGATGCGGGGCGCGCTGCGGCTCAACGAATGAAGCTTTTTTCTGTGGTGTCCAGGAAACTGATCAGGGGTCGGATTTCTTCGTGGTCCCTGGCCATTTCCTCCAACTTCCCGCGGGCGTCCTCCAGGCGCAGTCCCGACCGGTACAGCACCTTGTAGGCGCGCCGGACCTGCTGAATCTGCTCGGATGTGTAGCCGCGCCGCTTCAGGCCTTCGGAGTTGATCCCTTTCGCCCGCGCCTTTTCACCCGAGACCGTGACAAAGGGCGGAATGCTCTGGTTCACGTGGCTCGCAAAGGAAGTGAAGCTGTGTTCGCCCACCGTGCAGAACTGGTGGATCAGGGAATAGCCGGAAAGGATGGCCCAGTCCCCGACGGTCACGTGGCCGGCCAGCGATGCATTGTTGGCCATGATGATGTCGTCGCCCAGCACGCAGTCATGCGCGATGTGCACGCAGGCCATGATCCAGTTCCTGTTGCCGATGATGGTCTTGCCGCCGCCCTGGGTGGTGCCGCGGCTGAAGGTGCACAATTCCCTGATCGTGTTGTCGTCACCGATGACCAGCTCTGTGTCTTCCCCAGCGTACTTTTTGTCCTGCGGCTCCTCGCCGATCGAGGCGAACTGGAAGATCCGGTTATTCTTGCCCAGGGTCGTGCGCCCGGTCAGCACGACATGCGAGCCGATCCAGCATCCGCTGCCGATGGTCACCTTCGGGCCGACGATCGAGAACGCACCCACCTCCACGTCATCCGCCAGCCGGGCGGAAGGGTCGACCAGCGCGGTCGGATGAATCCGGCTCATGCCGACCGCTCCGCACACAGAAGTTCACAACTGGCGACGCGCTTGCCGTCCACGGATGCCATGCATTCGTACTTGCCGAGGCCGCGCATGATGCGTTTCTGGATGGCTTCCAGGATCAGTTGGTCCCCCGGTACGACGGTCCTGTTGAAACGGGCGTTTTCCACCTTGGCGAGGTAGTACACGGCGCCCTTGCCACCTTCAGTCTCCGCGGCCAGGTGCGCCAGCATGCCTGCCGCCTGCGCCATCGCCTCGATCATCAATACGCCGGGCATAACCGGGTTGCCGGGGAAATGGCCGGTGAAGAAGGGCTCGTTGACGGTCACGCTCTTGATCCCCACCAGTCGCTTTTCGGGCTCCAGCTCCATCGACAGCACGCGGTCGATCAGAAGGAACGGGTAGCGGTGCGGCAGGTACTTCATGATCTCCCTGCTCTCAATGGGCTGGTTCAATACGTTATTGCTCATCGTCAGTCGATTTCCTCAATTGTTTTGCAATGCGCCCGACCTTCCGGGCCAGTTCGTCCAGCCGCCCGATGCGCGCCTGCGTGCGCTGCCAGGTGCGGAATGGCTGTGGTGACAGATGGGCGGACCAGGTCTGCCCGGGTTCGGTGATGGAACGCAGCAACTTGCTGCCGGCGGCAATCGTCGTGCGGTCCGCGATTTCGATGTGCCCGCCGATACCGACCTGGCCAGCCAGCAGGCAGTAGCGCCCGATGCGGGTGCTGCCGGATATGCCGCAATGACCCGCGATGGCGGTGTGCGCCCCGATACGGACGTTATGGGCAACCTGGCAGAGGTTGTCTATTCGGACGTCCTCCTCCAGCACCGTGTCGTCGATCGCACCGCGGTCGATACAGGTGTTCGCGCCGATCTCGCAATCATCGCCGATCGAGACGCCGCCGAGCTGCGGGACCTTTTCCCAACGATCGCCGGAGAACGCGATGCCGAAACCGTCCGCGCCGAGAACGGCGCCCGGGTGAACGATCACGCGCTTGCCAAGGCGAACCCCGTAAGCAAGCGAGACGTTGCCGTGCAGACGGCAACCGTCGCCGAGCACGCAGCCCGCCTCCAGCACAGTTCCGGCCCCGATCGTGCAGCCGTCACCGAGCACGCAGTCTTCGCCGACGACGGCGAGGGCCGCGATACTGACGTCGCGGCCCAGGCGCGCCGATTCGGCGACCACCGCGGACGGATGAACGCCGGGTGCCGCCGCCGGGCGCGGATCGAACAGGGAGGCTATCCGGGCGTAGGCGAGGTAGGGGTCTTTGGCCACGAGGCAATGGCCCGGACACCGGTCGGCTTCATCCTCACTCAGGACGACCACGCCGGCGCGGGTCGTGGCCAGGTCCTTGCGGTACGCCGGATTGGAAAGAAAGCTGATCTGGTTCGAACCCGCGGTCGTCAGGGTGCCCACGCCGTCGACCCGGTGCTTGCCGTCGCCCCGAAGTTCGAGTCCAAAACGCGTACTGATTTCCGACAGGTTGTACTGGGTGGCCGAGCGCTGCATCCGGGTTGTGGGAAGGCCTCAGGGCGTTCCCTGTTCCGCCTGGTCGGCGGCGTATTCGACTTCCAGCTGTTCCAGGATCAGGTCCGTGATATCGAGGTCGGGGCTCGCGTACACCACCGGGCTGGAGAGAATGAGATCGAAACCGTTGCGTTGCGCGATTTCCTGGACGGCGACGTTGATTTCGGCCTCGAGACGCTGGATTTCTTCCGTACGGCGGAAAGACAGTTCGTCGCGCAGGTCCTCCTTGCGCCGTGAGATGTTGCGCCGCAAGTCGCGCAGATCGCGTTCCATCTGCAATTGCCTGTCGGCCGCCAGATCGCCCTGCTGAAGCCGCACCTCGAGAGCTTCCGCACGCATCTCGTCGTCCTCGATCGCATCGTTGCGGGCGCGGAATTCCTGGTCCAGTTTTTCGCGCCCTGCAGTCACCTGCGGCGCATTGTCCAGAACCTGCTTCATGTCGACGTATCCGATGCGTAATTGCTGTGCTTCAGCGGTCGCCAGTAGGGCGAAGCCGAGGAGCAGGGCACAGATTATCCGGACGCAATAACGCATAATCCGTATTCTACACGGATTACCCGAATTTACTAGATTTTACGAAACGCCCATCCCGTCCCGTCTCCCGGAATGGGGGGTGCCAAAGAAGCGCACGGACCTCCTGCAAAGGCCCACTGGCCCGGAGATGCCGTTCCTGCGCCGGATGATGGCGCAGGACAGGCGCGGCTGGGCGCTGTGCTGGACCGAATCCCGTAGCCTTAGCTACGGGTTGAGGGAAGCTCAAGTCCAGGTAGATATGGACCAGCCAGGGTCAGCATAGGGAGGGCCACTGGCCCGGAGATGCCGTTCCTGCGCCGGATGATGGCGCAGGACAGGCGCGGCTGGGCGCTGTGCTGGACCGAATCCCGTAGCCTTAGCTACGGGTTGAGGGAAG
>JASFKQ010000261.1:0-4979 GCA_050118555.1 Lysobacterales bacterium
CCGGTCGAGATCGAGCCACGGGTGGGCGTGCCACGGGTCATCCGGCACGATTCCCGTTACAAGACCGACGAGATCGACGAGGCCGCCGAAGCACGGGCGGACGACGCCGCAAGGGAGGCCGCGCAGGGAAACGAAAATGGCTGAAATACGCAACTACACGATGAATTTCGGCCCGCAGCACCCGGCCGCGCACGGCGTGCTGCGCCTGGTGCTGGAATTGGACGGCGAGACCGTGGTGCGGGCGGACCCGCACATCGGATTGCTGCATCGGGCCACCGAGAAACTGGCCGAATCCAAGCCGTTCAACCAGTCGGTGGGCTACCTGGACCGGCTCGACTACATGTCGATGATGTGCAACGAGCACGCGTATGTCCGGGCCGTCGAGCAGTTGCTCGGCATCGAGCCGCCGCCGCGGGCGCAGTATATCCGCACCATGTTCGACGAGATCACGCGGTTTTCGAACCACCTGTTGTGGGTCGGTTCCTGCGGTCTCGATCTCGGCGCGATGACGGTGTTCCTGTACGCCTTCCGCGAACGCGAGATGGTCATGGACATGTACGAAGCCGTTTCCGGGGCCCGCATGCACGCCGGTTACTACCGGCCGGGCGGCGTCTATCGCGACCTGCCGGATCGCATGCCGGTTTACGAGGAAACGCGCTGGACCAAGGGCAAGAATCTGAAGCGGCGCAACGAGTGGCGGGAGGGCTCGCTGCTCGACTTCATCGAAGCGTTCGCGAAAGACGTTCCGAGCAAGATCGACGAGTACGAAACGTTACTCACCGATAACCGGATCTGGAAGCAGCGCACCGTGGGTATCGGCGTGGTTTCGCCGGAGAAGGCCATCCAGATGGGCTTCTCCGGGGTGATGCTGCGCGGTTCGGGTGTCGAATGGGACCTCCGCAAGAAGCAGCCGTACGCGATGTACGACAAGATGGATTTCGACATTCCCGTGGGCGTCAGCGGCGACTGCTACGACCGCTATCTGTGCCGGATCGAAGAGATGCGGCAATCGGCCCGAATCATCCTGCAGTGCGTGGACTGGCTCAGGAAGAACCCCGGTCACGTGATGCTCAAGAATTTCAAGGTAAGACCGCCGGCGCGCGAAGAGATGAAAGACGACATGGAAGCGTTGATCCATCACTTCAAACTGTTCACGGAGGGCTATTGCGTGCCCCCCGGGGAAACCTACGCGGCGGTGGAAGCGCCCAAGGGCGAGTTCGGCTGCTACCTGATGACCGACGGCGCCAACAAGCCGTTCCGGGTGCATTTCCGGGCGCCGGGCTTCGCCCACCTGGCCGGAATCAATGAACTGACCCGGGGACACATGCTGGCGGACGTGGTGGCCGTGATCAGCACGCTGGACCTGGTGTTTGGCGAGGTGGACCGCTGATGAGCACCGTTGAAGAAACCGCACGGGAAGCGGCAGACATGCTGACCGAAGAGACCCGCAAGGCGATTGACCACTGGAGCGCGAAGTTCCCTCCGGACAAAAAGCGTTCGGCCCTGATCCAGTCGCTGATCGCGGCACAAGCGCAGAACGGCGGATGGATCACGCGCGAACTGACCGAGGCAGTGGCGGACTACCTGGAGCTGCCACACGTCTGGGCGCACGAGGTCGTGTCCTTCTACTCGATGTTCTTCACCGAGCCGGTCGGCCGCCACAAGGTCAATATCTGCACCAATATCTCGTGCTGGCTGCGGGGCGCCGAGGAGATCGTGGCGCACGCGGAAGGCAAACTGGGCGTGAAACTCGGCGAAACCACGCCGGACGGGCGTGTGACGCTGGTCCGCGAGGAAGAATGCCTCGCCGGTTGCTGTGGGGCGCCCATGATGGTGGTTGACGGCCACTACCATGAAAACCTGGACATCCAGAAACTGGATGCCCTTCTGGACGGGCTGGAGTAGCGGGCCATGGCTGAACACAACGTCGTATTCACAACGCTGGACTCGGATTCCCCGTGGTCGCTGGAGACGTACCAGTCGGTCGACGGCTACAAGGCCTGGCGCAAGATCCTGGAGGAAAAGACCCCGCAGGAAGACATCATCGCCGCGGTGAAGGAATCCGCCCTCCGCGGGCGCGGGGGCGCGGGCTTTCCCACCGGCCTGAAGTGGAGCTTCATGCCGCGTTCGGCACCGATGCAGAAGTACATCCTGTGCAATTCCGACGAGTCGGAGCCCGGCACCTGCCATGACCGCGATATCCTGCGCTACAACCCGCACGCGGTCATCGAGGGTATGGCGATCGCCGGCTACGCGATGGGCGCAACCGTGGGCTATAACTACCTGCGCGGGGAATTCCACCACGAGCCGTTCGAGCGCTTCGAACACGCCCTGAAGGAGGCTTACGAAGCCGGGTTGCTGGGCGAGAACATCCAGGGTTCGGGCGTCGACATGAACATCCATACCGTGCTTGGAGCGGGCGCCTACATATGCGGCGAGGAAACGGCGCTGATGGAGTCGCTGGAGGGGAAGAAGGGACAACCGCGCTTCAAGCCCCCGTTCCCGGCCAATTTCGGGCTCTACGGCCAGCCCAGCACGGTCAACAACACCGAGACGCTCGCGTCTGTGCCGGCGATCATGCGCAACGGTGCGCAGTGGTTTCTGAATATCGGCAAGCCCAACAACGGTGGGCCGAAGTGCTTTTCCGTATCGGGGCACGTGGCCCGGCCCGGAAACTACGAGATGCCCCTGGGAACGCCGTTCGCGGAGTTGCTGGAAATGGCGGGCGGCATGCGGGACGGGCGCAAGCTCAAGGGCGTGATCCCGGGCGGTTCGTCCATGCCCGTGTTGCCGGCCGATATCATCATGGACTGCACCATGGATTTCGACTCCCTGAGCAAGGCCGGTTCCGGCCTGGGGTCGGGCGCCGTCATCGTGATGGACGAAACGACCTGCATGGTGCGGGCCTGCGAGCGCATCTCGCAGTTCTACCACCTGGAATCCTGCGGGCAGTGCACGCCGTGCCGCGAGGGCACCGGGTGGATGCACCGCATGCTCAAGCGCATCGTGGCCGGTGAAGGCCGCGAGGGCGACCTCGAATTGCTGCGCTCGGCGGCGGGCCAGATCGAAGGGCACACGATCTGTGCGTTCGGCGAGGCCGCGGCCTGGCCGGTGCAGGGATTCCTGCGCCACTACTGGGACGAGTTCGAGTATTACATCAGGAACGGCCGTTCGATGGTCGAGGAACAACAGGGGCTGGCCGCATGAGCGCCACAGAGAAAACCGTGCAACAGGCCGTGGACATGGTCAACATCGAGGTCAACGGCGTGGCGCTTCAGGCGCCCAAGGGCTCGATGATCATCGAGGCGACGGATCGCGCCGGCATCGAGATTCCCCGGTTCTGTTACCACCCGAAACTCAGCATTGCCGCCAACTGCCGCATGTGCCTGGTGGACGTGGAGAAGATGCCCAAGCCGGTTCCCGCCTGCGCGACGCCGGTGATGGAAGGCATGAAGATATACACGGACTCGCGCCGGGCCATCGACGCCCAGCACGGCGTAATGGAGTTCCTGCTGATCAACCACCCGCTGGACTGCCCGATCTGCGACCAGGGCGGCGAGTGCGAACTGCAGGACCTGGCGATGGGCTATGGCCGCTCGGTCTCCCGCTTCACTGAACGCAAGCGGGTCGTGAAAGACAAGAATGTCGGGCCGCTGGTGCAGACCGACATGACCCGCTGCATCCATTGCACGCGCTGCATACGATTCCTGGAGGAGATCGCCGGGACCTGTGAGATGGGCGGCACCGGCCGCGGCGACAAGCTGGAAATCGGCACCGCCGTGGAGACGAGCATCGATTCCGAGCTTTCCGGCAACATCATCGACCTGTGTCCGGTAGGGGCGCTGACCAACAAGCCATTCCGTTACTCCGCGCGCGCCTGGGAACTGCTGGCACGACCGGGCATCGGCCTGCATGACGGCGTGGCTTCGCGCCTCTTCTACCATGTGCAACGGGACCGCATAATGCGCAGCGTGCCTCGCGAGCATGAGGCGACCAACGAGTCCTGGCTCTCGGACCGGGACCGTTTCAGCCACTTCGGTCTGTACGCGGACGACCGCGTCACGGCGCCACAGCTCAAGAAAGACGGTAGCTGGAAAGCCGTCTCCTGGGACGAGGCGCTGTCGGCTGCCGTGGAGGCGTTGCAGGGCGCAGTGGATAAGGCCGGTCCCGAACAGCTCGGGTTCCTCCTGTCCCCGTCCGCGACGACCGAGGAATACTACCTGGCGCAGCAACTGGCCCGGGGACTGGGGTGTGGAAACATCGACCACCGTCTTCGCCAGCAGGATTTCTCGGACGACAAGGCGCAACCGGAGAGCCCGGCCTTCGAGGCCCGCATCGCGGATATCGATTCCCGCGACGTGATCCTGTTGTTGGGCTGCAACCCCCGGAGCGAGGCGCCGATTATCGGCCACCGCGTGCGCCAGGCCTGGCGCAACGGCGGGAAGGTCGCGGCCATCAATCCGCTGGACTGGCCGTTCACCTTCGACCTGACCCGAAAGACGGTCGTCGCTCCCCAGCGCCTGGTGCGGGAAGTGGCAGCGCTCGCCGCGGCCGTACGGAAAGTGACGGGCCGCACCGCGCCGGACGCGCTCAGGGACGCGCTGGACAGCGCTCAGGGCGCCGAATCGTACGAAGCCCTGGCCGGGCAGCTGAACGACGCCGAACGCGGCCTGTTGTTGCTGGGCCAGTTCTCCGCGAGCCACCCGGACGCCGCCTGGATACGGGCTCTGTCCCGCTACGTCGCGGATGCCACGGGCTGCGCTCTCAACCAACTGACCCACGGCGCCAACAGCGCGGGCGCCTGGCGCGCAGGCGCCGTGCCGCACCGTGGCCCGGGAGGCGCAGCGGTGGAGCCCGGAATGGATGCGGCGCGAATGCTGCGGGATCCGCGTCGTGCTTACCTTCTGTGGGGCATCGAGCCGGAATTCGACATCGATAACCCGGGCCGGGCCATGAAGGCGCTTGCCGACGCGGATTCG
>JASFKQ010000262.1:0-4957 GCA_050118555.1 Lysobacterales bacterium
AAGCCGCCCTCGCTACACTGATGGCAAACGGTTACCGGCCCGATACGAATCAGCCCGGCCACCACATGACGGTTCTGCAGTCGCTGCCAAAAACCATCGGCTTGCCTGGCGGGCGACTTGCAATGCTCGATACCCTGCGGCGGAAACGCAATCTGGTCGCTTACACCGGTGAAAATATCGACGAGGGATCGTTCAAGCAGTGCGTGAAAGAGGCAGAGCGACTGCAAGAGGAAGTGACGGCCTGGTTGGCTGTCGGTCAGGAGAGGGGCCGGATACGATTTTGACAGAATGCATAATTGGGGTCAGAGTAAAAACTGCCGCTCAGAAACGGGAAAAGGGCCGGATACCATTTTGAAGAAAGGTATCCGGCCCCTTTGATTCTTTCAGCGGCCCGAGTAGAGGTCGGTGGAAAGGTATTTGAGCCCGGAGTCGCACAACAACGTCGCGACCGTGTGGCCTGGTCCGAGACGTTGGGCGATACGGATGGCGGCAACCACGTTTGCCCCTGACGACGTGCCGCCGAATAACGCCTCTTCCCTGGCCAACCGCCTCGCCATGGCTTTGGCATCGGCCGTCGACACCTGCAGGACTTCATCCGCCAGGTCCGTGCGCCAGGCGGGCGGCACAAAGCCCGGACCAATACCCTCAATTTCGTGGGCGCCGGACTCGCCGCCGCTCAAGACCGGGGATTCCGACGGTTCCACGGCCGCGATCCAGATACCTGGATGATGCGCACGGAGAACGCTCGCCGCGCCGCTGATGCACTGGGCGGTGCCCACCGACTGCACGAACGCGTCGATCTCGCCGGCAGATTGCTCCGACAGCTCCGATGCCATGGGGGCGTACCCCGCGGCCGCATCCGGATTATTGAACTGATCCGCGCAGAATCCGCCAGGTACGCCGCTGAGTTCCGTGGCCTTGGCGATCATGCTTTCGATCAGCTTCCGGGTGGTTTTGCCGCCCTCGCTCGGAATCTCGACGACGGTCGCGCCAAGCGCCCTCATGTGGTCGCGCTTCTCCTGGCTGAACGCATCCGAGGTGACGACCGTAATGGGAATGCCCAGGGCCGCACAAACGAACGCGAGCGAGGTTCCGGTGCTGCCGCCGCTGTATTCGACCAGCGTTCCGGAGGGGGTCAGACGACCCGAATCCAGAGCGCCCTCGACGACGGCGAGCGCCATACGGTCCTTCATGCTGCCGGTCGGGTTGTGACTCTCGAGTTTGACCAGCACCCGCGCGCAACCTTCGGGCACGACGTGGCGTAACTCCACTATGGGGGTGTTGCCAACAAGTGCAGTGACTTTCATGGGGTGCATGATACCCGCTGCAATTTGAACTCAAGCCCCCGTCGGTCCGTTTAGTGACCGTTTCAATGGAATTGACCAAATCCCGGAAGGGGCGGTGTCCGCTTCAGCCGTTGCCGTCGTCCGAGTCGTCCTGGTCCTGCTGTTGGGTGGCCTTGCCCTGTTGCTTCATGGCACCCTTGCCCTGCCCTTGAGCGACACCCTGGCCTTTTTGCTGGGCGGCTCCCTTGCCCTGCTGCTGGGTGCCCACGGGTCCTTTGCCATAGCCTTCGCCCGGGCCCTTGCTCTTGCCTTTCTGCGGCCGGTCTTGCGGGTTCTGAGCGGGGCCGGCCGCATTCGGGGTGTGGATGCGCTCGCGGTTGCGGATCTGCTCCTGCTGCCCCTGCGGCAGCTGTTGCTGCTGTTGCGCCTGCTGGCGGGACTGCGGCTGGCCCTGTTGGTTCTGCTTCGCAGCGAGGGGCGCGGTCGCGAACGCGAGCGCCAGCGCGAACAGACTGAGGTATTTCGCGGTGTGGTGTTTCATGGTGGGTTTCCTGATGGCGCGAGGCCACCCGATCAACGTCGGCACATTCCGACGATTTCTATCCTGAACCCCAATTATGGAGGAAGTTTGAAGACGACGAGGTGCCCTGCGTCAGGGCCGGTCCGATCCTGACGGCCAGTCAGCGAGCTAGAGAAAATCCTGCACCTCCACCAGCTTCAGCCGGCGGTCGATGGCCAGCAACTGCTTGAGGATGGCCGTGTGTCCCTGGCCGGCGATCACGATCACACGCTGATCGGGGCCCGCCAGTTGCTGCAGATTGGCATACATACGGAAGTTGCGCGCCCACCAACTGCTGGTAGACTGCGCGCCCACGTAGCCGTCACCGGCGCCGATGGCGTTGGTGGCCAGGTACAGGTCCATGTTGATGCGGTCGAGTTGCGGGTCGTTGGTGCGCAGCAGCAAGCCGCGCAGCGACAGCGTCGCGCGCGCCTCGGCATCCTCCTTCGTGAACTTCCCGATGATTTCGTTGAAGGCCGCCATTTCCGGCGAGTCGTGGGCCTTGGCGTACTCGAACATTGCCTCCGACTGCCATTCCACGTCCCGGTTATCGAAGGGATACACCCGCTCGTTACCGGCCCGTTTCGCGACGCGGAAGCCCAGTTGATAGATCTCGTTGACCGGCAGCTCGAACTCGTCGGCCAGGTAGGCCCGGTACCGCTCGTTGATCTTTTCGTCGTCCGCCGGCACAAATTCCAGCAGCACCCGCGTCGGCCGGAACCCCGCCAGCCGCTGGCTGAGGGCCTCAAGATAGGCCTGCGACTCCGGCGACATCACGTCGAAATCTTCCTGCTTCACCACGTCCAGTCCGGGGTTGCTGAAATGGAAGGTGCCGAGTACCAGCACGGGCGTCGTCTCGTCGGCCTGCAGCGGCAGGGCGAACAGCAGGGCGAGCAGGGCGGGGAGGAATTTCATGGGGGGATTACCTCGTTTGGCGTCGATTCTGTTCCAGGTAGACGCGCGGGTTTGGGGAAACGTTTACGTCTTCAGTTTAGTGCGGGATTTTGATTCGCGGTGGGGCGCCACGTTATCGACGCGCCAAAGCCAACTGTAGGAGCGAACGTTGTTCGCGATTTTCTTGAAGAGCATCTGACAGGGGCCAAGCCCATACCTCCGGCTCGGACAAGCAACGCCGCCGGCTTCACCGCCAGCAACAAACCCGCTAGCGGAAAGCCATGCTCCGCCGTCTACCCGGCCCCGGCCGTCAACGGGAATCGCTCGGGGTGCTCGATCATTTCCAGGGTCAGGTCCACGTCGATGTCCGGCCAATGGAAATGGTTGGGTGACGGCTCTTCCACCTTCAGCACCGACTTCAGCGGCTGATCGCTGAACCACGGAAAATCCGCATACGGCAGGAACAGTTCCCGGCCCCGTACCAGCAGCCAAAGGCCGTGGACCGAAATGTTCGTAACCTCAACTTCCGAAGTGTTCCTGCCAGGCCCTGAGGAGCTCATGGTGGTGGACCTCAATGATGGATGCGATGTTTCGCAGTTCGTGTCGTGAGTAATGATAGTTCCTTGCCAGCCTTATTTCAGGCTCCAGCCAGAACTTTGCTTCGCCTGCGCCCGATACAACATGAACATGGGGGCGGGCTTCTTCCCTGGAGAAAAAGAAGAAGCGATAGCCGGCCTCCCTGAAAACCGTCGGGCTCATGAGGTCGTTGTAGCAAGCCGCGCTCATTCAGTATGTCCGAGTGTGCTGTGATCTTCTGTAGGATTGTCATTGGCATATACCCGGCGAACGGCTAACCTTGTGCGGTCATCCGACGGACGAACAGGCGATCGTGTCCCTACTCAGCGAACTCAAACGGCGCAACGTGATCAGGGTGGGCATCGCCTACATCGTGGTCGCGTGGCTGGTGGCGCAGGTGCTGCAGCTCTTCATGGAGAGCTTCGGCGCGCCCGCCTGGGTGATGAAAACGGTGCTGATCCTGCTGGCGGCGGGTGTTCCCTTCGCCCTGCTCTTCGCCTGGGTGTTCGAGCTGACCCCGGAGGGCCTCAAGCGCGAGGTCGAGGTCGATCGCAGCCAGTCCATCACGCGCCAGACCGGGCGCAAACTGGATTCCACCATCATCGCCGTGCTGGTGCTGGCGCTGGGCTATTTCGTGGCGGACAAGTTCGTGCTTTCGCGCGAAGACGCTGTGCCGCCGCCGCAGGAAGCGATCGCAGCGGTCGCCGACAGCCCGGTCGAGGCGCCGGCGGAGAAGCCGTCCGCCCCGCCGCCCGCGAAGCAATCCATCGCGGTGCTGCCCTTCGTCAACATGAGCGCGGACCAGGACCAGGAGTATTTCTCCGACGGCATCTCCGAGGAGATCCTCAACGCCCTGGCCCAGATCCCGGATCTGCACGTCACCTCGCGCTCGTCCGCCTTCGTCTTCAAGGGCGAGGCGATCGACATCCCGACCGTGGCCGCGCAGCTGGGCGTCGCCAACGTGCTGGAAGGCTCGGTGCGCAAATCCGGCAACAAGGTGCGGATCACGGCGCAGTTGATCGAGGCGGCCAGCGACAGCCACCTGTGGTCTGCGACCTACGACCGGGAACTCGACGACATCTTCGCCATCCAGGACGAAATCTCCCTGGCCATCGTCAACGAGCTGAAAGGCCACCTCGACCTGGAGGACCGCTCGGCCGCCTCGGTGGTCAACCGGCAGACCAGCAACCCCGAGGCCTACGAGGCCTTCCTGCGCGGCCACCACCTTCTGCTGCAGCGCACCAAGCCGTCGCTTGAAGCCGCCGTGGCCGAATTCGGGAACGCCGTGCAGATCGACCCGGAGTTCGCGCTGGCGCATGCCGAGCTGGCCTTCGCCTACATGCTGCTGGTCAACAACCAGTACGGCGACTACACCTTCGAAGAGGCCGCTGCGCTGGCCACTCCGCACGCCGACCGCGCCATGGCGCTCGACCCCACCCTGGCCGAATCGCAGGCCGCCGCCGGCTTCGTGCTGTGGGACGTGGGCGCCACCCCCGAGACCCTGTCGTACTTCGAACAGGCGCTGAAAATCAATCCCAACCATTCGCAGGTGCTGGCCTGGATGGCGGTCGCCGCCACGGAATCGGGCGACTATCAGAAGGCGTTGGAGTACGAGGAAAAACTGCTGCACATCGACCCGCTG
>JASFKQ010000263.1:0-4918 GCA_050118555.1 Lysobacterales bacterium
GAGGGCGGCGCGCCGTGGTTCGCCTTGTGATCCAGATCGCGAAAACACCCCGCGTTTAGTTGTCGTTCGATAAATGCCGGGATTACGATACTCGAACGCCAATACATCAGGAGCACTCGACTATGTCAACCATTCACAAATCGAATCAACACCCCCGGCACGGGTTTCGATCACTCCTCGCTCTCCTGGTCATGGCAGCGTTGGCAGTCGCTTTGGCCGGCTGCGGCAGCACCAAGGTCTACACGACTGACAAGACCGTCGTGTACAAGAGCGCGACCTACAACATGGCCAATGTCCAGCGCATCGCGCCCAGGATCGAAGGCGCACTGCCGGATGGCAGCACCGTCGACATGGGGGCAATGGACAAGAAAGCCGTCGAGTCGCTGCTGAAGGAACATTCCTCGCTAACGGTAACCACTTCGGTTGAGATGGATCAGCAGTCCATGATCTACCAGCGCGCCACCGTGAAGAGCTACTCGGACTTCAACAAGCTGGCACGCAACCTTGACGGCGCCATGAAGGACATCAACAAATTCATGGCGGACAAGAAGAAAACCCAGTTGAAGCTCAGGTAGTTACCGGGCGCCACACCTGTCCGGAGCGCGGCAGCCAGCCGCCATGGGCGGTTGCTTGCATTGCAGAGCCGTACGTCCACAAATTGCCAGGCGGTGATCATCACCACGCCGATCACCGCCTGCCTTCTTCGATCGAACGGGTCTTCTCACGAAAGGGCCTCTGCTCGCCGTATTTCGGGAGTGCGGCAGGGGACTTCCCGGCCTAGAATGAACTTCAACGGTTGCAGCAGGGAAACGCTTCAATGTGCGAACTTGTGGCCATGTCCGCCCTGGGCTATTGATCGCCGATCCAGCCTGTCCATATTTTGACCTGGAGCCCGGCTCCAGCCTCGACCACCTGCAGGCTGCCTCAATCAACTACCGCATCGCCATCGGCCCGCACGCCGGCCGCAAAGCCTTGACCTTGTACAGCGTGCCGCCGCGGGTACAGAAACCCAACCTCCCCCGGTAGCCAGGGTGGCGGGTTTTTCGCTGCATGCTGCCAGTGTATGTGAGGCTCATCAACGTGGCCGCCTGGAACGCTTGTGCCGCTACATCACCCGGCCAGCCATTGCCAAAGGCATGGCCCGACCCGAGCGATCCCGGCAAATCATTCCAAGTTTGACTATTATTCAAGAACGACCCGCTCAAACAAAGGATTAGCGATGGGACACCTGCCCAGCAAGGGAAGCCTTCTGCTGACAATCTGTGTTGCGCTCTCCATATCACAACCCGTACTGGCTCAGCCTCGGGAGTGCGTGGCGGACAACAGCCTGGTGCCCTGGCTCAATGTCATCACCAGCAATTTCGTGGACGGCGGCGCGTCGGAGGATGGCGCGGGCGGCTTTGATATCTGCTCGACGGCGCCAGGCCCCGGCGCGGAGATGGACAGCAATCGCATGCTGGTGCAGTCGGCCAGCGGCGACTTCGAACTGCAAGTGACCCTTGAAAGCCTGACTTCGGGGGGCTCGGGCGGTTTGGCGGTCACGCTGACCGGGCTCAATCTCGTCACCGCGCCACGGCTGCTGGTCTGGGTGGAGGCCGACCATCTGGACGCCACCACCGGCTGGCTACATTCCTCGCTGCGCAGCCAGCAAGACGAGACAGCGGACCCCGAGCCGGCGGCACTCGCCGTCAACCTGCCGCTGCGCCTGTACGTCAGCCGCAGCAGCGGCGTACTGTCCAGCGGCTTCATCGAGGGGAACGTTGTCACCAATCAACTCACCGCGGATGTCTCGGGCGGACAACTCGCCAACGAGGTGCGCATCGGCATGCTGCAGTTCTCCGGTGACGCCCAGCACCTGCGCTGGGCCCATTTCGAACGGCCCGAACTAGACATACCCAAAGTTTCTAAGCTGGATTGCACGGATGGCGATCCCCTGCTGGGCCCGTCGCCGTTCGCGCTGGTCGGCGAAAACATGGATAGCTGGAGTGAAGTCCGCGCATTCGGCAACCGCGCAGCCATCCTGGAGCAGACTGAAAGACAGCTCCTGGTCCAGCCAGCAGCCCCGGACGGGGGCGTCAATTACGGGCAGATCAAGCTGTTCGGACCGGCGTCCCAGGCCCCCCTGGTCGTGGAAATCGCCGCCATCGGCCAGCCTTTCACGCGCGGCGACGCCAACCTGGACGGCAAGGTGGACTTCACCGACCTGCGGGCGCTGACGGCCTGGCTGCGGCGGGGACAGGTCCCCGCATGCCCCGGCGCCGGCGATGTCAATGGCGACGGCTATACGAACCTCGCCGACGAGGCCGCACTGCAGGCCTGGCTGGCCGGCACCGGCAGGCCGCCGGCCTGGCCGTTTCCGGAGCCCGGATATGTCGAGGGCGCACAAACCTGCGGCGCGCCGGCTGCGCCGGAAATCCGCTCGTCCCGGCCGGAAAGGCTCGGGCGAAAACGCCCATTGATGCAAGGCGATGTGATCGATCTCACCGGCAAGGACTTGCCGCCACCTTCCGAGCTGGCCATCTGGTTCGGAGACGTGCGTACGCGCGTGCTGGGCGGCGACCGGAATTCGCTCAGGGTTCGCGTCGGCCAGGTTCCGGAAGACGGATACCGGTGCGCCCGCATCATCGATGTGAAATCACAGTCACAGGAGAGCCCCCTGCGTGTCGGCGGCGGCTGGCTGGCCCGCGAGGATTCAAGAAAGTTCTGCTATGAGTTCCAGGCCGGCGCTGCCGACGGGCCGGCATTCGCTTCCCGCGTGAGCCGGGACGGCCATATCGAAATCAGCATTCCCAGGGCGGACTGGCAACCGGGGCGCCTGTACGACATACAGGCCTCAGCCTTCATGCCCTGGTTGGATGGCCTCTCACAGGGTTCACGCGAGCTGCGCATGAGCTTCCGTGCTCCGACAGGCGGCGAAGACAGTTATGCCCACGGGCTCGAGTCGCTGGCAGTGCAGATGACCGCCGCGATGAATGGCGGCTATCTGCCGACAACGCCCTGTGATTGCGAGTTGGACGTCGAGGCCCAGCCGTTAGCGGAAAAGCTCATTCTGGCGCCGTGTTTTCCGCCGCCGCCGAAGCCGGAGCCGATCGTGCCCGGCCCGAACGAATGGCAGGCGCCGCCGCCTGACCTTGTCGGCGGCGTGATTATCAAGGCCAACAACCCGCCGCCGGTCGAGTGCGACGGCGGTTTCGTCAGCCACAAGGACGACCCCCGGCGAGCGGCATGGTGCAACTTCCAGGACATCGTCCAGACCATGGACGAAGAGAGCTTCGACCCACCCGTCCCGGGCTATATCGGGCATCCCAAATTCGCCTCCTGGAGGCCGCTGACGTCCATGCTGATCTGGCCGCCCTACACGCCGTGGACCATCGACCCCGATCAGCAGTCAGTGACTTCCAAGCACATCCTGTTCGAACCCGAGGCCTATCACCGGCTGTCAGACATGGGGTACTCCGATCCGCGTGTCTGGGCGCTGCGCAAGAGTTACTGCTTTGGGTTCGAGGGAAACTGGATGCCCAAAATCGATGCGGGCCGGCGGGTCGTCAAGACGTTTTTCATCGCGGAATCCAACCTTCCATCCAGCGTGAGCACCAACGGGCTGTATAGCTACATACCACCGTGCCCGGAGGATGAACCCAATTGCCAGATGGAACGCCACTACCTGGTGGGCCTGCATCTGGCGATCTCCACACTGCACGATTACGGATCTCGGCCGGAAGGCTATTTCTGGTGGGCGACATTCTGGGTTCCGGCGATCATCACCGACATCCACACCAAGAGCGGCGCCGACCTGCAGTGGTTCTACAGCCAGAGTTGCGTGGTGGGCAATGGTGTCGACCGCCCCGTGAACCTGGCGCCGCCCTGGAACCGCTTCGTCATGTGCACCGACGCCGACCCCGACGAGAGTACCTGCGGCAATCCCTATGCTCCTGGCGAATGTCCATTGAACGGCGGTTCGACCTCCTGCAAGGGCTGCCATGACGACAACGGCACCGTCTCGTTCGACACCCCCGGCATCGCGAACGGTAGTCTCGAGATGGGCTGGCTGCCCAGTCTCTCACTGGCCCTGAGCGAGGAAGAACTGGATCAGGCGGCCCACTACATCGACGATCATCCCGGCGAGTTCACCAAGTGGACCGAACCGCGCGAGAATCCGAACAACCCGGACAGCCCCCCGGTCAATTGCGACAAGGCGAACGTTAATTTATGGAACCCGTTCGACCCGCAGGCGCAGTATCCCGATGAGGGTCCCTGAGGATATATGCAGGGGCGCCCGGTAAGGCGCACAGGCAGGAGCCGGAGCTTCACGGCCGAATGGTCGGCTCCGTCAACCTGCGGGTTTCTCGACGATAATCAGCAGAAAGGGCCAAAGCGGAACGCCGAAATGTCTGGTCAGAAGGACCTTTCCACCCGCGTTCTGCAGGGCGCCAAGAACATCGACGGACCGGCAGCCCATCGACAGCCAGGGCAGGCGCCACGCAACGGCTTCAACCGCGTCGGCCAGGCGCCTCAGCAGCGGATTCTGCGGCTCTGCTGAATGCGCAATACCCAATCTACCCCCGGGCCTCGTCACCCGGTAAAGTTCCAGAGCTCCTTGTACCGGATCGTACACGGGGCACAGGCTATACGTTGACAGCACCACGTCGAAGCAGTTGTCATCAAACGGCAGGTGAACCAGGTCCCCTGTTTTGAAGGTCACCCTGTCCTGGAGATTTTCCCGAGTCACTTTCTCTCGCGCCACACTGAGCATGTCTTCACTCAGATCGAAAAATGTCACCTTGCCAAGCGGGCCCACCTTCCTGGCCGCCAGGATGCCGGTCGTTCCGGTACCAGAACCGCAATCCAGTACTTCATCGCCTTCATTTACAATAGTTTCAACCAGAACCTTTCTTACTCGTTGGTCGGCTCTGGCTGT
>JASFKQ010000264.1:0-4907 GCA_050118555.1 Lysobacterales bacterium
AGCAACCGCACCGAACAGCAGGAACATCAGCGTGTCGGTCAGGATCACGCCGCGCGAGCCGGAGTACAGCGTGAACAGTGTATAGCCCAGCCAGGCAATGATCAGGGTCGCGCCGAACGGCAGGCCGGTCACGTTGCTGACGATGGTGGCCGCCCCCTGGGTCACCATCACGAGATAGGCCGTGCAACCCAGGATGACGGTGAGCCCGGCCACGGTCTGCACCCGTCGACTGTCGAATCGGTGACCAAAGTATTCGGGTAACGTCAGGGCCCGGCTGCGCCGCAGGAAGCGGCCGAACCACAGCCCGCCAGCCACGTAGCCGATACAGTTCACCGCCGTCAATAGGATGATTATGGCGGGAAAGCCGGAATACGCTATGCCGGATTCGCCCATGAACGCGTTGGTGCTCATCAGGCTGGCCACCAGGGTGCCGACGATCAGCAGGGTCGGCGCCTGGCGTCCAGCCACGAAATAGTCTTCGAGGTGTTTTACCCTGCGGCCGGCGTAGTTGCCCACCACCAGGTAGACGAGGATGCTGACCAGCATGCCGACGGCGAAGAGATTCATCGGCCGGGTTTCCCGGCCCGGGCGTTACCTGAGCCCGATGTCATAAAGCATCTGGTCGAACTTCGGGCTGCCCTTCAGCGGCGCCAGCATCCGATCGTTCCCTGCCTGGGCGATGTCGGCAATGGCGACGACCAGCAAGGCGACGATGCCGACGTTCATATTGTGGCCGGTCCGAGCCACGATATTTGTGATGTATGGCTGCCGTGCACCCTCGTATGACCCCCTGTTTCGAAGTACAGGTGGCCGATTATAGGCCAGGCTGACGGGTCGAGGCGCATCTCCGGGCTCTGCAACGCGATTTCGAAGGATTCGGGCTGCGTCGCTATCCAAGCCGTCGCCAGGGCCGGTTGACACGGTCGAAGAGGTCGTCAGCGAATGCCGTCCGTGGTTTTCGGCGTGTAGAGCTCCGCTTCTTCGGGGGTGAGCTTGATCACCTTGATGGTCCAATAAGCCACGGTCGAGTCGATCTTGAAGTAGAACACGCCCCCGTCGTTCAGCAATCGCACCCCGTTGCCGGGCACCTTGCTCGCTACCACCTTGCCCAGATGCGCGCCGTTTTTCGCATTGACCAGCGCCACGCCAACGCCCATGGCTTGGGGATAATCACTGTTGACGATCCAGTCGATCAGCCAGGGACCTTCTTCGATTTCGAAGTCCCGCGTCTGCATCGAGCGATCGCCGGTGAACTTCGCGACCAGTTCTTCTGCGGATGCAGTGGCGGGAGCGCCGACGCTGAACCCGACGAACAGAAGGATTGCGATCTTCCTGAGCATGCGACGCATTATAGATCATGGACAACCAGTCCGGAGGAACCCACCGGGCGGGCCAGCCCAATCGCAGGCATGCCTGCTCCCACGTGACCTCACTGGTCCCAGTAAGGATTTTCGCCGAAGCGCTCAGCCAGGAAATCGATGAAGGTTCTCGCCCGATTCGAGAGGTAGCGCGTTTGGGGGTATACCGCGTAGGCGCTCAGGGGCTCGGGCCAGTGCTCCCGCATCAGCGGCACCAGATCGCCCATGGCGAGCGCCTGCCAGGCAATGAAGGACGGCGTGAGCACAATCCCGTGACCGGCGATGGCCATGTCGCGAAGGAACTCACCGTTGTTGGCGACCAGGCGCGGTGAAGTCGGCACGCTGATTTCGTTGCCGTGATCCTTCAATTTCAACACGTGCCCCCCTCCGATGTCGTACTGGAGGATATCGTGCTTGCGCAGATCGTCCGGTGACTCCGGCGTGCCGCGGCGCTCCAGGTACGCGGGGCTCGCAACCAGCACCAGCCGGATGGGGCAGATGCGGCGCGCCTTGAGGCTGGAATCGCGCAGTTCGGCAATGCGCACGGCCAGGTCGACGCCCTGGGCGACGAGGTCGACCTGGCGGTCGGAAAAGTCGATGTCGATCAGGACACCGGAATGGACGCGCATGAAGGCTTCGATGGCGGGCGCCAAGTGTTCGAGGCCGAAAGAGAGGGGCGCCGCCAGGCGCAGGCCTCCCTGCAGGGCGCATTCGCTGTCAGCGACCGACGCGTCGAGTTCCGATACGTCGGACAACAGCTGTACGGCGCCTTCGTAATACCGCCGGCCGACTTCGGTCAGACTGGAACGCCGCGTGGTCCGGTTGATCAACCGCACACCGAGCCGTTGCTCGAGGTCCGCCAGGCGACGGCTGACGCCGGACTTCGCGATGCCGAGTTGATCCGCGGCGCCGCTGATGGAGCCGGCCTCCACCACACGGACGAACGCGACCATTTCTTCGAGCTGGCTCATTGTTCCATTTTACAGAACTATCTTTTGCCTTATCCACTGTTTTATCCCCAATCAGCAACAGTTACGATGCGAACCATTACACGAACACCGTTTTCGAAGGAGAACGAAATGAATACTTTTCAGATCCTGGCCGCCCCGGTCGGCCGCATCCTGATCTCGCTCATTTTCATCAGCGCGGGCATCGGCAAGATCACCGGCTACGCGGGCACCCAGGCCTACATGGAGTCCGTCGGCGTGCCCGGAATGCTGCTGCCGTTCGTGATCGCCGTCGAGTTGCTCGGCGGACTGGCCATTACCCTGGGCTGGCACACGCGGCTGGCGGCCTTCCTGCTGGCCGGGTTCTGCCTGGTTTCCGGCCTGATCTTCCACAGCAATTTTGCTGATCACTCCCAGTACATCCAGTTCATGAAGAACCTTGCCCTCACTGGCGCCTTCCTGATGATTGTTTCGCACGGCGCCGGTCCCTGGTCGGTGGACAACCGCGCGCGGAGCGGCTCGTGAGCGGCCCCGGCGAAGGCACGATCCGGGAACTGCGCACGGTGACTCCCGGCATGCCGGCGACGGACGGCGACGGTGTGCGCATGACCCGGATCATCGGCACGCCGCAACTGGATATGCTGGATCCGTTCCTGTTGCTGGACTGTTTCGAGTCAGACCAGCCGCAGGACTACATCGGCGGCTTCCCCAGCCATCCACACCGGGGGTTCGAAACCGTCACCTATCTGCTCGCGGGCCGCATGCGCCACAAGGACAATGCCGGCAACGAGGGCGTTATCGAGCCGGGAGGCGTGCAATGGATGACAGCCGGCCGCGGCATCGTCCACTCCGAGATGCCGGAGCAGGAAGATGGTTTGCTGATGGGTTTCCAGCTCTGGGTCAACCTGCCCGCACACGCCAAAATGTCCGCGCCGGCATACCAGGAATACCCGCCGACGGGCGTACCGCTGGAACGCCGGGACGATGGAACGGAAATCCGGGTCATCGCCGGAGCGACCGCCGAAGGCACGACCGGCGCCGTCACCAACGACTACGTGAACCCCGTCTACCTGGACGTGACGCTGCCCGCCGGGCGCTCCTTCGAACAGGCCGTGGAACAGGACGACAACACTTTCCTGTTCGTCATCGAAGGCGACCTCGAAGTGGGTGAGAATCCCCGCATGCTGCGACGCAGACACCTGGGCATCCTGTCAGCCGGCGATCGGGTCCAGGTCAGGGCCTCCCAGGCCGGCGCCCGCTTCCTGTTGGTTTCGGGGCGTCCGCTGCGCGAGCCGGTGGCCCGTGGGGGCCCGTTCGTGATGAACACGCGGCAAGAAGTTGTCCAGGCTTTCGACGACTATCGCTATAACCGCTTCTGAAATGCCGGGCCGTGAGGCCCGGCCAATCCACATTGAGAGGAAAACGACATGGGACTTCTGGTACATGGCGAATGGAAAGATCAGTGGTACGACACCAAGGCGCACAAGGGTCACTTCAAGCGCAGCGCTGCGCAGTTCCGCAACTGGGTGACCCCTGACGGCAGCCCGGGGCCCAGCGGGCGCGGTGGCTTCGAGGCCGAACCGGGCCGTTACCACCTATACGTTTCGCTGGCCTGCCCCTGGGCCAACCGCACGCTGATATTCCGGCACCTCAAGGGGCTGGAGGAGATGATCGGGCTGTCGGTGGTGCACTGGCACATGGCCGACCACGGCTGGACCTTCGCTGACGACGATGGCGTAATTCCGGACCCCTTCAACAATGCCAGCTACCTGTACGAGGTCTACCTGGCGGCCGACCCCGGCTACTCCGGCCGCGTAACGGTGCCGGTGCTCTGGGACACGAAGGAGGAGACGATCGTTTCCAACGAATCCTCCGAGATCATCCGCATGTTCAACAGCGCGTTCGACGAGGTGGGGGCACTGCCGGGCGACTACTATCCCGAGGACCTGCGCCACCAGATCGACGAGATCAATTCGCGCATCTACGGCTGCGTGAACAACGGCGTCTACAAGGCGGGCTTCGCCACCTCGCAGGAGGCCTACGAGGAGGAAGTGGAGCCCCTGTTCGAAACCCTCGACTGGCTGGAGCACCGCCTGGCGGGTCGACGCTACCTGTTCGGTGACCGGCTCACCGAGGCGGACTGGCGCCTGTTCACCACCCTGATCCGCTTCGACCCCGTGTACTTCGGCCACTTCAAGTGCAACATCAGGCGCCTGGTCGATTATCCGAATCTCTGGGCCTACACCCGTGATCTGTTCCAGCACGAGGGCATCTCGGACACGATCGACATGTACCACATCAAGCACCACTATTACGTCAGCCATGACATGATCAACCCGACCGGCGTGGTTCCGGCAGGCCCGAAGCTGGACCTTTGGGCCGACCATGGGCGGGACGCGCTCGGCAAGGCTGACTGATCCCGGCGGCGCCGCATGAAGCGTCGCCTGATTCACTGAAGGTGCGCCGGATCAGCCCGGAACAGGGCCGTCCCGGACCTCCTGTCCCCAGCCCTTGATGAGTTCCCAGTGGCTATCCATGTTGCGGGTCGACGAACAGAACACGAGCAAATCGCCCGGACGGCAGAGACGCAGGGTCTCCTCCG
>JASFKQ010000265.1:0-4896 GCA_050118555.1 Lysobacterales bacterium
GAACATGCGCGAGCCGCCCGTGCGCCATGCCTTCTCACTGACCGGAACGGTTTCGTCCAGCGAGATGTTGCCCTGCGCCAGTTCCTCGAACACCACGTAGGCGGTCATCAGCTTGGTGATGCTGGCCGGTTCCACGCGCATGTCCGCATTGTGCTCGACCAGCACCCGCCCACTGTTGAAATCCTCCAGGATGTAGCTGTTCGCCCCGAGTTGCGGCGGGGCCGGAACCGGTGGCTGGGAGTCTCCCGGCGACGGCGTCGGGTTGGGCGTAGGTACCTGCGCGAAGGCGACGGACGCCAGGCACAGGAAGATCAGTGCGATTGAATGAGTTCTTTTCATGCGGGATACAGGATTCCGTTTTGGCTAGGGGTTCGGGCTCAGCGTTTAACTCTGTGCGGGCGTTCGAAACCCAGTTCGATGGCCTTGTCTATGGTCGATTCTACCTCCGCTACGCTGTCGAAGGGACCAAGCCATACGCGGAACAGGCCGCCGGAGTCGTTGATCGTCACCGGCGCCAGGCGCGCGCCGCGCAGGCGGCCGGCCAGTTGCTCGGCGCCCTCGCGCCGGGAGAAAGCCCCGGCCTGCAACCAGGTGTCGCCGCTGCCGGAAGGCGCCGCGGCCGCCACGGTTTTCGCGTGGCCGACGTCGATGGCGCGCACGTCCACTCGGGCCGTGCCGGTTCCAATCATTCCGAGCCGCAGCGCTGCTCCGTAGGAGAGATCGATGAGCCTGTCGTCCTTGAATGGGCCGCGGTCGTTGATTTTCACGATCACCTTGCGGCCGTTGTCGAGATTGGTGACTTCCGCGTAGGTCGGCAGGGGCAGCGACCTGTGCGCGGCCGTGGCCAGGTGCATGTCGTAGGGCTCGCCGCTGGACGTCCGGCGCCCATGGAACTTGCTGCCGTACCAGGAAGCGGTGCCGCGTTCGTGGTAGCCCTCGCTGCTGGGTAATACGTAATACTTGCGCCCGAACACTTCGTAGGGCGACTGGTTGCCATAGCGTGCCAACGGCTCAGGACGGGGCGTGGCATCGGCGACGTCTTCCGCCCTGATGCCCGACAGCGAAGGCCCGTCCGCGGGTTCGGCCTGTTTCGATTTGTCGCCCGCGCAGGAAGCCAGCAGCGCGGCCAGCGCCGCGACGGCCAGCCAGGGAAGCAGCCGGTGTATCACTGCTCCTGCTCCTCGTGGCGGGCCCGGACGGCCTCGCTGAGTTCGAACACGGCCATCGCGTAGAGCGGGCTGCGGTTGTAGCGGGTGATTACGTAGAAGTTGTTGAAGGTTATCCAGTAGCTGTCGTGGTCCTCTTCCTCGAGCCGCACCACGGTGGCGGGCAGGTCGCCGGGCACCGTATCGAGCGGCGTGAAGCCGCCCTCGGCCAGTTCGGAAACCGTCCGGCCCGGCTTGAAGTCCCGTCGGGCCACGAGGTCCATGTTCGCATCCGGCGCCACCTCGGCCGGCACCGCGACCGGCTGCCCATACTGCCAGCCGTGCCGGTGAAGGTAATTGGCCACGCTGCCGATCACATCGCCCATCGAGCTCCACAAATCCCGCCGACCGTCCCCGTCCAGGTCCACGGCGTATTCGCGGTAGCTGCTAGGCATGAACTGGCCCATCCCCATCGCGCCGGCGTATGAACCCGTGACTTCGCGCAGCGGCAGGCCCTCCTCGCTTCCCAACAGAAAAAACTGCATCAGTTCCTTGGAAAAGAAATCCGAGCGGTCGTTCCCTGTGTCGGGATAGTGGAATGACAGCGTCGCCAGGGCGTCCAGCACGCGGTAGCTGCCCATGATGCGGCCGTAGAAGGTCTCGACCCCGATAATCGCCACGATGACCTGCGGATCCACGCCGTACTCTTCCGCCGCCGTGCTGACCAGCAACTCGTGGTTGCGCCAGAATTCCTCGCCGCCGGCAATGCGTTTCTCGGTGATGAATATCGGGCGATACTCGAACCACGGCTTGGCCTCCGCCGGCCGGCTGATGGCATCCACGATGGACTTCTGGAATCGGGCGTTCTGCAGCACCAGCAGAACCTCCTCCGGGTCCAGGTTGTACTCGGCGGCGGCGCGCGCTGCGAACTCCTCCGCGCCCGGGTGATGCTGAGCCTGGCAGGACGTGCTCAGTATGGACACCAGGAGGATGACCAGGATTCTTTTCATTCGGCTCATGGATTCTTCGTTCTCCGCAGGGGGCATTTTAACCCGAACATCGCTCAATTCGGATTTTCCTCTATCTTATGAAGTTACGGTGGCCGTAAACGGACATCATGATGCCGAATCCGGCCAGCAGGGTGACAATCGAGGTGCCACCGTAGCTGATCAGCGGCAGGGGCACGCCCACCACCGGCAACAGCCCCGAAACCATGCCCGCGTTGACCAGCAAGTACACGAAAAAAGTCAGGCTGAGACTGCCGGCCAGCAGCCGCGCATAGGTGCTGCGGGCCGTGCCGGCCAGGTACAGCCCGCGGCCGGCAATGAACAGGTACAGCGCAAACAACAGCAGCACGCCCAGCAGTCCGAATTCCTCGGACAATACGGCCAGGATGAAATCGGTGTGGCGCTCCGGGATGAACTCGAGGCGCGATTGCGTGCCGTGCAGCCAGCCCTTGCCCAGCAGCCCGCCGGAGCCGACAGCGATCTTGGACTGGATGATGTTCCAACCGCTGCCCAGCGGGTCCGACTCCGGGTCCAGGAAGGTGAGCACACGCTGGCGCTGGTAATCGTGCATTACGAACCACAGGGCCGGCGCGGCGAGGGCGCCGAGGCCGGCCAGCCCGAAGATCACGCGCCACTGCAGGCCGGACAGGAACAGGGCGAAGGCGCCGCTGACGGCGACCATCAGCGCCGTGCCGAGATCCGGCTGCCGGGCGATCAGGAACGCGGGCAGCGCCAGAATGGCGAACGACATCAGCACCGAGCGTGCGCTGGGCGGCAGCTGCCGGGGATGCAGGTACCAGGCCATCATCATCGGCACCGCCAGCTTCATGACTTCGGAAGGCTGGAATCGGAAAAGGCCGAGATCGAGCCAGCGGGCGGTGCTGCGTCCGGTCCCGAAGAACCAGGTCGCCAGCAGCAGCACAACGCCGAACGCATAGAGCCAGGGCGTCCAGATGCGCAGGATGTGCGGCGGCACCTGGCTCAGCACGAGCATCGCGCCGAGACCCACGGCGATACGCGCGCCCTGCCGGAGCACGGTCTGCGTGTCTTCGCCCGAAGCGCTGTACAGCACGAGCAGGCCGAACCCCATCAGCAACAGCAGCGACACCAGCAGCGGGATGTCGATCTGCGGCCACTTCGTCCATGCCGGCAACACGCGCCTCATTGCGGCACCTGCTGCGCCATCCAGGCGTCGATCACGGCACGCGCCACCGGCGCCGCTTCCCGGGAACCCCCGCCACCGTGTTCCAGCACCGCCGCCACCGCGATCGTGGGGTGCGAGAACGGCGCGAACGCCACGAACAGGGCGTGGTGCTTGAACCTGCGGGCGGTGTTCTCGTCAATCTCCTCGCCTTCTTCCTGGGAAATGACCTGTGCGGTACCGCTCTTGCCGGCAATCTGGAATCCGCCGTCGGGGCGGATCGCGCGCGCCGTGCCGTGCTCGCCATGGACCACCCGGCGCATACCCTCGCGGATGATGCCCCAGTTGGCCTTATCGTGGACCGGAATCTGCAGCGCCACCGGCGCCTGCACGCGTACGGCTTGCAGGTTGCCGTCGTGCTTGCGGGCATAGACCAGCCGGGGCTCGTAACGGGTGCCGCCGTTGGCAAGGGTGGCAACCGCGTTGGCGAGCTGGAGCGGCGTGACGACGTTGAAACCCTGCCCGATGCCCGCGATCACCGTCTCGCCCGGATACCAGGGCTGGCCGAACTGACCCCGTTTCCACTCGCGCGAAGGCAGAACGCCGACCGCCTCGCCCAGGAGGTCGAGGCCGGTCGGGGCACCGAAGCCGAACTGCGCCAGGTAGTCGTGCATGCGGTCGATGCCGAGGTCCAGCGCCAGTTGGTAAAAATAGGTGTTGACCGACTGTTCGAGCGCCCCGTAGATGTTCACCCAGCCGTGGCCGCCTTTCTTCCAGTCACGGAACGGTCGGTCGAGCCCGGGCAGGTAGAAGCGCCCGGTGGAGTACACGCGGTCGTTCACATCCCTGACACCCAGTTCCAACCCGGCAAGCCCCACGAACGGCTTCAGCGTGGAGCCCGGCTCGTAGCCGCCCAACAGCGCGCGGTTGAACAGCGGGCGTCCCGGCGCCCGCAGGATCGCGCGGTACTCGTCGCTGCTCATTCCCCGGGCGAACAGGTTGCCGTCGAACGCCGGTTTGCTCACCAGGGCCAATACCGATCCGTCCGTGGGATCGATGGCAACGACGGCGCCCGGCCGGTCGCCCAACGCGTCCCAGGCGGCCTGCTGCACGAGCACGTCGATGGACAGCACCAGATCGTCGCCGTGGACCGGTGGTTCTCGCTGAAGGACGCGGAGCTTGCGCCCCTCCGCATTCGTTTCGATCTTTTCAATGCCGCTCTTGCCGTGCAGCTGGGTCTCGTAGTAGCGCTCGATGCCGGACTTGCCGATGTGGGTGGTGCCCCGGTAGTCGGCGGCGTCGACGCGCACCAGGTCCGATTCGTCGAGGCGCCCCACATAACCCAAAACGGGCGTGAGCAGTTCATGGTAGGGGTAGTAGCGCGCCAGGTAGGGAACGACATCGACGCCGGGGAAACGGTGGCGGTCGACGGCGAAACGGGCGACCTCTTCCTCGCTGAGGTTGAACTTGATCGGAACACTGTCGAATTCGCGGTAGCGGTTGCGGATCGCCTGGAAGCGCTCCAGCGTGTCTTCGGGCAGGTCGATGATCTGGGCCAGCGAGGCAATCTCCGCCTCCACGTCCCGGACCTTTTCCGGCACGA